>NZ_JAKRGA010000002.1:316470-632941 GCF_022347785.1 Psychrobium sp. MM17-31
CTCTCTATTCTATTTCATTATCCTAATCGAGCTGTTCTTGGCGGGCTTTGTTCTTTATCGCATGAGTGTGCGTAAAGCGCTGCCAGTTGAAGAGCAAGAGGCCTTTGTTATGCAAAGCGCCGTGGTTGCCGCCACAGCCTCTCCAGCTCTCGATCCGCGTACTCAATTTGTTGAGCCAGAGCCGAAATTATCTCGCCAAGCTAAAACCGCTAAAGATCTTGCCGAGCTCGATCCCGCTGCTGCCGTAAAAATGGCCCGTGCTATTGCGCTAGACAATCCAGAATCGGGTGTTGAAATTGCGCGTGCTATTGCTACCGTTGACGGCATTGATGTATTGCGTTTTTACGAAGTAATGCAAGAAGCATCGCCATTCCAAATGCCTGAAATTACCCAAGCATTAGTCACAACCAATCCTGATCACGCTTATGATTTAGTGTCTAAGCTGGCGCAATGGCACCCAACACAAGTGGTTAATGTAGCACAGCAAATCTCTGAATCACTGCCAGAGCTGCGCAGCGAAATGGCCAAAGTGGCCGTTGAACATGCACCTGAGTCTGCGATTCAAGTTGCCCAATATTACGCGCAGGTCATTAGTGACGAGCAACAAGCGCTACGTCCAGCCGACCGTGAAGATGATACCAGCGAAGAAGAAGCGCTAGAAATTGCTTCACAAATTTGGGAGTCGGCGCCAGAGCAGGCGGTGGAGGTTGCGGTTGCGATTGCCGATAACTTACCCGAAGCAGCAGTCGATATTGCGAGCGAACTGGCCACAAACTTCCACGAGCCAGATTCACCTATTATCGATAGCGCGCAGCAAGAAAACGAATCAGAGTTAGCGGTAGAGTTAGTGCAGCGTCTTGCAGAAGTCGCCCCTGAAAACGCCGCCGAAGTTGCTGGCGCCGTGGTAGATGTGGTGCCTGAAGTGGCCTCCGACATTGTTGAAGCCATTAGTGAAGGCGATAAACCGAAAGAAGGTGAATGGGTTGACTTAATCGACGATGGTAGCGAAGAGTCCAAAGAAAGAGATTAGCCCTCAAACCTAATTACTCCTCAAATTTAGTTAGCCAGTCTTGCCACTGCGCCTCAAACGTCATCATTTGTCGATGACGTTTTGAGGCCAAATGCGCTTGCCAATCCAATTGTGTTTCAATCGGTCCAACCCGGCACATGGCGCAATAGTTTTGCTCAGTGCAATAATCTGGTAATTCGAGATTTAAGTGCGCTTGCGCTCTATCGCTAAACACATAACTATAACCTTGCGTGTCTTTAACAAACTTATCGCGATCAACATTGCGCACCAGATAGCCATCAAACATAGAGATATCAAACTCACAGCGCCCCAGATAGTTAACAGCTAGCTCGTGACAGAGGCTGGTTTCAATATTCCACTGCCGATAAGGTTTCACATCTTTTGAGGTAATTACGGCAAGGCGCGCACCTGTTTGCGACAAAAAATAGCTAAAACAATGCTTGAGAAAGGATCGAAGTAACCAGCGATTTAAGGTATTGGTGGAGCCGATTTGCGACAATTTCGCAAATTCGCTGGCAGAAAAATCACTGGGGATTAGGGGGAATTGAAATATCACCGCGTCATATTGGCCAAGCTCAATACCATGCCATGTATCGGGATTTAAGACATCAACAGAAGCTTGCACATTAATGCCCTTTTCTGTGAGACGCTTAAAATGAGTCAAGCCGTATTTATTGGCTAAAACGGATTTATCATCATAGACAGTGGCAGTTAGCTGCGATGGCGCTACTTGCCCAGATAACGCAGCTGAGAACGACAAGTCGCCATCGCCAATGGTTAATATTTTCCACTCTGGATTTAGCGCTATCATTAGTGGCGAATTTGCTCGTCAATCCACTGTCTTACCTCGGCAAATGGATAGGCTTCTAACGCAGCAAAATGGGGCATTGAGCGCGCCTTAAGCTTTGTAAAAATAGGCGTTGTTAAACCACAAAGAAAACGCGCCAGTAAACTCACGCTAATAGCTAGCTCGGTGTGCTCGCGATACTTGAGGGTAATTTCACTGGTCAGTTGTCCGTAATCGAAACTCGCTAATGGTGTTAATGCTTTAGGCTGTGGCATCACCGCCACTTGACCAGCACACACGCTGCAATGACCACAGGCTTGGGTTAGGCTGTTATCCGAGAAATAGCGCGATAACGACTGCGATAAACAAAGATCGCTTTCGAAAAATGCCATCAGCTGCTCAATGCGATTAATTTCACTCACTTCTTTGTCTTCAAACTTGGCGCACAGTTTTTCCACCAATGCTTCGCCGTCAAATACCTTAGGATTTATTTGAAAGACTTGCGTCATTTTCGCTGTGTGCAGCTCAATAGCGCCCTGCTCCTGCAAATATTCTAACGCCGCAATAACTCGCGAGCGCTCACTGCCATATTGCTGATAGAGGGTATCAAAATCTAATACCGACCACACACGCGCGTGTTTAGAGGCATCAAATATCGCCTGAATAAAACGCGCGCGCTCGCCGTCAAAACGGCCAGTGATGTCACTTTGCGAAGACAGTATCTTGTATTTGTACTGGGCAAAATAGCTGTAGCTCGGTTTAATAACATTAAGTAATTCTAAATATACCAAGAGTGTTTTTAAGGTGAGTGGCCGAATGTTGGCATCGCTGGATAATGCGTTTTCAATGACTTCCCATTGACCGCTGGTTTGATACTGACGAATTTGATCTAATACCACCTTGATCGCTTCACGCGAAGGCGTATCAGCGTAAACAAAGTTTTGCAGCACATTAAGATTGTCGCGATTCGCCAGCACTAAACAATCACTCGCCATGCCATCACGTCCCGCACGGCCAATTTCTTGGGCATAGTTTTCAATCGATTTTGGCATATCGAAATGGGCAACAAAGCGAATATCGCTCTTATCAATGCCCATCCCAAAGGCAATTGTGGCAACGATTATTTGATTAGTGGAGTTCATAAAATCGCTAACAATACGCGCGCGCTCATCGCTGTCCATACCTGCGTGATAGGCAATAGCATTAAAGCCTTGCGCCGCTAAATCAGCCGCTAGTGTTTGCGCTGTTTTTTGCAAGGTCACATACACGACACCACATTGCTGACGGCGCGGTGTTAGCCATTGGCTAAGTGTTGACAATCGCTTATCAGACTCACAGCCCACCACATTTAAATTTAGATTCGAGCGATAAAAACCAGTAAGCGTAATATTTTGCTCATGGATAGCGAACTTACGCCCCATATCTGCCACAACTTTTTCAGTAGCAGTCGCCGTTAACAGCAAGACTTGAGGAATATTAAACTGACGTTGATAACGGGGCAGTTTTAAGTAATCCGGCCTAAAATTATGCCCCCATTCTGAAATACAGTGAGCTTCATCAATCACCAATAATGAAATAGGCACGCTAGATAAAAACTGCCTGAAACGTTCGTTGTTAAGACGCTCAACAGAGACCATTAAGATCTTGCAACGGCCATCGCGCACATCACTCATCACCTGTTGCGACTGCTGCGGCGTTTGTGTGGAATCGATTGTCCCAGCTGCAATGCCTTTACTATGCAAAAACGCTAACTGATCTTGCATCAAAGCCAATAACGGCGAGATAACGAGGGTTAGATGAGGGAGTTGGGTTGCTGGAAACTGATAACAGAGGGATTTACCCGAACCAGTTGGAAAAATAGCAGCAGCACTTTCGCCACGTAAAATAGCTTCAACCACCGGCTGCTGACCAATGCGAAACTGATCAAAACCAAAGGTTTGCGATAATTGTTGTTCTAACATAATGAATTTTAGAAAAAGCTACCACCAGCTATCAGACAAATCGTCCTTACACTTGGCATATTGCCCTGCGTAGCGCTTAGCGCGTGCTTGTACCTTTTTCGACACCTTCTTCAGCCACGGTTTTTTATTATAGCTCTTGCGCTTATAACCGCCCCAACCTTCGTGATAATTAAGGTATTGGCCATAGGCATCCCATTTAGAAACGCCATTGATTTTATGCGTTTTATAAATAAACCAGCCCATAAAATCTATCGCATCGGCAAAGTCATTACGATCGCCCCAGCTGTTGCCAGTTTCACGCACATAATCATCCCAAGTCATGGTTTTAGCTTGGGCATAACCATAAGCTGAGCTTGCACGACCATAAGGAATAAAGCCGAGGAAATAGCGCATTGGCGGGCGAGCATCGCTCTTAAAAGAACTCTCTTGGTACATCATGGCGATAGGCACGTGAACAGGCACGCCCCATTTGGCTTTAGTATCTAAAGCGGCTTCATGCCAATGGTCATGCTCTTTAAAAATCGCACAGATATTTTCTGGATTAGCAGGCGGTGAGGTGGCGCAACCACTACTGATTAGCACCACAAAAGCCAAGCATATTTTAAGGGGTAACAGGCGCGACAATCTTTGTTTCATCAATGGGCTGTCCTTGGCTAATTAATTGGTTATTTAGCAAAATAATTTGCTAGATACTCATCGATTGACAGGGTGTCTGCCGTTTCAATTTCCGCTTGTTCACGCAAGGATTCCTCGGCGCGTTGACGCAAGATTTGTGGCGACAATCGTTGATATTCACGCTCACTAAACTGCTGCTTAAATTTCTGAGCCTGCGCCACACCAAACGGAGTGTTATCAAGCTCATTTTCTTTGAGCAATGCCATTAACTTACCTGACAAGGTTGCTTCTGGGTCATTCACCATAGGGCGCAACTCGTCTAAACAAGCACGGTATTCGTTGCCACCGTTGTGGTGGTCAAATAACTCAGCGATACTTCCTAGCGCATCAAATAAGCGTGTCATCCAATCTTGTAATGAAATCTCGTCATCACCTTCTTCAAGCATTAAGCCAGGCTGACGGCCATTTAAAATCACGTTATTTAAGTTGCGAACCTTTTGTTGGCGTCGCTCTTGGCTCATCGGTTTGTCTTGCCATAACATGCAGTGCATCAAGAACATATCAAGGAATTTGATTTGCGTTTTGTCGATGCCAACATTAACAAATGGGTTAACGTCTAGAGAACGAACTTCGATATATTCAACGCCACCTTCTTTTAGTGCTTCAGACGGCTTTTGGCCAGAGCGAGCTACGCGCTTAGGTCTAATTGGTGCGTAAAGCTCATTCTCAATTTGCAGTACGTTCGAGTTGAGCTGTTTGTATGCGCCATTTTCTTTGATACCGATCTTTTCAAACTTTTCAGATGGCATAGAAATAGCGTTATTAACTGAGTTGACGTAGTTTTCGATATCGTTATAACAGATAGATAAATTGTCTTGCTCGCTATTGGTGTAGCCTAAATCACTTAAGCGAAGACTAGTGCCGTATGGCAGGTAATAAGTACCATTACCGAGTTTTTCAAAATCATACGGCATGCCATTCTTGATGAATGAACCACACAGTGCAGGCGATGCGCCAAACATATATGGAATGACCCAACCTAAACGGTGGAAGTTGCGAATTAACGAGAAGTAGCGAGTAGAGCGAAAATCTTGTAACTGATTGTCATCTTTGAAGAACTGTTGCAGTACAGGCCAAGCATCATCACCTAATGAATAGTTAAAATGCAGTCCAGAAATCACCTGCATCAAACTGCCATAACGGTTCTTTAAACCTTGGCGGTAAATGTGCTTCATTTGACCAACGTTTGATGTGCCGTAATTGGCTAGCTCAATGTCATCTTCATTGGCTACCATACACGGCATACTCATCGGCCATAGCAATTCATCATCGATATTATCTAAGGTGTAACGATGCAAATCAGCCAAATAGTCCACCAATTCATCAATATCGTTGTGAACAGGGGTAATGAATTCCAGTAGAGTTTCGGCATAATCTGTAGTGATATCGCCGTGGGTTAATGCAGAGCCTAGCGCCTTTGCGTGTGGCTTATCCGACAGCTCAGCTTTGTCGTTCATTCGCAAGGCTTCGCGCTCTATGCCACGTTGTATTTGCGTAAAAATTGGCGCGAATTTAGGCTCTTTTAATTGGGAGAGTTTGTCTTTATAACAATTTATCAAAATTTTTCTCTACTTATATTCAACGTCGCAGACACGACTCTATCATTGCCAGTTTAGTGCAACAAGCGACTTGTGTAACAAAAGACATCAAGCGGCGAAATATAAAGTGGCAACAATGCAATAGCGTGTCGTTTTACCGATAGCAATAAACAAAATACTGCGCCACAATGGCAACTTAAACAAACCAGCAGCAATGCAAATCACATCACCAATCAGCGGCAGCCAACTGAGTAACAATGAATAAACGCCATGGCGTTTAACCCACAGTGCCGCCTTAGAATTTAGCTGTTTTTCACTCAGTTTCTTGGCGCCAATCGCCCCTAAACCGTAACTGGTTACGCTGCCTAGCGTATTGCCAACACTCGCCATAACAACAAGCCATATCACTAAATCTGGTCGTTGATTTAGATTAACCAACAATAACGCTTCTGAGCCGCCGGGCAATATAGTTGCCGCCAAGAAGCTCGCTACGAACAGCGTGATTAACATTAGTTAGTTGTCAACACGATTTTGCCACCAGCAGCGCCTGACTCAGCGAGTTGATGTGCAGCGCTCGCTTGTGCTAACGGCATGTACTTGGCGATATTGAGACGTAACTCATTATTTTCAACCGCGTGCACCAATTTAGTCAGCTGCTGTTTATCGTTTTTCACTAACATGCCCAGTGCGCTAGTCGCCTTGCCTAATACACTGTCACAGACAAAATCTTTACTCACTGTTGGCACTGTGACTAGACGCTCTAGCTCGTTAGCTGCAGTAAGTTGCAATATAGCTGGTTCACCGCCGATCAAATCAAACCACAAGTCGATTGCTGGCAGCGTTTCAAATACGCTCGCATCACTGTAATCGATCAGCGTAACTTCACCCAAGGCTAGTAACTTATCACCGCTTGCTTTACTGGCTACTGCAATAACTTTAGCCCCCGCATTAAGGGCTAGTTGCACTGCGAGATAACCAACGCCACCGCTAGCTCCGCTGATTAAGACCGTCTCACCCGCTTTTAATTTCCCGTGTTCGAATAATCCTTGATAAGCAGTTAACCCTGCTAGTGGCAATGCCGCTAACGCATTGTAGCTGCGCTCAACCTTTACCAGCTCATCGCTAGTGGCTACGACATACTGACTATAACAACCTGCATCTAACGGAAAACCAACAAAGCCGACGACTTTATCGCCAATGGCGAATTCAGAAACATCAGCACCTATTTCAACGATTTCGCCCAAGGCATCATACCCCAGCACCATTGGCAGCTTGTCGGCATTTTCTTGCGCTGCCCAACCAAGCCCTTGACGGGTTTTAAAGTCGATTGGATTAATTGATGTTGCAAGGGTTTTAACACGAATTTGTGTACTGGCTAAATCCTTTGTCTCTCGCTGGACATAACTCAGCTTGTCGGGCTCTCCGAATTCATGAAATTCAACGGCGGAGTAAACAGATGGGATTGAACAATCAGACATGCGGTAATTCCTTGAGTAATAAGTTTTAATCGCCTAAGTAATAGGTTTAGCAGTAGCTCATGTAAAGACATTTTGCTAAAGTGACGATATCAATTTGCCTAATGATAATAGATTCATGATTACAAAAATATTCTTAATCCCAATTATTCTTTGCATTTTATGGGCGCTCTATCTCAATGCTAAGGGCTGGAAGCTAAGCCAAGGGAAACAAGGGTTTAAATGGATCTTAGGTATTGGTGCTGGTATTGGTCTGTTTTACACCATTATGTTATGGCTAGTTTCCCCTTAATCCTGCACTTGTTATTACTCAATTTTACAATAGGGACATTATGAATAATTTCTCAAAGTCAGCCCTCGCTATCGCTTTATCGTCAACACTTATCGCTTGTGGCGGTGGCTCAGACAGTGGCTCTGGCGACAGTCTCAAACCACCAACGACTTATACCTTCACCTTAAACGCTAAAACCATAAATAAGTGCGGTGTCGAGCAACCTGTTGCCAATGCAGATTTTTATCTTCAAGACAGTGAATGGGCGCTGGTTAGTTCACATCAAACCGATGCTAACGGCCAAATTTCCATTACGACAACCGATAAAACCATCAATTACACCATTGCCAAAGAGCAACTAAATAATGGCAACGTAGCCAATGTCGAGTTACGCTCTTTTATCGATGTAAATAGCGCTAGCCAAGCAACAGTCGTCTTTGAAAATCCTCAACTAAGCGATGATTCGAGTTGTCAGTGTCAAACGCAAGATCTCGATCTTTCCTATTCGCTAGTAAGTTCAGTGGACAAACTCGCTAGCTCAGCAGCATTTGCCTCTGCGGCAGTAATCGATGCCAGTAATGCCCGTTTTAGCGATGTTGAAGTGTGCCGAGAAAGCGACAAAGCATGGCCAAATGAATCATTCATGGTTGTTGCAACTAATAGCCAAGACAACCTCACGGCGTTTTCTGGCTTTAGCAACAGTTTCGATGCCACACCCGGTGAAAACTGGCGCTTAAATACCAACGCAATTGCCATTGCCCTAGATGTTGATCATACAAAATTACAACAGCTAACTACGGCCCAGTTAATCGATAATAAACTGCATTTTGATTTTACAGCTAAACAAAACGACTCACAGACGATTGTGTTTGATAATCATGCGCAAAGTGACAACGCAACTTACTATGGTCAAGCAGTCAATGTGCACCAAGAGTCAGTGTCAATTGTTGGCAAAGTCATTGTCAAAAGCTTCCACACGCGATTAAGCGCTCAATACGAAGATACTGTCGCCTTAACACCTGCTTTAGAAGCGCCAGTAGTCGACACAGTTATTTTCTCAGAAGTATCCGCCGATGGCAGTTACGATTACAGTAAAGTGGACGGTTACAGCGCTATCCATTTCACCACTAAGGTGAATGCAGACCATCCGCAATCAAGCGGTAAAATACCAACCACTTGGCATGTATATGGCCCAATGGCTGGTAAATTGCCTGTTGCCGATACGCTAGAGAAATACAGTTATATCAAACGCGATATCGCCACCATTGAAACGCTACATGTTGAAATGTTTGCCAGTGACAGTGCATCAAGCTACGACAGTTTTATCAATGCATTTAGCAAAGGTAGCGCTTATCAAACAAGTGGTGTTTTGAGTAACTATCGCACACATCTATTGGAGCTTGAAAAATAAGTGATTAAGCAGTCAGAAGCGGTTAACTTACCGCTTCTGGCATTCTCGATGAATGATGCTCAATGATTTGCCAACAATTATCAATCCACTGATAAACAAAGGTATATCTCGCCTGAACCTCTCCCTGCCCTTCTAAGTTAAACTGACAAATACCAGAATTAATACCAATATCACCCACGACTCGAGTGTTGGAGCTTAACACTTTGCCTTGTGGTTTTAGTGGCAAGAAAATCTCAAAATAGTCTTCAATTTCCTCGATATTGGTGCGCATTTTATTAGATATCGTCGGTAATAAAATCGCGCTTTTGTGATAAAGCTTAGCGACTGTTTCAGGACAGCCTGTTTGCAGCGCGTTATTCCAGCGCTCAAATTCTAGCGCTACATCGGTATAGTTATTCATGGTGATTTACTCTTTGGTTACTAATTTTTGATCCAAGGGACTAACTCAGCTGCTGATGGAGCGCTTTTCGATAGATAGAAAACGCAGGGATTATTGCTGCAATTATTGCAGTAATTACAATACCAGCCGCAGTTAACAGCAGGTTATTCGACAGGATATTACTGCTAATAAACAAGCCAAACTCGCTGGCTAACCAAGGTTTAAACAAGGTTAAAGCAACCACCAGCCCAGATATACTGATAGCTAAAGCAAGTGCGGTAATTAATAACACTTCGGCGAAAATTAACGCGGTTACCTGCCACGGTCTTGCCCCTAGCACACGTAATACTGCTATTTCGCCCTGCCGCTCATTAATCGATGCTAATAACATGGTGGTTAATCCACAAAACGATGACACCACGACAAGCGCAGCAATTAGCATTAACGCACTTTCAACACCATCGGTAATTTGCCACAACTGACTCATGGCAACACCGGGGAGTATAGCCATCAGGCGATCCGCTTGATAATTATTGATTTGGCGCTGCAATTTAAACACCGCCATTTTGCTCTCAAGTCCGAGCATTACCGCGCTTAGCTCACGCGGTGGCATCGACAGTGGCTTAGGCGCTGCGAGTTTTTTAAATAATAAGGTTGGTGGTAAGTGAATAGCGGTAATCGCATCAAGGGTCACATGTACCGTTTTATCCACGGGCGTCCCCGTCGGCTGCAAAATACCTGTAACTTTCAACGGAGCGTGCTTGTGCTTACTAAAACTGGTGTTACCGATACCGTGAGCAACGATTATCTTGTCACCGATTTTATAATCTAAGCGAGCAGCGACTTCAGCGCCAAGCACTACATCAAAAATGTTATTAAATACCTTCCCCGCCACAAGCTCTAATTTTTGCTGTTCACCATAACCATAGTGTTCAAAATAAGTGTTATTGGTGCCCAATACGCGATAACCGCGATGTGAATCGCCAAGCGCTAACGGAATAGCCCACTTAACTTCTGGCTTATTCTCAAGGGCAATAAAACTCTGATATTTAATTGAGTTCGTTGGCTGCCCAAGACGGAACACAGTATATAACAATAAATTTAATGGCCCACTAGGCGCTCCAACAATTAAATCGGTACCAGAGTTCGTGCGGTTAAAACTCTCCTTTAATTGCCATTGCAAATGCTGAACACCAAACAACACCACCATACTTACGGTTAAAGACACCAGTGTTAACAAGACTGTTTTTTTGCGGCTTATCAAACTGTCTTTGGCAAGGGAAATTAGCACGATAACGTCTCCTTGGCATGGAGAGTATTAAGACTATCGAATGCAATAACGGCATCAAACTTATCGCAATAGAGGCTATCGTGACTAACAAAAAGCATCGTGGCGCCCTCTTCATCAGCGATTTCTAGCAATAGTTTAATAAAGGCTTGTGCAGCGCCTTTATCAAGTGCCGAAGTAGGCTCATCCACCAACAGTAAACGAGGTTTATTTATCAGAGCTCGCGCGATAGCAACTCGTTGCTGCTGCCCAACACTTAGCCGAGTAACCGGATGATGCAAAACGTCAGCGGGTAAATGTAACCGTGATAACATAGTCTGCACTCGTGTCGTTAAGTCAGGCGTTTTACTTGCCGCAAAATAGCAAGCAAGTTCTATATTCTTAAGTACAGAAAGATAGGGAATTAGATTAAAGGACTGAGAAACAACGCCAATATTCTGCGCTCGAAAAACATCTCGCTTGGACGATGATAATTGATTTAACAGCTGGCCCAGTACCGAAACGCTACCACTTGTCGGCATCAGAATGCCACTTATCACATTAAGCAGCGTTGATTTACCGCAACCAGAGTCCCCAGCAAGAAATAGCTTTTGCCCCTGATGCACTTGCCAGTGTTCGATGTTCAATACGCGGTTAGACTGCGGATAGCTATAGGTAACATTGTCGAATTCGATTACTGGACTGCTCATCTTAAAACACGCCTTTGCGACTAGCTAATTAGTTTATTTGCGCAACATTTTGTTATAACATTACAATTAAAGCAAGATAGCCAATCGAGAAATTCACATAATGACATTTATTACATCACGCTATTTCAATCTGATTTGTTTGTTAATAGCTGTTTTATTTTGTCTGCCAACTCAGGCGTTTAATGATAAAAAAGCCGCGAAAAATCCCACCTATGAAACGCTAGAATGGGATGCTTTAATGCCCAAAGAAGATCTCGAAGCTATTCTCAACCCTCCAAATTCCATCATGGACATTGCCGATGGCTCGACATTAGACAGATTAGATGCCATCGATTCCCTTACTCAAAATGATCCTGCGGCTAAACGTTTTTTTGAGGCGATGAATTCAAGCAAGGTTGTCGAAACACTAAAAGGAAAACGCGTGAAATTACCGGGCTTTGTGGTGCCATTAAATCATGACAAATACCATCGTGTGACAGAGTTTTTTATCGTTCCTTACTTTGGTGCCTGCCTCCATATGCCGCCACCACCGCCAAATCAAATGATTTTCGTCAAACTCGATGAGGGTATCGTCGTCGAGGATTTATACATCGCGTTTTGGTTTGAAGGCACTATGGAAATATCATCAAAAGATCACGCATTAGGTAGCTCTGCTTACACTTTAAAATTCGATCATTTCTATGAGTATATGCTGTAAAAAATTACCAATTTAGCTTTGAATTTTTTGATGAAAGCTCCTCACTTCCTTGTCCCTTATTTGTAATCCACTGAGCTGTCAGGCTGTGCAAGTGATGCGTCTGTTCAAATACGGTAAAGGAAAATGAAGTCGCCATTTCAGCGCACTTATAATGAAAACTAAACACAACATCACTGTGCTCGTGAGAATCGTGATGATGTTGGTGCTGATGTTTATGGACTTCGCCCTTCAAATAATGCTCAGAGAACTGCTCTTGGCTACTAGTAAGTTGGCAAGAATCCTTAATTTCAATAAAGCGTTCAGGCTTAGCTAATGAGTCTAGGAAAGCTAATACCCGTTGATTTTGTTTAGCAGTTTGCGCGCGATGCTCAAATTCGAAGACGTTAATTGCAGGGATTTCAAATTGAATCTGCAATTCATCGTGCTCCTGTACAATAAATACTTTGCCTTTATCGTGCACGTGTTCACCAGCAAAAGGCGTTGCTATCATCAAAATTCCAACCAGCGCGACGAATGCCTGCGATGCTATTTTCATTTTTATCTTCTCCGTCGTAGTAAAACCAATTGTTATAATATAACATTTAAAACCACAATTTCACGACTATTTTATATTCAGCAATGAAACTACTTATTAAAAACGCCGCAACCCACGCTAAGCTATTGGGCTTTCAAGAAGATCGTCAGCTAACTGTCAATCTGAGTATTCAAGACGATGTTATAGAGTTAATCTCAGCCAGCCGCCCGTGTGGAGATTTTGATCATGAAATCGATGCCACTGGATTGTTTTTAGCACCCGGTCTTGTTGACCCTCAAGTACACTTTCGCGAGCCCGGACAAGAATACAAAGAAGATATAACTTCAGGTTCCAAAGCCGCAGCGCAAGGTGGCTTTACCCAAGTTGTTTCAATGCCTAATACCTCGCCGACAGCGGATAATCCAGATGTTGTGGCCTATATGAAACAGCGTTCGCAAGAAGTGGGGATCTGCAAAGTCCACCCAACAGGTGCGTTATCAGTTGGCCTTGCAGGCAAAACGCTTACTGATTTCAAAGCCCTAAAAACGGCTGGTGCTGTGGCAATTACCGACGATGGCAAAGGGGTACAAGACGATCAATTATTTGAACGCGCCCTCATTAACGCCAAAGAGGTTGACCTACCAATTCTTGATCACAGTGAGGATGAATCCCTATCAAATGGTGGTGCAATTCATCTAGGTAAGGTTTCTGACAAATACGGCATCAAAGGAATAGATGCTAGCTCCGAAGCAGTTCATGTCGCTAGAGGCTGTCAATTAGCCGCGAAAACTCATGCCCATTACCATGCACTTCACGTATCGACTAAAGCGTCAATAGACGCCTTGCGAGAGGCCAAAGCTCAAGGATTCAAGGTTACTGCGGAGGTCTCGCCGCATCACCTGTTATTATGCGATGAAGACATTCCAGAAAAGCCAGATGGTACTCTCGATGCGAACTGGAAAATGAATCCACCACTGCGCAGTCGAGAGGACATGATGGCATGCCGACAAGCGCTAATCGACGGCGTATTCGATGCCATTGCCACCGATCACGCGCCCCATTCGCCAGACGAAAAGTCATTGCCTATTGAGCAAGCACCATTTGGGATCATTGGTTTAGAAACTGCTTTCCCGTTAATTTACACCCATTTTGTAAAGACCAAGCAAATCACGCTCACCCAATGTATCGATCTGATGAGCCAACAAGCAGGCGCCTTGTTCAATATTAAATGCGGCAGGCTGATCCAAGACAGCACAGCGGACATTGTATTACTCGATCTCGATAATTCGTTTGAAGTTAGCGCTGACTTTTTCGCGTCTAAATCCCGCAACTCACCATTTATCGGTAATAAACTTTACGGTCGCCCCGTACTCACCATCAATAATGGCAAGATCGTATTCGATGCTTTGACCAATCAAACATAAATGCTGACTATAAATTCAAGGCATAAAAAAAGCACTTCAATTGAAGTGCTTTTCATTTGGCCGTAAACGACTAGCCACCAACAATCGCCAGTAAAATACCCGCAGCCACTGCCGAACCTAATACACCTGCCACATTTGGGCCCATTGCGTGCATCAACAAGAAGTTATGCGGGTTAGCCTCTAAGCCAACTTTATTGGCAACACGTGCCGCCATAGGTACCGCCGAAACACCAGCCGCACCAACGAGTGGATTAATTGGCGTTTTCGAGAATTTACCCAATACCTTCGCCATCATTACACCAGACGCAGTACCGATACTAAAGGCCACAGCACCAAGGACTAAAATACCTAGCGTTTCAATCGTTAGGAATTTGTCAGCCGATAACTTAGAACCAACAGCTAAGCCTAAGAAGATAGTAACAATATTAATCAACTCGTTTTGCGCCGTATTACTTAAACGCTCAACCACGCCAGCTTCTTTCATCAAGTTACCCAAACAGAACATACCAACTAGCGGGGTTGCTGCAGGCAAGAACAAGATTGTCATAAACAGCACAGCTAATGGGAACAATACTTTCTCTTTCTTAGAAACAGGACGCAATTGCTCCATTACGATTTCACGTTCTTTTTGCGATGTTAGCGCTTTCATAATTGGCGGCTGGATAATTGGCACCAGTGCCATGTAAGAATACGCAGCTACCGCTATCGCACCGAGTAAGTCAGGTGATAAACGCGACGCTAAGAAAATCGCCGTTGGGCCATCGGCACCACCGATGATCGCAATAGCAGAAGCATCAGCTAGCGTAAATTCAAAGCCAGGAATGAAGTTAAGCGTAATTGCCCCAAACAAGGTAGCAAAGATACCGAACTGCGCCGCGGCCCCTAAAAACAGCATTTTAGGGTTAGCAATAAGCGCCCCAAAGTCTGTCATCGCACCAACCCCCATAAAGATCAGCAATGGGAATACACCAGTTTCAATGCCGACGTGATACACGTACCACAGCAATCCACCTTCATCGTTAAAACCCGCCGCTGGAATATTGGCCAAAATGGCACCAAAACCAATCGGTAGTAATAACAGCGGCTCATAGCCACGCGCTATCGCCAAATACAATAACAAGGCGCCAACCGCCATCATTACGATTTGACCGGGAACGAAATTGGCAAGGCCAGTATCGTTCCACAATGTCATTAAACCTTCCATTACAACCTCTCTACAGCGTTAACAGCGTTTGACCAACAGTCACACTGTCACCTTCTTTAACGCTAACTTGCCCAACAACACCAGCGTTAACGGCACGAACCTCAGTTTCCATTTTCATGGCTTCCAAGATCATCACCACTTCACCAGCAGCAACTTGTTGACCTGGTGAAACAAGGATCTTAAAGATATTACCAGCTAATGGCGCAGCCAACGGCTCGCCACCTGCTACCGGTGCTGGTGCGGCAGCAACAGGGGCTGCTGCAACTTGGATATCACTAATTTCACCGCCCGGACCAACTTCTACCTGATAAGCTTGACCGTTAACACGCACGCTATATGACTCTACGCCGCCACTTTGTGCTGGCGCAGCTGCTGCAGGCGCAGGCTCTGGGGCAACTTCGTTATCAGGATGCGGCTCAAATGCATCTGGATTATTGCGATTTTCTAAGAATTTCAAACCAATTTGTGGGAATAACGCGTAAGTTAAAACGTCATCTTCGACATTTTCACTTAATTCGATGCCCTTCTCTTTAGCTAACGCTTGAAGTTCGCTCGATAGTGCATCAAATTCATCGTCGATTAAATCAGCTGGACGACAGGTAATTTCTTCTGCGCCATCTAATACACGCGCTTGTAACTCAGCGTTCTTAGGTGCTGCAGTCGCGCCGTATTCACCTTTAAGCACGCCAGCTGTTTCTTTCGAAATGCTCTTATAACGCTCGCCAGTTAATACGTTCAATACCGCTTGTGTACCAACAATTTGCGACGTTGGAGTAACCAATGGAATGTAACCAAGATCTTCACGAACTTTAGGAATTTCTAACAATACTTCGTCCATGCGGTCACCTGCGCCCTGCTCTTTAAGCTGGTTTTCCATGTTAGTTAGCATGCCGCCTGGTACTTGTGCCAATAGAATTCGTCCATCTACGCCGCGTAAACTACCTTCGAACTTGGCATATTTTTTACGCACGTCGCGGAAATACGCTGCAATCTCTTCAAGCAATTCAAGATCTAAACCTGTGTCGTATTCAGAGCCTTGCGTCATCGCCACAACAGTCTCAGTCGCCGTGTGGCCATAAGTCATACTCATTGAAGATGACGCGGTATCAAGCATATCAATGCCAGCTTCAATCGCTTTTTGATAAGTTGCAGTCGACAGACCTGTTGTCGCGTGACACTGCATCGCAATAGGTAAATCAACCGTTTGTTTTAGATTAGTGATTAACTCATGGGCATCGAATGGACGTAGTAAACCCGCCATATCTTTAATACAAATCGATTGCGCTCCCATGTCTTCAAGACGGCGCGCCATATCTAACCAGGTTTGTAAATTATGCACAGGGCTAGTGGTGTAAGAAATAGTACCTTGAGCGTGACCGCCAACTTCAACAACAGATTTTAGTGCAGTCTCAAGGTTGCGCACATCATTCATCGCATCAAAGACACGGAATACATCAACACCATTTTCGTGAGCGCGCTCTACGAATTTACGCACAACATCATCCGCATAGTGACGGTAACCTAGTAGGTTTTGACCACGAAGTAGCATTTGCTGCGGCGTGTTAGGCATCGCTTTTTTCAATTCGCGAATACGGTGCCATGGATCTTCGCCAAGATAACGAATACATGAATCGAAGGTCGCTCCGCCCCAGGATTCTAAAGACCAAAAGCCAACTTTGTCGAGCTTCTCAGCAATTGGCAACATATCTTCCAGACGAAAACGAGTTGCTAATAATGATTGATGCGCGTCGCGTAGTACAACGTCGGTTAAAGCAAGAGGTTTAGACATAACAATTCCTATTTCTAGCAGAGTGACTATTTATTTGATTGACGATACTGATGAACGGCACCACTGATGGCGGCAACTATGTTGTTATCAATACCTTGTTGCGCAGGCGCTACTGGCTTAGGTGCAGTTGGTTGCTCAACCTCACCACCGGCAAATCGCTCTAGCAATTTAATTGCGACAACCAAGATACTTAAAAACGTAAATACACATACCATACCGAGCAGCATGATATTGGCAGCAGTAGAAAGTGCTTGTGTAATATCCATAGCAGATTTTCACCTCAAATAATTAAACAGTCATTTGAATTTTTACCAACAAAACTAACTAAACAATCAACTTAGTCGCATGAAAATTCAATTTAATGACTAACAGCATTCGAAATTAACATTTTTATTACGAATGCAAAACTTTGACGACACATTTATACCTGTGCTTAAAAACAGATGCAATAGCAATTGGTATGACAACTTTACCACAGACAAATAACCGACATTAACCAATAAAATCAACAACTTAATACGATCCACAGCAAATTAACTGTGTTTCCGTCAATGAGATTGAAGCCACTCACAAAGTTGACGTTTAGGTAAACTTAAACGAAAGTCCGCTTCTCTGCACTCATCCTTTAGTAATAGACAAATCAAAGGATAAATCTATAGATTCAAATAGATATGTTAAATTGGAAAACAAACTTGTCACATAAATGACATATTTATTCAAACAAAAATAAGCAACAAATTACTTTACCTATACGTAAAGTTAGAAAATTTCGGTTTTATAGAAATAATTCAAAATAGATAGATAAATTTGCTATTTAGGCAAAAAAATCACGATGAAATGCGATAGATCATCAATCGGCCCTCGTATTTATCATTGTGTGGTGAGTAGGTATGACCAATTTTTGAAGTAGTTGTAAGGCTTATTGCTCTTTAGTGAAGGTTATTTATTGAGAATTGTTGGGTCTTTCTGCAAGGCTGAGCCCTACACCACTTACAGGATTTGGATGCAAATGGACGTTTTGAAGCGGTACAAGAACGCATTCCGACCATTGGCTAGCGATTGGAATTTAAAGAGCCGTTGAGCCTGAAGGAATATAGCAACTGACGCGAACAAAACGCAGTAGCCTTATTGTTAGTCTAAAAACAGAATCATTTACCAAAACCGGTAAACATCTAAGGCAAAAACTAACGCCAATACATATAAAGTAAAACTTATACTAAAGACAAAGAGGAAATTTATTATTTGAGAAGATTTAAGAATTTAAAAAGAAATGGCGCGCATGGAAGGAGTCGAACCTCCGACCGCCTGGTTCGTAGCCAGGTACTCTATCCAGCTGAGCTACATGCGCGCATCAGAAACGAAAGTAAGAATGGCGCGCATGGAAGGAGTCGAACCTCCGACCGCCTGGTTCGTAGCCAGGTACTCTATCCAGCTGAGCTACATGCGCGCATCTTATTTCTAACAACGACTGGTCTATCGCCCCATTTATCAAAAACAATAAGAGATAAAGTGGCGCGCATGGAAGGAGTCGAACCTCCGACCGCCTGGTTCGTAGCCAGGTACTCTATCCAGCTGAGCTACATGCGCATTATACTTTAACTATTTATTACAAGTAATAAATGGCGGAGAGGGAGGGATTCGAACCCTCGACGGGATATAAAGCCCGTACTCCCTTAGCAGGGGAGCGCCTTCGGCCTCTCGGCCACCTCTCCGGTATGCGGCGTATAATACTGGCTCGATAAAATAAGTCAAACAGTTTTTATGGGAAAACTCGACGAGTGCATCGTTTTTAAGCAAATGGCGTAAATATGAATCACATCGGTGGATTAGGAGATTAAATTAGCGTCAAAGACAATAAATTTAATTAAAGAGTTAGAAGATGATGATGGCTGTATAACGGGAAGTAAGGCAAAAAAAATGGAAGCATAAATGCTTCCATTATTCATCGATGATTACATCATGCCATCATCAGACGATTTTTCTTGCTGAATGCGCTGATAAATTTC
Organism: Psychrobium sp. MM17-31; assembly: GCF_022347785.1. Classification (NCBI taxonomy): domain Bacteria; kingdom Pseudomonadati; phylum Pseudomonadota; class Gammaproteobacteria; order Alteromonadales; family Shewanellaceae; genus Psychrobium; species Psychrobium sp. MM17-31. The sequence goes on from NZ_JAKRGA010000002.1 coordinate 335,609, forward strand.
TTCGCGGTGAACAGCAACTTCTTTTGGTGCGTTAACACCGATGCGAACTTGATTACCTTTAACACCTAAAACGGTAACAGTAACTTCATCACCAACCATTAATGTTTCACCAACACGGCGAGTTAAAATTAACATAGATTACTCCTGTAATATGATTCCGATTGACCCCGGATTAAAATCTCGCGACAAAAATCTAATCGCTTAATTCAATTATATAACTAGATCGAAACTTCATGCGGACTTTTTTTTGAAAAAAGACAAAATTAGCACAATATTGATTTAATTTTAAACACTTCATCACAAAATCCCCTGCTCTTGTCTCCATAGATAACAAGATCAATAGCTTGAATAAAAACTCTTCTCATTAAATACGAGATAAATTCAGAGCAAGGTGCCACATATGCGACATTGTAATAGACCGTCTATTCGCTTTTTTGTTTCCATTGTGCAATAAAAAAGCCTCGAATTATTCGAGGCCTTTAAAATCAGTAGGCTAATAAAGCGTTATAGGCGCTCAGTTAGCCAAGCGTTTACGCTCTCTAGTGCAGCTGGAAGCGCTGCGGCATCACTACCACCGGCCATTGCCATGTCAGGACGACCACCGCCCTTACCGCCAACTTGCTGTGCAACCATATTTACAAGTTCACCAGCTTTCACCTGACCAGTAAGGTCTTTAGTTACACCAGCAACCAAGCTAACTTTTGCGCCATCGGCTACACCAACAACAACAATACCACTGCCAAGTTTGTTTTTAAGCTCATCAACCGAACCGCGAAGTGTTTTGCTATCAACCCCATCTAGCTGCGCGACCAATACTTTAATACCGCCAATTTCAACGACGTTATCTAGTAAGTTTGCACCTTGTTGACTCGCCAATTGTGCCTTCAATTCGTTAACCAACTTATCTAGCTGCTTGTTTTTGTCTACTAACGCCTGTGCTTTATCAAGCATATTTGCACTATCAGCTTTTAATACACTAGCAGCTGCTGCAAGCTTGGCTTCTTGCTCTTGAATTGCATTGATAGCATGTTGGCCTGTAACCGCTTCAATACGGCGTACACCAGCAGCAATACCAGCTTCTGAAGTGATTTTAAATAAACCAATTTCACCAGTATTCTTAACGTGAGTACCACCACATAGCTCGACAGATAACTCGCCCATGCTAACAACACGTACGTCGTTATCATATTTCTCGCCAAATAGCGCCATAGCACCGGCTTCTTTGGCTGCATCGAGCCCCATCTCTTTAGTCACTACAGGCACGTTTAAGCGAATATGATCGTTAACCATGCGCTCAACTTCGGCTAATTGGTCACTAGTCACCCCCTCAAAGTGAGAGAAATCGAAACGCATTTTGTCAGCTTCAACTAAAGAGCCTTTTTGCGTTACGTGATCACCTAATTCACGACGTAATACGGCGTGAAGAATATGGGTAACAGAGTGGTTCAATGCGATATCGTTACGACGTTGAACATCAATCTCAGCTTTGGCATTACCGCCCTTAGTAATAGTGCCTGACACTACTACGCCGCGATGACCAAATACTTTACCGATTTTAACCGTGTCTTCTACTTGGAACACACCGCTGTCAGTCGTAATGGTACCGGTATCACCAACTTGACCACCTGACTCAGCATAGAAAGCTGACTCATCTAATACGACAACCGCTTGTTGGTCAGCGCTTAAGCTATCAACTTCATCGCCATCCAAGATTAAGGTCGTTACAACTGAGCTATTTTCAGTTTCCGTGTAACCTAAGAAGTTGGTTTCACCGTCGAGCTTTACTTGATCGTTGTAATCAACGCTAAAGTTGCTAGCACTTTGTGCAAGTTCACGTTGCGCAGCCATTGCTTTTTCAAAGCCGGCTTGATCGATCTCTAAATTGCGCTCACGTGCAATATCCGCTGTTAAATCTGCTGGGAAACCGTAAGTGTCGTAAAGCTTAAACACCAACTCACCGTCAATAACATTGCCAGTTTGATCTTTTAACGCTTCGTTTAAGATCATTAAACCGCGGTCAAGTGTGCGAGCAAACTGCTCTTCTTCCGCTTTTAATAGTTTAACGATAATCGCTTTGTTCTTCTCAAGCTCTGGATAGGCATCGCCCATTTGTACGATTAACTCATCAAGTAATTTGTAGAAGAATAAACCGTCGGCACCTAGACTATTACCGTGACGTACAGCACGGCGAATAATACGGCGCAGTACATAGCCACGTCCTTCGTTAGATGGCATCACACCATCGCTGATCAAGAAGGCACAAGAACGAATGTGATCGGCAATAACGCGTAGTGATTTATTTTCTAAATCTGAAGTGCCAATAATCTTAGCGGCTGCATTGATTAAGCCTTGGAAGATGTCGATTTCATAGTTTGAATGAACACCTTGCATGATTGCCGCAATACGCTCAAGACCCATACCAGTATCAACAGACGGTTTTGGCAAGTCTTCCATGGTTCCGTCCGCTAGGCGGTTAAACTGCATGAAAACTAAGTTCCAGATTTCAATGTAGCGATCGCCATCTTCTTCTGGCGTACCAGGAGGACCACCAGCAACTTCTTCGCCGTGATCAAAGAAAATCTCTGTACAAGGACCACAAGGACCAGTGTCCCCCATTGACCAGAAGTTATCTTTGGCACCAATGCGAGATAAACGCGCAGGATCAACACCAATCTCGTTAATCCAAATAGCTTCTGCTTCGCTGTCCTCTTCAAATACAGTAACCCAAAGTTTTTCTTTAGGTAGTTTCAATTCATTAGTTAAGAAATCCCACGCAAAAGCAATGGCTTCTTTCTTGAAGTAATCACCAAAGCTAAAGTTACCTAGCATTTCAAAGAATGTGTGGTGACGAGCCGTGTAACCAACGTTTTCTAAATCGTTGTGTTTACCACCGGCACGAACACAGCGCTGCGATGAGGTCGCGCGGTTGTAATCGCGTTTGTCACTACCGATAAATACGTCTTTAAACGGCACCATACCCGCGTTAGTGAATAATAACGTGGCATCGTTACCTGGAATTAATGAGCTGCTATCAACAACCTGATGCTGCTGCTTTTGATAATAAGTTAAGAACGCCTTTCTAATTTCTGCGGTTGTCATATGCATCGCGATTTTCCTGAACTGCTTCACTAATAATAAAAATAACGCACATTATAAGGTCACTAGCCCCAATTGAGCTAGCGCAAAGGTGCAAATTTTAAAAATAGCCATAAAAAATGCGGCAAGTTTATCTTTTTATTGATGGGAGAAATGCTTGAGGAGTTGCAAGACGTAAAAAAAGAGCAGCCAACTGGCTGCTCTTTCATATATTCAAGAGTAAAAATTTACTCTTCTGGTTGCTCTAACGGCTCTTCATCAGGCTGATCCGTTGGCTTAATTAATAGCGCATCACGAAGTAAGTTTTCTAATTCATTACATACTTCAGGGTTTTCTTTTAAGAAGTTGATGCTGTTTGCTTTACCTTGGCCTATCTTGCTACCTTTATAGCTATACCAAGCACCGGCTTTTTCAACTAGCTTCTCTTTCACGCCCCAGTCAATTAACTCACCGTATTTAGAAGTACCTTCACCGTAAAGGATTTGGAACTCAGCTTGTTTAAATGGAGGAGAAACTTTGTTCTTAACAACTTTAACGCGAGTTTCATTACCAACGATTTCATCACCATTTTTAACAGCGCCTGTACGACGAATATCTAAACGAACTGATGAGTAGAATTTAAGTGCGTTACCACCAGTAGTAGTTTCTGGGTTACCGAACATCACACCAATCTTCATACGAATTTGGTTAATGAAAATACATAATGTGTTCGAGCGTTTGATGTTGGCAGTTAACTTACGTAATGCTTGCGACATTAGACGAGCTTGTAGACCCATGTGTGAATCACCCATGTCGCCTTCAATTTCAGCTTTTGGTGTTAACGCAGCAACCGAATCGACAATAATGACATCAACAGCACCAGAGCGCGTTAGCATATCTACGATTTCAAGCGCTTGCTCACCAGTATCTGGTTGAGAAACTAATAGTGAATCAATATCAACGCCAAGCTTAGTCGCATATACAGGATCTAATGCGTGCTCAGCATCAACGAACGCACATACTTTGCCTTTAGCCTGCGCTTCAGCGATAACTTGAAGTGTTAGCGTTGTTTTACCCGAAGACTCAGGACCGTAAATTTCAACGATACGACCCATTGGTAGACCACCTATGCCAAGAGCGATATCAAGACCAAGTGAACCAGTTGACACTGATTCGATATCTAATGCTCTCGCTTCACCCAAGCGCATAATAGAACCTTTACCGAATTGTTTTTCGATTTGACCCAAGGCGGCTTCAAGTGCTTTTGTTTTGTTAGCGTCCATCAATTGCTCCGTAATAAATTCTGTAACTTTAGTTAATGCAAATTAGTATACTGTACAGTCATACAGTATCAAGTTTTTTTTTATTAAATTTTAAAATACTCCGAACAAATAACATAAAGCATTGTTTTTATGAACTTTAACTTTAAACAGAAAAATATCACTCAGTACTTAAAAGAAAACTACTGTATAACTTCATCCAGTAGTTTTTCATTTTACTGGTTACATCAAACTATCATCTTATTTTCCATGCCTTCGCACACTCAAATTCCGTGATAGCTCTTTCTGTTTGGGGCGCTTTCGCGTATCCTTAGCCGATAATTTTTTACAGTAAAATAGTCCCATTTTTTATGAGCACGCCTATCCTAACGCCTGAAACAATGTCTTCTCATACTCCGATGATGCAGCAGTATCTCACCATCAAAAATGAGCACCCTAATACGCTGGTTTTTTATCGTATGGGAGATTTCTATGAATTGTTTTTCGACGATGCAAAAAAAGCAGCAGAGCTATTAGGTATTACCTTAACGGCGCGCGGGAAAACGGGCGGCAATGCGATTCCGATGGCGGGGATCCCCTATCACTCCGCTGATAACTATTTATTGAAGCTAGTCAATTTAGGTGAAAGCGTTGCGATTTGTGAGCAAACTGGCGATCCAGCAACGAGTAAAGGCCCGGTGGAGCGCGAAGTTGTGCGCATTGTGACACCTGGAACTATTACCGATGAAGCGCTACTTGGCGATCGCAAAGACAATATCATTGCTTGTATCTATGAGCAGAAATCAGTCTTTGGTTTTGCCACCTTAGATGTGGCAAGTGGTGAATTTAACATTAGTGAGTTAACGACTACCGAGCAGTTTGAGTCGGAATTACACCGCACTAACCCAGCAGAAATATTACATATTGAGCAATGGGAAAACGTCGAATTACTCGGTCAGCGCAGTGGACTTCGCGCCTGTCCTGCATGGGATTTTGATTTAGATACCGCCAACGAATTGCTCAACCGACAATTTAAAACTGATAGCCTCGATGGCTTTGGTGTCGCAGATGCCAAAGTTGCATTAATTGCCGCTGGTTGTTTAATGCAATACGTTAACGACACACAGCGAGTTGCACTGCCACAGATCAGGCAGATAAAACTTACCAATCAAAATGCGTGCATCATTTTAGACGCGGCAACGCGCCGCAACTTAGAGCTTACCCAAAATATCAGTGGCGGTTTCGACAATACTTTAATGTCGGTGCTAGATAGAACAGCAACTGCGATGGGTTCGCGTCTATTGCAGCGCTGGATCCACCAACCATCGCGCGATCAATACCTGATCAGTCAACGCCATAGCGCGATTGCTTCATTAATTGAACAACAAAACATCGAACCGATCCGCGATGTTTTAAAGCACGTTGGTGACATCGAGCGTGTTTTAGGGCGTATGGCACTGCGCTCTGCACGACCGCGCGATTTTGCCAAGTTACGCCAAGCACTATCATGCTTGCCCGCTATTCAAAAACTGCTGACGGAAAACAGCGATTGTAATCGCTTAAACAAGCTATCAAGCGACATCAAAGAATACCCAGAATTATTTGACTTACTAAGCCGCGCCGTCGTCGATAATCCACCAACGCTAATCCGCGATGGCGGTGTGATTGCTCCAGGCTATCATGAAGAGCTGGATGAATGGCGCGCGCTAAGTAAAGGCGCTACTGATTATGTTGAAGAATTAGAAGAGCGGGAGCGTGAAGCAACGGGCTTGTCATCACTAAAAGTTGGCTACAATAAAGTCCACGGTTACTACATCGAAATTAGTAAATCGCAGGCACAACAGGCGCCTGTGCACTATGTTCGCCGTCAAACGCTTAAAAATAACGAACGCTTTATTATTCCTGAGCTCAAAGAGCACGAGGACAAAGTACTTAACAGCCAAGGTAAAGCGTTAGCATTAGAGAAACTACTGTACGAGCAACTATTTGATCAACTAATGCCACTGCTAGCCGCCTTACAAAACACCTCAAGTGCGCTCTCACAACTAGACGTACTTAACAACTTCGCTCAACGCGCGCTAGATCTGAATTATAATCGCCCAAGTTTTCATGATGGCATAGGCATTTCATTAACCGAAGCTCGTCATCCAGTTGTCGAGCAAGTCATGGACACCCCATTTATCGCCAATCCAGTGAAACTAGATCCAGAGCGCCAAATGCTAGTGATCACAGGTCCAAACATGGGCGGTAAGTCTACTTATATGCGCCAGACTGCACTGATTTGTTTAATGGCTCATATCGGCTCTTATGTACCAGCCGACACTGCCTTTATTGGCAACATCGATCGTATCTTCACGCGTATTGGCGCATCAGACGATTTAGCCAGTGGCCGCTCGACCTTTATGGTAGAAATGACGGAAACGGCTAATATTCTTCACAATGCGACAGAATACAGCTTGGTATTAATGGATGAAATTGGTCGTGGTACCAGCACCTTCGATGGCTTGTCCCTAGCTTGGGCATCGGCTCATTACCTTGCGACCAAATCAAAATCACTAACGCTGTTCGCCACACATTATTTCGAACTGACGCAATTATCTGAGCACCTATCACAAGTAGCTAATGTTCATTTAGACGCGATTGAACATGAAGAATCCATCGCTTTTTTACATCACGTCGCCGATGGCGCGGCTAACAAGAGTTATGGCATTCAAGTAGCTCAACTGGCAGGGATCCCAAAAGTTGTTACGCAAATAGCCAAAGCAAAACTTACTGAACTTGAGCTAAGCGGCCAACAAACCAGTGACGTTTCAATGGCGATGCCAACGATAGTCGAAGACAATAAAAATGAACAATTGATCAATGACATTAAGGCGATTAATCCAGACGAGCTATCACCAAAAGAAGCACTTAATCTGCTTTATTCACTCAAAGCGCAGGTGAAATAATCCAGCCTGAAAATAGGCAACAAAAAAGCCAGTGATTTATTCACTGGCTTTTTAATAATTAGTTCGAAACTTGGTAAAATTATGAGCCTGCAGGGAACAGAGTTTCAATAGATAAGCCTTGGCTCTTCATAATGTCCTGCATGCGCTTTAATGCTTCCACTTGAATTTGGCGAACACGCTCACGTGTTAAACCAATTTCTTTACCAACGACCTCTAGCGTTGATGGCTCATGGCCAAGTAAGCCAAAGCGACGTGCTAGTACTTCACGTTGTTTAGTATTGAGCTCATTTAACCAACGAACAAGACTTTCATTAATGTCTTCTTTCATCATGGTTGGTTCCGGAGAGTAATGGTCACCCGCTGAAACAATATCTAATAAGCCCTTTTCGTTAGCGCCGCTAATAGGTGAATCCACTGAAGAGACTTTTTCATTGAGTTTAAGCATTTTACTCACATCGCTCACTGGCTTGTCTAACTTGTTAGCAATGTCTTCTGCAGTAGGCTCGTGATCTAGCTCTTGTGCTAACTCGCGGGCTGTACGCAAATAAATATTTAGCTCTTTAACCACATGAATTGGCAAACGAATAGTACGAGTTTGATTCATGATAGCGCGTTCAATTGTTTGACGAATCCACCATGTCGCGTAAGTCGAAAATCTAAAGCCTCGCTCTGGATCGAATTTCTCTACCGCGCGGATCAGGCCAAGATTTCCTTCTTCCACTAAGTCGAGTAAAGCAAGACCGCGATTTAAATAACGACGAGAGATTTTAACAACAAGACGTAAGTTACTTTCAATCATTCGACGTCGTGCAGCAGCATCGCCACGCAGCGCTAAACGAGAGTAATAAACTTCTTCTTCAGCAGTTAATAAAGGTGAGAAACCAATTTCACTCAAATAGATTTGAGTTGCATCTAAGTGGTTTGATTTTTCTGTTTCTACAGTTTGTGCAGTAGTGGTTGCAGTTTTACGTCCCATAATATTCTCCCTGATAGCTTACACACAATGACGGCTCATTGAACAAGCGCATAATTAATTGAGTTATCGTTTAGGAAGATAATTTGCTGGATTAACCGACTTACCGCGGAACCGAATTTCGAAGTGAAGTTGAACACGTTCCGACTCTGTGTTCCCCATCTTGGCAATGACTTGCCCTTGCTTAATCCGTTGTTTTTCCTTGACAAAAATTGCGTCATTGTGTGCATATGCACTTAAGTAATTATCGTTATGCTTGATAATAATCAAGTTTCCATAACCTCTTAGCGCATTGCCAGCATAAACAACTTTGCCCGCCGCAGAAGCAACAATGTTGCTTCCTTTTAATCCTGCTATATCTATCCCTTTGTTTCCCTGCTTGGTGGCAGAGTACGCCGATACTACACGCCCTTTCGCTGGCCAAATCCATTTTGAAATTTTCTTAGCGTAATTGCTTTTCTTTTTAACAGTCGAAACAACTTTCACTGACTTCGTCTGTTTTGTTGTAGAGCGTTTTGGCTTAATTACATTTTTAGAATACGTGTCTTTATTTTGACGATCAAGCTTTTTTTGCCATTTTTTTGACACTTCATTTTTTTTGACTATCTTAATAGATGGTTTTTCATTCACCAAGCTTAGCCACTTACCAGGATAAATAATATAAGGCGGTTTTATCTTATTGATTTTAGAGAGTTCTTTCGCTGACATCCCCGCAGCAAAAGCAATTGAATAGAGCGTATCTCCTTTTTTAACTTTGTATTTCTTGCCCGTCAATTTTACGGGATAGGGTTTGTTTTTTTGACTAACAGAGATAGAAGAGACAGGTGCAGGTCCAGTTGGCGTGGTACAAGCTGCCATAGTCAAAACTATGACAGCCGATAATAATATCCTTATTTCACGCCAATCCAATTTCATAACTTTACAATTTCATCACTATCAAGGCGATTACGATTAAGGCAACAACGGTCCAGCCAATTCTATCGACATAGAGTTTAAGCTTCTCTTCCATTGCCTCGCCGCCCCAACGCATTAGTCCAGCTACCATAAAGAAGCGCAAGCCTCGTCCGATAAAAGAAACCAATACAAAAGGTAAAAACGCCATCGACATAATACCAGCAGTTACCGTGAACACTTTATATGGCACAGGCGTAAAACTAGCAATAAAGATAACCCAAATACCGTATTCGGTGAACCAAGCTTCGGCAGTGGTCAATTTATCTTGATAGCCGACAGATTCAATGATCGGTTGTACAACACTATCGTACAGTGCATAACCCAAATAATATCCGACAACACCGCCGATGACAGAAAATGCCGTCGCTAAAAACGCGTAATACCACGCAGATTTTGGCTTGGCCAAAGCCATTGGCGCTAGCATCACATCGACAGGGATGGGAAAGAACACAGATTCAGCAAAGCTCATAAAGCTTAAATAGTAACTTGAGTGTTTGTGCCTCGCGGCTTTCATAGTCCACTCATACATCGCACTAAATATTTTCAACTAAGGTCTCCAGCTAATAAAGGAACAAATTTAACGGCTTCGACTTCGCGTTTGCTAAAGCGTTCACCTTCTCGTGTGATAAGTAACAATTTTTGCGTTACATCACCTACTGGAATAATAAGCTGACCACCGTCAACTAATTGTTGCAACAACTCAACTGGGATCTCACTAGGCGCAGCGGTGACGATAATTGCATCATAAGGACCTTTTGAAGACCAGCCTTGCCAGCCATCGCCATGCTTCATCGAAACATTGTGCAAATCTAACTGACGTAAGCGCCTTCTTGCTTGGCGCTGCAAGTCTTTAATGCGCTCCACGGTATAAACATGCTCAACTAGCTGGGCAAGAATAGCGCACTGATAACCTGAGCCTGTGCCAATCTCTAGTACATTTTTGACCGGCCCGTTAGCCAATAAAAGCTGAGTCATTTTCGCAACGATATACGGCTGAGAGATCGTCTGCTTATGGCCAATAGGCAACGCCGTGTTTTCGTATGCTTTATATTCCAACGCTTGGTCGATAAACAGCTGACGCGGGGTTGCAGCAATAGCCGCCAGCACTAGCTCATCGCTAATGCCTTCTTGCTTCAAACTTTGCGCTAATCGCTGTCCGTTGCGGCTAGTGGTCGTTAATAGGTTGCTCATATTTGTTCAGCCCATTGGCGCAGCTTCTCTAGACGTTGATGCGCAGTCAAATCGACGGTGATTGGCGTAATAGAGACGTAACCATTGGCAATAGCATGAAAGTCTGTGCCTTCTCCGGCATCATCTGCTTTAGCCAATGGACCAACCCAATAAATATCACGACCACCAGGATCTTGAGTTTTGACCATAGAAGTCGCGCGATGACGTGCACCAAGGCGGGTAACCTTAATGCCTTTTATTTGTTCTAGTGGTAAATCAGGTACATTAACATTGAGGATCTGATTAGCAGGCAATGGGCAATCACGCAGTTGATGCACTATTTTCGCGGCGTAAATGCCAGCGGTTTCATAATGAATAAGCTCTTTTCCAGCCAGCGAAACCGCAACAGACGGCAATCCCATATAGCGTCCTTCCATTGCCGCAGCGACTGTACCTGAATAAATCACATCATCACCAAGGTTGGCTCCGGCATTAATGCCAGTCACAACCAACTGTGGATCTTCTTGACACAGCATATTAATCGCCAGATGAACACAATCAGTCGGTGTACCATTAACCGCGATAAAGCCATTGTCCATAGTGGTTGTGCGAAGCGGATTACTTAATGTTAATGACGAGCTTGCTGCACTGCAATTGCGATCGGGAGCAACAACTAAGGTGCTATCCATGCTGTCATTTAGCGCCTTATGTAAGGTCGCAATACCCGGCGCGTGTACACCATCATCATTGCTAATTAAGATATTCAACGGTTACTCTCCCATTTGTTCGCTGTTTGAAGCGTCGCTAATTATTGCTAACTCTCGCAATACACTAGTGGCATAACTGCCTGATGGCAATGAAAAATTTAACTTGAGACCATCGTCAATTACCTGCCAACTCATGTCCTTAAGTTTAACGAGCAGTGCGCGGCGCTCTTGCTTTAATCCATATTGCGCAAGACCTGAGGCAAATAGCTCGTATTTGTCCACTACCTGTTGCTCTAATTCCAGCGCTTGGTCAGTTGCCTTATTAAGGCCTTTTCCCCACATCGGCGCACTAAGCTCGATGTCACCATCGTTAAATCGCTTAATAATGACATCGTCGTTTTGCTCAGGCTTAAAAGAGGCTTTGCTACCACCGAGCATAAACACATCACCATCGATAGGTTTAGTGTGCAGGCCTGAGGCAATTCGCGCGCTAACAACATCATTAAATATTAAGGAGCGAGCACTAGATAACAGCATCCCTCGCACATCTTTATTTTTGACTTTATTGCCAGTAAACAAAGACTGTGCGCGCTCAATATTTTCGCCATCCCGGCCAAAGCGCTGCTGACCAAAATAATTCGGCACGCCGCTATTTTTGATTGCAGTTAAACGCTTTTCTAAATCATCGTCTAGTTGAAGGTCACGAACGACTAATTCAAAAGTATTGCCTTTAAGTGCACCTGTTTTAATTTTTTTATTATGACGAGATGTATTAAGTACCCTAAGCTGTGGCGTTACTAACGCGTCAATATTAGGTGCGTCTTTGCCCGGTAAATGAACCGTAATACTCTGGCGAGTCACCCCATAGCGATCTTTCTTTCCCGCATAGCCAATTTCACGCTGTGTAACACCCGCCCAACGAGCAATGAGTTTGGCAGCGAACGCTGTGGTTAAACCGTCTTTCTCGATATCTAACCATAGGTGTTCACCGCTTCCTTCGGGGCCATAACCGAGGTTTTCAATAACAATGAAATCGCTGTTATAAGTTTTAATGCGCCCTAATGCGGTTGGCTCGGCATGCAGATGACGCCAGTTTGGTAGTGTCATAAATTACGCTTTTACCAGTAAGACAACGGCATCGGTGGCAATACCTTCTTTACGACCTACAAAGCCTAACTTTTCAGTTGTTGTCGCTTTCACATTAATTTGTGAAAGTTCAGCCTCTAAATCACTCGCTATCGCCTGACGCATCGCCTCGATATGCGGTGCCATTTTAGGGGCCTGTGCGGCAATAGTAATATCGGCGTTACCCAATTTATAACCTTGCTCTTTAACCAAGCCATAAACATGGCGTAATAACATTCGCGAATCCGCACCTTTGAATTCGTCATCGGTATCTGGAAAATGATGGCCGATATCTCCCATCGCCACTGCACCGAGCAGCGCATCACTCAATGCGTGCAGTGCTACATCACCATCTGAATGAGCCACTAATCCAAATTCGTGCTCAATGGCAACACCACCTATTATTACCGGACCTTCGCCGCCAAATTTATGTACGTCGTAACCGTAACCAATTCTTATCATGAGTTTTCCTGTGAATTATTTAAACGCCCTTGGCTTTGTAAAAATAGCTGTGCTAGTTGCATATCTTCTGGTCTTGTCACCTTTATATTGTCACTGCGACCATTAAGCATCGTTATTTGCATACCGCCCCACTCCATTGCCGAAGCTTCATCCGTGACTGTCACACCTTGAGCCAAGGCTTCTTTTAACGTGGATTTTAAGGAGGATAGCGGAAACATTTGCGGGGTTAATGCGTGATATAAATTTTCTCTATCGACTGTATTTTCAATGGTGCCATTACTGTTAATTCGCTTCATGGTATCTCGCACCAATGAACCGACAATGGCTCCACGATCCATCGAAGCATTACTCAACAATAAATCGATATCTTGTGTAGTTAAACAAGGTCTTGCCGCGTCGTGCACTAATACAACACCATCTTCCTCAATCGCATGCAATGCCGATAACACCGAATCAGCGCGCTCAACACCACCTTCAACAACCACGAGTTTAGGGTGACTAGCAATGGCTAGTTCGCTAAACCACTTATCATTTTTACTTAGCGCGACATAAACACTGTCGATACGCGTATCGTTTAACAATGGCTCTAAGGTATATTCAATAATGGCTTTGTCATTGATGGTTAAATATTGTTTAGGGATTTCGCTGCCCATGCGTGAACCAATACCAGCGGCAGGAACGACAGCGTAAATAGGGTATGATAACAAAATAGATCTGCTCTTATTTTTATTCGATTTATTACTCAACAATTCGGTAGAAGGTTTCGCCGTCTTTGATTAAACCTAGCTGGTTTCGCGCGCGCTCTTCCACGGCATCAAGACCGTTTTTCAAATCGTTGATCTCTTTGTATTGCAGTGCATTTTTTGCAGTTAGCGCTTGATTCTCTTTAGTTTGAGAGACAATTTCTTGTTTGAGCTGTAAATAATCGGGCCAGCTGTTTTTCCCAAACCACAAACGGTGCTGCAATAATGCCAACAAAACAATGAGAACGGCGGCGAACCATTTCATAATATACTCGGCGTTAGCGTTATTTTTTACGTAATTCTCGACATTCTATCAGCCATTAAGATTTATGAAAGAGATTAGCTCTGATAAAATCAAGCTCATTATCCCGATTGTTAGGAATTGAACATGAGAATCGATGACTCAGTACTGGTATTTGCCACCGACCGTGGTCGTATTAAAGAAGAAAAACCAGAACAAGAAATCCCTCAAGGCGACGGAATTGTTCGCATCAGACGTGAAACCAAAGGCCGTAAAGGCAAAGGCGTTATGACCATTAGCGGCTTGCTAATGAATGAAAAAGATCTCAAAGCCTTGGCTAAAGAGCTAAAGAAACTTGCTGGTTGCGGTGGTGCAGTTAAAGATGGCATTATTGAAATTCAAGGAGATAAGCGCGATGTCATCAAGGCGCATCTCGAGAAAAAAGGCCATACCGTAAAATTGGCTGGCGGCTAAATAACGATTGAGGATCACCGTCTAGATGGATAGTTTGAGAAACCAGTTTTTAATTGCGATGCCCAATTTGGACGATCCTTATTTTAATCGCACTGTAATTTATTTGATCAAACACGACGAAGACGGTGCGATGGGCTTTATTATCAATCAGCCTATTAGTCAGCTAAACGTCGAGCAGTTGCTAGAAAAAATGGAATTGCCCATTACGACTCACGCAACGCCAAACATCCATCAGCAAGTTTTTAATGGCGGCCCTGTCAATCAAGAGCGTGGATTTGTCTTACACTCCCCACAAAACGGCTGGAATAGTAGCGAGCAATGTTCTGACGATATTATGGTAACGACCTCTAAAGATATTATGTCATCTTTAGGTACAGGTGATGCTCCTGATAACTTTATCATCGCTCTGGGTTACGCCAGTTGGGAACCGGGACAACTCGAACAAGAGCTACTTGAAAACTCATGGCTTACTTGTCCCTGCGATCCAGAGCATTTGTTTGCGACACCAATCGACCAGCGCTGGCAGTTGGCTACGCAACAATTAGGTTTTGACGTATGGCAAATATCTCACCAAGCAGGCCATAGTTAATTTGACAATTAACACCGTTATTTCACTTTAATTTATTACCTTTTAAGAGATGCTATGAGCTGTATTATCGCTTTCGACTTTGGCGCCAAAAGCATTGGCGTTGCTATTGGCCAGCAAATCACTGGCACAGCCAGTCCCCTTCCAGCATTAAAGGCTGTCGATGGTATTCCCAACTGGCAAGCCGTCGATGACATTTTTAACGAATGGCAGCCGACAGATATTGTTATCGGCTACCCCACTAATATGGATGGTAGTGAGCAATTACTGACAGCGCGCGCTAAGAAATTCGGAAAACGCCTCTACAACAGATTCAAATTACCTGTCCACGGCCACGATGAACGCTTAACCACAGTTGAAGCAAAAGAGCGCTTATTCGAGTTAGGCGGTTATAAAAAATTGACCAAGGGAAAAGTAGATAGCGTGTCGGCGGTACTTATCTTAGAGAGTTGGTTTGAAGCGCAATATGGTGCTTAGCTTAGGCACAAAAAAAACGGCGGTAAACAAATCTATCCGCCGTTTTCTATTTAATGAATCAACTCACTAATCCATATCTAAAGTCACTTCACTTAATAACCCGGCATCGATATCCTTACCGCCATTAAGTTTGATCATCAGACGTAAATCATTTGGTGAGTCTGCGTGATGCAGTGCGTCGGCGTAGCTGATCTCGTTTAGTTGATAGAGATTAAATAACGCTTGATCGAAGGTTTGCATCCCTAACTCGTTTGACTTTGCCATGGTTTCTTTCAGTGAATGCAGTTCACCTTTGGCGATCAAATCCGATACGCGAGATGAGTTAAGCATTACTTCGATCGCCGCGCGGCGTCCTTTACCATTTTTAACAGGCACTAATTGTTGTGCCACAATAGCTCGAAGATTCAGAGATAAATCAAACAATAACTGCTGATGTTTCTCTTTTGGCACTAAGTGCATAATACGTTCAATGGCTTGGTTGGCATTATTGGCATGAAGTGTTGCCACACATAAATGACCAGTTTCGGCGAACGTTAGTGCGTATTGCATAGTAGCAGGAGAACGGATTTCCCCAAGCAGTACTACATCAGGTGCCTGACGCAGTGCAGATTTTAAACCCGCTTCAAAGGATTCGGTATCGACGCCAACTTCACGTTGATTAACAATAGAGCGGCGGTGTTCATGCACGAATTCAATAGGATCTTCTACTGTTAAAATGTGGCCTTTACTATGACGATTGCGATGGCCAATCATCGCCGCCAGAGACGTTGATTTACCAGTACCAGTTGCACCAACCATAATGACTAGACCGCGTTTACTCATGATCACATCTTTAAGTACGGCTGGTAGTTTTAAATCATCCATTTCAGGGATTTCAGTTTCAATACGACGAGCAACCAAGCCCGCCATATTGCGCTGCCAGAAGGCACTTAAACGGAAACGGCCTACGCCATCAACCGCGATTGCGTAGTTACATTCTTTAGTGGTTTCAAACTCTTGACGCTGCTTGGTGTTCATCGTGCCCAAAACAATTTCTAGCGCCTGCTCTGGCGATAAATCATTATCATCAACAGGCACCATAGCGCCGTGAGCCTTGATGCTTGGTTTGGCATTAACGGTAATGAATAAATCAGAGCCGTCTTGCTCAACCAAAGCCTGTAAATAAGGTAATATTTTCATCTATCTGTCCTACAGTGTTGCTTTGCCAGAACCTTTAAGCATTGCGTCTTCACGCGTAATATCGCCGCTATTTACTAAGTTACTCAAAGACTGATCAAGAGTTTGCATACCAAACGCCATACCGGTTTGAATTGCCGAATACATTTGCGCCACTTTAGCTTCGCGAATTAGGTTACGAATCGCAGGTGTCCCCACCATGATTTCATGAGCAGCAACACGCCCACCACCAATTTTCTTGACCAGCGTTTGCGAAATTACCGCTTGTAGTGATTCTGATAACATGGTTCTTACCATGTCTTTTTCTGCCGCAGGGAAAACATCGACAATACGATCGATGGTTTTAGATGCAGAGGTGGTATGGAGCGTACCAAATACTAAGTGACCGGTTTCAGCTGCCGTTAATGCAAGGCGAATGGTTTCTAAGTCACGCATCTCACCAACAAGAATTACATCGGGATCTTCACGCAATGCACTTTTGAGTGCCGCGTCAAAACCATGGGTGTCGCGGTGTACTTCACGCTGGTTAATCAATGATTGCTTGTTTTGGTGGACGAATTCGATTGGATCTTCGATGGTAAGAATATGCTCGCGTTTTGATTCGTTAATATAATCAATCATCGCAGCTAACGTGGTGGATTTACCTGAACCAGTAGGGCCTGTCACCAATACTAGACCACGTGGATTTTCAGAAATCTTCTTAAAAATATGCGGGGCGTTAATTTGCTCCAAGGTCAACACTTCACTTGGGATGGTACGGAATACCGCGCCAGCACCGCGGTTTTGAACAAATGCATTAACACGAAAGCGCGCCATATTTGGTACTTCAAACGAAAAGTCACACTCTAAATGCTCTTCGTAATCTTTGCGCTGCTTGTCATCCATGATGTCATAAATCAGATTGTGAACTTCTTTATGCTCTAAAGGTGGCACGTTTAGCTTTCGTACTTCACCATCAACACGTATCATAGGCGGAACACCAGCAGAAAGATGCAAGTCTGATGCGTCATGTTTTACACTAAACGCCAATAATTCGGTAATATCCATAAAAAACCTTCGATTTATAATTAGTTAATATTATGCCTAACATAACAGAACGATTAAATTCAGCAATTGACAGTATTCGTTTTTTTGAGAAAAAATCTAATCGCGACGAAAATTCAGTGCAATTGATTGCGGTCAGTAAAACCAAACCTGTAGAAGATATCACCGAGGCCATTACTGCTGGACAGCGCGACTTTGGAGAGAATTACGTTCAAGAGGGCGTAGAGAAAGTCACTCATTTTAATGATAAATCCCTGACATGGCATTTCATCGGTCCGCTGCAGTCAAACAAATCACGCCAAGTGGCTGAGCACTTCGATTGGGTTCATACCATTGATCGTTTAAAAATAGCTAAACGACTCAATGAGCAACGGGGTGTTTATCAACAACCGCTACAAGTACTGATTCAAGTTAATATCAGCGGTGAAGACTCCAAATCAGGCGTATTACCAACAGAGGTGATGTCGCTAGCTAAAGAAATAGTAAGTTTTGAGCGCCTTACCCTGCGCGGTTTAATGACTATTGGCGTCAAAACAGATGATGTCGATGTTATCAATCAACAATTTTCCACCATGAATGAGTTGTTAACGCAACTGAAAACGCAATATACAACGGTTGATACGTTATCGATGGGCATGAGCAGTGATATCGAGCACGCTATCAATAACGGTTCGACCATGGTTAGAGTCGGTAGCGCAATCTTTGGCGCACGTGGCTAAATCCAATTTAACAGTTTAAAGAAACAGAGAGTTGTCATGCAACAACACAAAATAGCCTTTATTGGCGCAGGTAACATGAGCCGCAGTATTATCAGTGGATTGTCTGCTAAGCACTACCCTAGCAGTTTGATAATGGCGGCAAATCCATCAACTGAAAAACTCGACGCACTAGAGCAACAGTTTGGCATCAGCACAACAACGGACAATAATGCCGCAATTGCATGGGCTGATATCGTTGTTATCGCCGTCAAACCACAACTGATGGAAACGATGTGCCGTGCTATCACGACTGATTTATCCGACAAACTATTCGTGTCGTTAGCCGCAGGACTGTGTTGTCAAAGTTACTACGACTATCTAGGCCAGCAAGTACCTTTAGTACGAGTGATGCCAAATACGCCATCGTTATTAGGTTTAGGTATGAGCGGTCTCTTTGCCGATACAGGGGTGACTGAGGAAGATAAAGCACTGATCAGCCAAATCATGGACAGTGTTGGCGAAACCCTATGGGTTGAACAAGAATCTCACATCGATTTAGTTACAGCCTGTAGCGGCAGCTCACCAGCATACTTCTTCTTAATGATGGAATATATGCAACAAAGTGCCGTTCGCATGGGACTAACAGGTGAAGAAGCGCGTTTATTGATTCAACAAGCCGCGTTAGGCGCTGCTGAAATGGTAAGACATAATGATCATTTAGAGCTTAGCGAACTGCGAAAACAAGTCACTTCGAAAGGCGGAACCACTCATGCAGCTATCGAGACCTTTAAATCTCAAGGTTTTGACACCATGATAGATAATGCAATGACCAACGCCGTTAAGCGCGCAAGCGAAATGGCCAAAGAGTTTTAATATCAATTAATAGGATACCCACTTAATGAGTTCTTTTAATTTTCTAATCGATATTCTGTTTAACACCTATTTTATGATTGTAATACTGCGCGTTTGGCTACAAATCGCCCGCGCTGATTACTACAATCCGTTTAGCCAGTTTATCGTTAAGGCGACAGATCCTTTAGTGCGTCCTCTACGACGCTTGATTCCGGGGTTATTTGGCCTAGATATGGCGAGCATCGTATTAGCTCTCTTAGTGAGCTTTGGTAAAATGGCGGTGCTCATGGCAATGGGGAATGGTTTTGATCCATTATCGCTGCTAATTTTAGGCCTGTTGTTTGCTGTGAAGAAGACGGGATTACTGCTATTTTGGGTATTATTGATCCGCGCCATCATGAGTTGGATTAGCCAAGGTAGACACCCAGTAGAACAAGTACTGGCGCAAATCTCCGAACCAATTCTTTACCCTATCCGTCGCCGTATGCCAGATTTAGGAGGTCTCGATTTATCATTGATGGTGGTCTCTATGGTGCTTATTTTTATCAATATGCTAATGGGCGATTTACTTGGTCCTATCTGGCAAGTTCTCTAGCGGCTATTAAAGGAAAAACAATGAAAAAATTCATCACTTTATTAAGCTCGTTGTTAATTGGCCTGTCTGTTTCAGTTCATGCAGCCGATGACAAAGAGGTTCAAACAGGCGGTCAGTACGAGCAGTCAGGACGATTCCAAATTCATTACATCGCGCTACCGACAACGTTATTAACACCAAAAGTAGCCAGCACTTATGGCATTAAGCGCTCTAGCTATAATGGCTTTATCAATATTTCTATCTTAGATACGGTACTTGATGGCAATCCTGCGGTATCAGGCAAGGTAACAGGTGAAGCCGTTAATCTAACCGGAAAAATCGTCAAGTTAGATTTTAAAGAGATCAAAGAAAGCAATGCGATTTTTTACATCGCATCAATTCCATTTCGTCACAAAGAGCAATTTACAATTAAAGTACGCGCAGTTAACAAAGATGGCCTCAATAGTCAGGTTAACTTCACTCAACAATTTTATGTCGACTAAGCTCTAAATTAGGTTTTTTATATGTCTCAAATCGTTTTAGCCACAGGCAACCAAGGTAAAGTTAAAGAGTTGGCATCAATGCTGGCGCCACTCAAGTTAGACGTTGTTGCACAAAGTGAATTCAAGGTCCCAGATGTGCCAGAAACAGGCACTACCTTTGTTGAAAACGCGATTATTAAAGCGCGCCATGCCGCAAAAATTACTGGCAAGCCAGCCATTGCCGACGACTCAGGCTTAGAAGTTATGGCATTGAGCGGCGCACCTGGTATCTATTCTGCGCGCTACAGCGGCGATAACGCCACCGATCAAACTAATATCGACAAACTACTCGACACAATGAAGGATATTCCTTCTTCAGAGCGCCAAGCACGCTTTGTTTGTGTACTGGTATATATGCGACATGAAAATGATCCAACGCCTATTATCTGTCAAGGTTTCTGGGATGGCGAGATCACCACAACCCAAGAGGGCCGCGAAGGTTTTGGTTATGATCCAGTATTTTTAGTTCCTGAACTAGGGTGCACCAGTGCCCAATTGGAAAAAGCTGACAAAAACAAACTCAGCCACCGCGCCAAAGCACTTGCAGCGCTAGTGCCTCAGTTGGCTAATCACCAATAATGAATGCAAGTCTGTTACAACTGCCACCACTGAGTCTGTATATTCATATTCCGTGGTGCGTGCAAAAATGCCCTTATTGCGATTTTAACTCCCACGCCCTCAAGACTGATATTCCCCATCAAGCCTATGTCGACGCTTTGTTAGAAGATTTAGATCAAGAATTAGCAAGCGTTCAAGACCGCCAATTACAGTCAATCTTCATCGGTGGCGGCACGCCTAGCTTACTAGAGCCAGCACAAATGAAGCGCTTACTCGATGGCGTCAAAGAAAAAATAGATTGTAGCGACGAACTGGAAGTCACCATGGAAGCCAACCCTGGCACCGTGGAAGCGGGTCGCTTCAAGCTGTTTCAAGCTGCTGGAGTTAACCGGATTTCTATTGGCGTACAATCTTTTCAAGAAGACAAATTAACCATTTTGGGGCGAATTCACGACGGTAACGAAGCGGTGAATGCCGCAGTGCAAGCGAACTCACTTGCACTGCGCTCTTATAATATCGATTTAATGCACTCCCTCCCCAAACAAGGGGTTGGCGATGCGCTAAGCGATCTCAAGCAAGCGATAGAACTAGCACCACCTCACCTATCTTGGTATCAGCTTACAATAGAGCCCAATACCCAGTTTCATTCCAAGCCGCCAACAATTCCCGACGATGAAGTATTAGCAGATATCTTCGATGCTGGACGCCAAGCGTTAATCGATGCTGGTTATGTGCAATATGAAATATCAGCCTTTGCCAAACCGGGCTATCAATGTCAGCACAACCTGAACTATTGGCGTTTTGGCGATTACATCGGCATAGGGTGTGGCGCACACGGTAAAATAACTGATGTTAAGCAAAATAAAATTTGGCGCACCAGCAAGGTAAAACACCCGAAAGGCTATTTAGATCCTGCTAAGGATTACACCTTTGATCGCTGGTCAATAGACGAAGAAGACATCGCCCTCGAATACTTTATGAATCGCTTGCGATTAGTTGAGCCATGTCCACGCAATGAGTTTAGCCATTACACAGGATTAAGCGAACAAGCCATCGCAAATCCGATGAATAAAGCGATTGACAAAGGACTAATAGAACAAAGCGAAAGTCATTGGCAAGTAACGCCGCTCGGCCAGCGCTTTCTGAATGAATTACTTAATATTTTTATGGAAAATGGTTAGTTAATTTGAACACTTGATTAGATCTTGTAGACTAACTTCGAAACGCCATCGAATAACAAGGGAAAACCCCATGAATCATAAACTACTCTTTTTAGGTGCCGGCGCACTTGCGCTGGGCGGTTGTAGCCTTAATTTTACGCCAGATGAATCAGATAAAGAGCAACTTGCACAGCAACTAACTCCTGCGCAACAAGTGAATGTAGCCACCTCACCGGCAGTTACAGCAACTCAGGTAGCGCAAATTGCGGCGCATTCAGCAATGGCCAACCAGCTATTTGATGACATCTACAAAGAAAATTTGATGGCAAGCCCGATTCGTCAAACCTATATGGGTATTAAACAAGACTATGACAAATGGGATGATATTAGTGATAGCACGGCACAAGCTAATCATTTAAAAGATATTAACGATCTCAATCGCCTTAAAAAGCTCAACCCAGAGCTATTAGATGAGCAAACAAAACTAAGTTTCTACCTGTTTGAAAACAAGCTAAAAGACGCTATTAATGATCATCAATGGCGCTTTCACACCTACCCTGTGAGTCAAATGCGCGGCTTACACAGTCAAGCGGTAAGCATGTTGATTAACGCCCATAAAATTGAAAGTGTAAGCGACGCTCAGGCGTATATTGCTCGCCTTCACGGCTTGAAAAAACTAATGAAGCAGCTGACTCAAAACCTACGCGATCGCGAAGAACGCGGCATTATGGCACCGCACTTTGTTTATGCTTACGTTATCAATGATTCAATGAATGTGTTAACAGGCAAGCCCTTTAACTCAAAAAGTGTGAGCCCGTTATACGCAGATTTTTCTCGTAAAGTAGACAAATTATCTTTATCAGATAACGAGAAAGAAACACTCAAGTACCAAGCGAGAGATGCGTTAGTAAGCGATGTAAAATCTGGCTACAGCACATTAATTAGCTATTTACGAGAGCAGCAAGCCCGCGCGAGTTATGACGACGGCGCTTGGAAGTTTCCAGACGGCGATCTGTTTTACAAACGCGCATTAGAAAACACCACTACAACCGACTTAACCGCAAAAGAAATTCACGAAATAGGTTTAAGTGAAGTTGCCCGCATTCACGAAGAAATGCGCGAGATTATACGCAAAGTGAAATTCCAAGGGGACTTAAATCAGTTCTTCGAGTTTATGCGTACCGATAAACAGTTTTACTACCCTAACACCGATGAAGGCCGTCAGGCTTATCTGACCAAAGCCACCGATTACATAGATCAAATGAAAGGCCGTTTAGACGAGCTGTTTATCGTCAAACCAAAAGCCGAGCTAGTTGTAAAAGCAGTTGAACCATTTCGCGAAAAATCTGCAGGCAAAGCCTTTTACAACCGCCCTTCTCCGGATGGTACGCGACCAGGTCGTTATTACGCCAACCTTTATGACATGAACAATATGCCGAAATACCAAATGGAAGCATTAGCTTTCCACGAAGGTGTACCAGGCCACCATATGCAATTGTCATTAGGCATGGAGCTTACTGGCATTCCAGACTTTAGAAAATATGGCCACTACACGGCCTATTCTGAAGGTTGGGGCTTGTATAGCGAATTGCTGCCAAAAGAGATTGGCTTCTACCAAGATCCATATTCTGACTTTGGCCGCTTGGCGATGGAACTATGGCGCGCATGTCGCTTAGTAGTTGATACAGGCATCCACCAAATGCGCTGGACACGTGAACAAGCAATCGATTATTTAGTGCAAAATACACCAAACCCGAAAGGCGATGTGGTTAAAGCGATTGAACGCTATATCGTGATGCCATCACAAGCGACGGCGTATAAGATTGGTATGATAAAAATCGTTGAATTACGACAAAAAGCCAAAGACAAATTAGGGGCGAAATTCTCGATTCGCGATTTCCACCACGCGATTTTACGCAATGGCCCGGTGCCATTAAATGTCTTAGAGCAACAAGTTGATAATTACATCAATCAAACGCTGTAGCTGTTAAAAAATAGCTATCTAACCCTGTAGAAATGAAGAGGCCGCTAACTAGCGGCCTTCTTTTTGTTCTTTACATCGACAGTTATTTGCATCATTGCACCTAATTGAGGTACATCTTCTGATACTGTTTCCACAAATTTCTGCAGCGGTGCCGTGCGGCTAGTTGCCTTGTAATAAACTCGCCAATGACGTGTACGTTGACACTTTTCAACTTCATCGTCCTTACATTTTTTATCTACCAGCTTTAAGATTTGTTGGATCTTATCTACTTTGTACCAAGCGGTAGAAATCGTGGCATCGGCCTGTGCAATTGGCATTAGTAGCAGAGCTAGTGCACAGATTTTGGATTTAGTGAATATTGTCATGGTGTCGATTGCAAATGGGCATTTAAGCTATCTTGAATTAAAATTCATAACTCTACAAGGGACTTAACTGATCTTTGTATCTAAGCGCTGCGCAAAATGCTAGCTCAGTAAACATTAAGCGTAATATTTTATATAAGATAATAAGCTATTGAAGCTATTAACATTTAATTAAAAATTAAGTAAAAAACTTGCTAAATCAATATTTGGTTAATTTCACCTTTGTTACTGATTGACTTTCAACCACCAATCATTAGACTTTCCGCGTACTAAAACAAATCACAATAATAAAAAAGAACTAGTTTAGTAACCTTTTATAATGATCAAACGACTGTCACAATATCTATTTGTTGTTCTTATGTTACTCATGAGTTATCAAACTTACGCGTTTGATGGCAACAATGTACTATCTAAAATTACATTGCAGTTAGACAGTCAACACCAATTTAGTCATGCTGGTTTTTACATCGCGAAAGAACAAGGTTTTTACGAAAACTATGGTCTCGATGTCGTTATTAAAGATGCTCCAAACGATGGTTTTGATCCTCTAACCCCGTTACTCAACCAACAAACCAACTTCACTGTAGTAGGCTCATCAGTAGTCAATCAACTAACATCACATCCCGATTTACGAGTGTTAGCAACCATCGAGCAATTTTCGCCTTGGGTTCTTCTCACTAATCCCAACGTTACTATTGATTCACTAAAGCGAAAAAATATAGCTATTACGCATCGCGCCAGCGAGTTGCATGCAATGCTACGTAAAGCAGGGCTAAGAAAAGACGATTACCAAGTTATCAACAGCGAAGATATTAGCTTATTTAACAATAATCAAGTGGCTGCTATTGCCATTGAAATTACCGATTTACCTCACATCTCAGCGCAGATATCCAAAGCTTATGAGCTAATAAATTCACGCTCATTGGGACTCAACTTCTACGGCGCGAGTATTGTCGCACTTGAGCCTTACCTCAGTGGCAATATTGATTTAGCTAAAAAATTTAAACAAGCGACCATCCAAGGGTGGCAATTCGCGCTTGATAATCCGCAGTACAGTGCCAGCTTTATTAAAAGTGTTTACAATGATGCTCTAAGCGTTAATTCGATGTTGGTTGAATCGAGACAACTGATCTATTTAATGCAGCCAAATTTATTGGAAATTGGCGATTCTAGCGAGATGCGTTGGCAACAAATAGCTGCTGATATTGCACCGCAACAAAACGTAAAAACTGACTCTTTAGTTTTTAATCTCGCCGCAACAGGCTTCATGTTGTCGCAAACGGTGATTTGGTTTTTAAGTTTTACTCTTTTTGTATTTGTACTGATTCCCATTGCATTTTTGTGGCGCTCCAAGCACCTTGCTATTAAAGAAATGCGTTTGATGAACAGTATTCTAAAAACGCAGCAGCAAGCATCGATTGACGGTATTCTTACATTCAATGCACAAGGAAAACTAGTTTCTGCAAACAAACAGTTTAGAGAACTTTGGGGCTTAGACGAAAAGCAATTCGTTAATACTGACAATTGGCATGTGCTTTACGCTATGACCAAAAAAGTAACTAACACCAAAGAATTCTTAATGTCGGTTCGCTCCCACAACGCCGATAACAATACACAAAGCTTCGCCGAGATTAATTTGAAAGATGGCCGTACCTTTGAGCGATTCTCCGCGCCGTTATTTGACGAGCAAAAAACCTTTGTTGGCCGCTTTTGGAGCTTTCGCGATATCACGCAGCGTAAATTGGCAGAAGAAAATATATGGTTACAAGCCAACTTTGATAGCCTAACAGATTTACCCAACCGCTTAATGTTTAAAGAACGCCTGATTTTCGAAATCAAAAAAACCGCGCGTAGCGGCAAGCAGGTAGCGCTCTTGTTCTTAGATCTCGATCGCTTTAAAGAGGTCAATGATTCAATGGGACACGATGTCGGCGATCAGCTGTTAATTGAAGTTGCCTCTCGCCTCAAGAAATGTGTTCGAGATATAGATATGGTCGCTCGTTTAGGCGGTGACGAATTTACAATAATTCTAAGCGATCTCGAAAATATCTCAGTCATTGAACGTATCGCCAATAGCATTTTAGCAGCCTTAGCGACACCATTTGAACTCAATGGCCAACCTCATTACATTAGCACCAGTATAGGTATTACTTTTAGCCCAAATGATGGTGTAGACGACGTACAATTATTAAAAAACGCCGACCAAGCTATGTATCACGCCAAAGCGCTGGGGCGTAATAACTTTCAATACTTTACTCAAGAATTACAATCAAACGCCAGTAAACGCGTCGCTCTGTCCAACGACTTACGGATGGCAATTGAACGCCAAGAACTCTATCTAGAGTATCAACCAATCGTTTGCATGCATTCTAAAAAAATTATGAAAGCAGAGGCCTTATTGCGCTGGAAGCATCCAGAGCTTGGTATAGTGCCACCAAATGAATTTATTGAATTGGCTGAAGAAACCGGCCTTATCAATATCATTGGCGAATGGGTGTTTGAGCAAGCTGCGAAACAAGTTAAAATTTTTCAACGAATTGAGCCGCAGTTTAGTATTTCGGTGAATACCTCGCCGGTGCAGTATCACAGTGAAACGCTCGATCCTAAAGCATGGTGCCGCCATTTAACGGAGCAAGGCGTGCGGGATAAGTCGATTATTGTGGAATTAACAGAAACCTTGCTGATTAAATCTAATCAAAAGTCGATGCAAACCTTAAAGGATTTCCGCTCTTGTGGTATGCCTATCGCACTTGATGACTTTGGAACGGGCTACTCTTCGCTATCTTATCTCAACAAATTTGATATCGATTACTTAAAAATAGATCGCAGCTTTGTTTCGAACCTGAGCCCACAATCAAAAGAAATAGCTCTGTGTAAAGCGATTATTACCATGGCTGATAGCCTTGGTATGAAAACCGTAGCAGAAGGTATTGAAACCGCAGAACAAAGCCAGTTGTTAAGTGAAATGGGCTGTAACTTTGGCCAAGGGTTCTTCCTTTCAAAACCGATGCGCGCTAGCGCGATCATTCAATTACTCAATGAGCAATCCGTTGTTGAGCTGATTTAATTACGCTGCTCAAATGGATTGCTGAACGCCGGGTTGACTATAAAATCTTGATCGCTAAGGGCATGTAAAAACGCTAATAAATCCTGTTTTTGCTGTTCATCTAAATCAAACCCTTTAACAAACTGGCTCTTATGTGGATTAAGACGGCCATCACCAACGTATTTACCATCAGTTATATTTCGGCCCCCAGCTGCATAAAACTCTATAACCTGCTCTAATGTCGCAATACTCCCATCGTGCATATATGGGGCAGTTAATGCGACGTTGCGAAGCGTAGGCGTGCGAAACCTGCCGACATCTTGCATCTTAGCGCTAGCTTCAAAAAGTCCAGTATCTAGCTCAGGATAGTTATATTTTCCTGCGGTGTTATACAGACCAGTATTGTGAAAGGCACGCAAGTCCAGCTGCTGTTTTTCATGGGTTGTCGATTGCGTAAAATTAAATCCGCCATGACAATGATGACATTCGAGCTTTTCGGAAAAAAACATATTCATTCCTCGCAACTGAGAAGGCGTCAAAGCGTTGTCTTTCATTTGATAGGCGTATTGGTCAAATGGACTGTTTAAAGAAATTAAACTTCGGGTAAAACTAGCCAAAGCCTTAACGATGCGATCAAAATTAATCTCATCATCACCGAAGGCATCTTCAAATAGCGATTGATACAAGGGGGAATCTAATCGTTTTAAAATCTCAAATTCATGCCCTGTTACCCCCATTTCCACAGGTTCCTCGCCAAATAACGGCAATAGTATTTGTCGTTCAAGAGTGAAGATTTCATCATTCGCCCAAGTGAGGGAATGATTAAAAGCCACATTAACCAATGCTTGAGCGTTACGGCGATGCACCTGCCCTGTTGAGCCAATTGAAGTTACCAGTGGCTCTGAGAATGCTTTTGATTGTAGATGACAGCTAGCACAAGATTGCACCTGATTCGCAGACAATCGGGTGTCATAAAACAAATGACGTCCAAGTTCGACTTTTTCCACCGACATGGGATTATCTGCTGGCACGAATGGCTTGGGAAAGCCTTGAGGAAACTTCCAGTCATAAGGTTCATTTGAGGTAGTAGTATCACCGCACGACACCATGAATATGCTACTTAAAACCGCAATTAAAACTGGAATTTTAAACTTCATCATTATTGATAAAACACCGATGTATTTTTGTTGTTCATATTGCGATTTAGCTCATTACAGCTTTTCTGAGTAGGCATAGATAAGCACCGTGTCGACGCGCCCAATTCAATTCCTTGCACGATACGGCCAATATCAACTTTGATGGCTTTGTTTTTATCAAATTGTTCAACAAGCACATTAATATGATTTGGTTCTCGGCATTGCTGCTTCGGCGCCCTCATTGCGCTAGGAGAGTTACAACCAACCGCACCAATATGATACGCCCAGCCTTCACCAGCATGATTATCAAGATCTAGGCGCAGAGATTTATATCCTTGCTGCCAAGTCCAAAACATATTGCCATTGTCAAAAATACCTTGTGCCTGCAGCGGGTTTTGATGATTTAAATTAAACGGTACCGCTATCTTAAAAGAGATGGCAGATATTTTTTCCGGTAAGGCGTCAGTAAGTGCCAACTGCCAATTTTGTGATTGATTGTCTCGACAGTGCTGCCCTATTAACGCCACACCATCGGTTTGCCATTTAGTTGCTTGCAAAGAGACAGGGTGCCAGCCTTTATCACCTTTAACTTGTACTGACGAAAGGTAAAACCAAAACTGCGATAGCTGATACTGCTGTTTTAACGAAGAATTACAATTGACGGGTATATTGTCACTTTGTAACAAAAACTCTAAGTATTGATTTTGCTTATTATTATCACATCCAACTAGCAGCGCTATCGATGCAACACTACAAAGTAACCCTATATTTTTTAATACTTTAATTAACACGTTTACGTTAAAGTCCATTACTATTTTGCTTGCTAAAATAGCACAATACAGTAAGGTACTGGCAACACAATTTTACAAGGATTTTACAAATGTCGTCATTTACTAAGTTTATGACCTGTAGTATTTCTGTATTTCTAATGATTTTAGCTTCCTTTGATAGCGATGCACACGCTGAAAAAGACAAGGCTCGCTATGTCGCTCCTAATGGTGTGGATCAGGGGTTATGTGATAATCCACTGCGCCCGTGTAAAACGATGCTTTATGGCATTTCCAAAGCGGCTAAAGGCGATAAGCTATTAATGGCTGCTGGCGACTACAGTCTTGAATCACTTGAAGAAATTTTAGCGTTAAAAGGCGCTTTAGTGCCAGTGTATGGCGGCTATAATAGATTCGACCATTACAGTAACCAAAGCCCTGCTACTAATATCACTCGATTATATGGCGTACCCAGTGACTTGACAGATATCGCACGCCAGAAAGGCTTTACTTTAATGAATGATGGCAAGTCTAAATTCTCACAGCAAAGAATAGCCAGCGCGAATCAACAATACACTGCTGCTAGCCAAAGCCAATCCGCGACTCCCTGTGTCAATGGTAAAGCAGGTGCATTTAGCTGTAATAATATTGATTTAGTCGCTCATGTTGCGCTAGAAGATTTTAGTTTTAAACCTAGTGCTGGCAATGATATTTGGGGACATGTTGATTTAAACACTAATAAAGAATACGCCATTATGGGCATTCTCAATGGTATTGCAGTATTCGATCTCTCAAATCCTGAAGCACCGAGAGAAGTAGGCTCAATATCTGGAAAAAACTCGAGCTGGCGTGATATCAAGGTCTATCAATATTTTGATAAAAATATTGGCACTTGGCAAGCTTATGCCTATGCAACTGTTGACGACACGAATGACTTTGTCAGCATCATAGATCTCAATCAATTGCCAAATAGCGTCTCTTTAGTGACCAAAGACACAGCTGTCGCCATGGCACATAACGTTTATATCAGCAACGTAGATTACACTACTAATACCGCACTCAAAGATGCAACTCCAACATTACAGCTAGTTGGTGCGCAAGGCTCAAAGATAAGCTCAAGATCCTTCTTGAGTTACTCACTGGCAGATCCGAAGCAACTTTCGCCACTGCCTGTCGGTGCTAAC
Organism: Psychrobium sp. MM17-31; assembly: GCF_022347785.1. Lineage (NCBI taxonomy): Bacteria > Pseudomonadati > Pseudomonadota > Gammaproteobacteria > Alteromonadales > Shewanellaceae > Psychrobium > Psychrobium sp. MM17-31. The sequence goes on from NZ_JAKRGA010000002.1 coordinate 365,886, forward strand.
GGTTCAAATGGATATACCCATGATGGAACATCATTGCGAATTGATGACGATCGAAAGGCGACTGATTGTGTCGATTCAAACAAGACCTGTGAAGTCTTTGTTGATTTTAATGAAAACGAAATCATGATTTGGGACGCAACAACGCCAGGACAAGAAAGGAAATTAAGTCAAACGACTTATAACGACGTTTCACCATCAGCTCAATATGTCCATTCTGGATGGTGGAGTGAGGACAAGAAGTACATTTTTGTTCATGATGAATTTGATGAAAGCCGCGGTGGTCTAAACACAACATTGCGGATATATGACATCTCGTCGTTGACTAAACCTAGTCTCGCAGCAGTGTGGAAAGGTGAAACTCGGGCAATAGATCACAACGGTTTCGTGAGAGGAAATCGTTATTACATGTCCAATTATCGCCGCGGATTAACCATTTTAGATATTACCGATCCAACAGCGCCCCAAGAGGTAGGATTCTTCGATACCTATGTCGCAAATGACTCTAGTGGGTTCGATGGCGCATGGGGAGCCTACCCTTTCCTACCATCGGGATTAATATTAGTTAGCGATATTAAAGGTGGCCTTTTCGTATTAAGAGATAATACTCGCACGGTTTCGCAAGGCACTCTTTCTTTTGCCACAGATGAAACACAGATTGCGGCAAATAACACTGTAGATATCGATATTAAGCGCGTAAATGGCAGCGAGGATGAGATTACCGTCGGCTGGGAAATTCTCCCTGGTAGTGCACTAGCTGGCGAAGATTATGTTGATCAATCAGGCATCCTCACTTGGCAGGCTGATAACACTGATTCTAAAACTATCAGTATTCAAGTTGCCGACAATGGTGTAAATGAAACAAAAGAGCAATTTTTTGTTCGCTTATTTAATCCAACAAACGGTGCAACACTGTCTAGTCCTCACTACACCACAGTCACTATTGAAGGAAAAAAAGTTGCGGGAGCAATAGGATTCGAGCATTCACAACTGGCTTTAAATGAGCAAAGTGGTACGACAAAAATTCAAGTTTATAGGATCGGTGGCAGCGATGGAGCTGTTAGTGTGTCATTTGAATTATCAGCAGATAGCGCAACTATCAACGAAGACATTGTTAACGCATCAGGCACTCTTGAATGGCAAGATGGCGATATGCAGCCCAAACCTATTGACTTAACATTAATTAACGATGAATTATTAGAACAAGACGAGTCACTAACGCTAACCCTATCGGCAAACAACGACACAGTGCTTGCAAGCAACTCCGCGCTAGTAGTGACGATTAAAGACGATGATAGTAACACTCCACCAGTGCTTACTATTAGTGAAAATTTTGAGGTCAATACTAGCCAAACAGCTAGTCTAACTAGTAGTGCTACAGATGCTGAAAATGATGAAATAACCTTTCAATGGCGACAAACTTCTGGTCCGTCAGTCACGCTAATCAATAGTACAATGAGCGAAGCGAGCTTCGTCGCACCACTCCAAGCCATGACTATTGAATTCACTGTTACAGCCACAGATAGCCGCGGTGCTGCGTCAGAAAAGTCGCTTACTGTTACTGTCAAGCAGTCTACAGAGCCAGAACCCACCAACCCTGATATTAGTGGCGGTAGTTTGTATTACTTCCTCTTCATGCTTGTGGGGTTAGTCACACTTCGTCATAGACGAATAATCAAATCGTAGATACTAAAATGCCGCTTTAAAAGCGGCATTTTTTATGGGAAATTTTAAAGCATTAAATCGATTGAGCTTTAAGTAAATCAAACGCTGCTATCGCAGGAATTTTCTCTTGCATTTGCGTTTCTAGCGCGTCTAATTTTTCCATCTTAACACACATAGCTTCGGCGCTTTTCTCTAGTGCTTCACCACGTGCTTCCATTGTTTCACCAAAGGCTTCCATTTTACGCTCAAAATCTTCCATGCCACCTTCGCCTTTTAGCATCATCTTACCGATCAATACCATCATATGACCGGCAGATTCTTTCATTAGAGTTTCGATCTCAGCTTCAATTTCTTTCCCTAATTCTTCACCACCACTGGCCATTTCATCTTTAGGTAAGTAATACTCACCTTTTTCTTCGTTCATGAGTGGCGAGATGCGATCTTCAAATCTAGCGACAATAGTTTCAACTTTACTTTGCAATTCGGTTTCATCACCAAATAACTCGGTAAATACTTGCTCAACAGCATCCTTTGCCATTTCTAAACCTTGACTAACAAGATGGGCAACTTCTGGAGCAAGTTCCTGCATTAAATCGCGGTATTCATCGACAATGGCTTGTTGTTCACTGTTTAAGTGAATACGCTTCCCCTGCGCATATAACTCTGAATTGTCGGTAATGCGGAACAAAGATTTATCACCGTCTAATACTTGAACGTAAGCAGGTGTAACTTTAATACTATTGTTAATATTGATGTCGCAAGAATTGTGGCGACCATGAGAATCATGGGCGAAAGCTGAAGTTGATAATAGAGCAGTTAATGTAAGAGCAATTTTAGTTTTCATGATCTTTCCTTTATCTATTGAATTGGCTATTTAGTTTTAATTTCTAATATGCCAACTAATTGCAATCACTAGACCAAACTTAAAACAAGATTAATTTCAACAACTTAACAAAAAACCATAACACAATATCCAAAAAAAAATGGCCAATAACACTAACGATTAGTGCTATTGGCCATTTTTAAAATCTAAATGTGAAGAATTATCCCCACCAAAGATCAAATAGCTCTGTCACTTCAATATTTTCTAGTGACTGGCTTTCTAGGTAAGCTTTTACTGCCGCACGATGCTCTTCGGTACACTGACCGATTTTCTGAGTACAAACAATACCTTCCCACTCGAGATCACCGCCACCAGCAAAACCCAAACCATTAACTTCAATAACGTCATTGATCAAGCCATCGATAATTGCATCGATTTTCGCATCGTCTGTGCCTTGCGGAAAGTGCCAGCTTACTTCAAAACCTAGCTCTTTAAATTCGTCTACACGTAACTTTTTGCGAATTCGACGATTGCGCTTTGCGTTGTCTTTCATGGTGTTTCCCTTTTTTTAGAGTCGTAATAACTGTTGTTTAATCTAGCTTAATTCGAATCGATTAGCTAATGCGCTGATACATCAGATCCCAAACACCGTGCCCCAAACGCTGACCACGCGCTTCAAACTTAGTCAATGGACGATGCTCAGGACGCTCGATGTAGTCGCCTTTCTCTGCAATATTCTTATAACCTGGCGCAACACCTAATACTTCAACCATATGCTCAGCATAGTTTTCCCAGTCAGTAGCCAGATGGAAAATTCCGCCAACGCTTAGGCTTTGACGAACATTTTCACAAAACTCTGGTTGCACTATACGGCGCTTGTGATGGCGGGCCTTATGCCAAGGATCGGCAAAGAATAACTGCATGCAAGATAAGCTCGCCTTAGGAATACAATCTGCTAGGATTTCAATGGCGTCGTGACAATATACGCGTAAGTTCGTCACGCCCTGCTCACCCGCTTCCATCAAGCAAGCACCAACACCCGGTGTGTGAACCTCAATGCCAATAAAGTTTTTTTCTGGCGCAGCTTTGGCCATTTCAACTAGAGATTTCCCCATACCAAAACCAATCTCAGCAACCACAGGGTTGTCATTACCGAAAACTTCTTTGAAATCTAGCATGCCATCTTTATGCTCTAGACCCATAGTTGGCCACAGCTGCTCTAATGCGGCTTCTTGACCTTTAGTCAAGCGTCCTTCGCGCTTTACAAAGCTTTTGATGGTACGAATATAAACACCGTCTTTTTTCTTTTGTTCGATGATGTCGTTGCTATCTTCTTTAGTCATGTCTCTAGTCCTAAAAATTAAAGGGGACGTTATGCGGCGGCATTTTATACACTGGGTATATTGAGTCAATTGATTTGTGTAACTTTGTCCTAGTTTTGCAAGCAGAGCGGCTACTTTTGTCATAATAGCGCTAGCAAAATAAGTTGAGCGCAGTACACTGACGCCAATTACAAAAATAAAACAGCAATTATGTCGCAACCTTTTAGCTCTGAGCAATTACCCTTAACCGAAAATTTTGCCACTCGCATCGTCGATTGGTATCACGAATTTGGACGCAAAACGCTACCTTGGCAAATAGACAAAACGCCTTATCGCGTGTGGGTGTCTGAGGTTATGCTACAACAAACACAAGTAGCTACAGTCATTCCTTATTACCAACGCTTTATGGAAAGCTACCCCACGGTGATCGACCTAGCAAATGCCCCCATCGATGAAGTACTTCATCATTGGACAGGGCTTGGCTATTACGCCCGTGCTCGTAACCTGCACAAAACCGCACAAATAGTCAGAGATGACTATCACGGAGAGTTTCCTATAACCCTAGAAGAAGTAAACGCACTACCGGGAATTGGTCGTTCTACCGCTGGCGCGGTTCTATCTCTGGCCCTTGGTCAGCCCCACTCTATTTTAGATGGCAATGTAAAACGTGTTTTAACGCGTCACTTTGCTATTGAAGGATGGTATGGCGTTAGTAAAGTCGAAAAGTATCTATGGCAGGTCACAGATTTTCTGACGCCACAACAAGACGCGACATTTTACAATCAAGCGATGATGGATTTAGGGGCTTCGCATTGCAGCCGCTCAAAGCCACAATGCTCTCAGTGCCCAGTATCAACAACTTGTATTGCGCATAACAGCAATCGCGTAAAAGAATTTCCTCATTCAAAACCCAAGAAGACCACACCAGTAAAAACAACAATTATGTTACTGCTAGAGTTAGATGGCGAAGTATATTTGGCCAAGAGGCCGAGTAGTGGCATTTGGGGCGGCCTTTACTGCTTCCCTGAATTTAAAGACAAAGACGCAATGAATATATGGCTAGATAACCAAGGACTGGCTGGTGTATTAAAAAAATTACCGGAACTGCGCCATACCTTTAGTCATTATCATTTAGATATTACGCCATATCATTTATCATTACCCAACAATGCGCTCTCACAAGTGAGTGAAGCCGAGCAATCAATTTGGTACAACCTTAGCGTTCCGCAACAGGTTGGCCTCGCCGCAGTGACTAAATCGCTGCTTACACAAATACAATAGGAGGCCTCAATGGCTCGTACTATCTTTTGCACCTACTTACAAAAAGACGCCGACGGTTTAGATTTCCAAACGCTGCCTGGCGAATTAGGTAAAAAAGTTTTCGAAAATATCTCAAAAGAAGCTTGGGGAATGTGGATGTCTAAGCAAACCATGCTTATCAATGAAAAGAAGCTTAATTTAATGGCACCTGACGATCGCGCTTTACTAGAGAAAACTATGGTAGACTTTTTGTTTGAAGGTAAAGATGTGGAGATTGAAGGCTATACTCCTGAGAAAAAATAACCAAAACATCTAAAATTCAAACAAAGCGCACAACAAAGCAGCAAGCGGCATTAAATTCTAACTTTATTTGAAAATAGTAGTTGACTTAAACCCTCAAAATCTATTTAATAGCCGCCGTTGCTTAGGCAGACTGCTTCAAAAAACAGTTCTAATCAATTCGATTAAAATTGTGCAAGATGCCTCGATAGCTCAGTCGGTAGAGCAGAGGATTGAAAATCCTCGTGTCCCTGGTTCGATTCCGGGTCGAGGCACCATTTTTAAAGATGGTCAACAGAGTAACAGATAGTTTAGGCGTGCCGACATAGCTCAGTTGGTAGAGCAACTGACTTGTAATCAGTAGGTCCCGAGTTCGACTCTTGGTGTCGGCACCATTAAACTAACATTTCTAAATGATTCAATTACTGAATCGCACTTTATGTGCCTCGATAGCTCACTCAGTAGAGCAATCGAAGCATTGAAAATCCTGAGGTAGGTATTCCTATTACAGGTGCATCCTTTAAGATGCCTCGATAGCTCAGTCGGTAGAGCAGAGGATTGAAAATCCTCGTGTCCCTGGTTCGATTCCGGGTCGAGGCACCATTTTAAAACACTCCCTTTAATTCTTTTAATATCTAAGTTTATTTTATCGTCCGTATATAACGTCTCTAATTATTGCCTTCTAGCAATAAAAAACGGCGCCTGTTACCAGTTACGCCGCTTAAGAAAATTACTTTTTAATTAGCTGTTGCCGCTAACTACAGTTTTCTAAATTCCAATCATTGAGATATCTAGATACTGGCGCCATCTTAATCATTAGATCTTTATCTTCATGCTTAATAGCTGTTTCAGCTTGTTCAAGCACTTGCTCAAAAGACTCATCATTAAAGTAGCGTGCATTGCGCTTTAATTTTTTCAATAATTTGTAATCGTCAAATTGATAGTTCGCCAATGAGTAAAAATCATCGGCATGCTTATCTAATTTAGTGATTTGAGAGGTTACTTCTTTACAAAGTTTTGTATTTGCCTGCGCAGGAGTTGCAAGACTTAATATCGCTACGGATAGAGAGGTGAGAAGTAATTTATTCATTGAAAGTCACTCGTTATTCCATGTTTATATAAACTAAAAGTACACTATCGTGAAAGAGACATACGTAATCTTTTATGATTACACGTTATCAACTGTTATTCGTACTTAACTATTCGACAAAAAGATAATTCTTCATGCCGAATTCACTAATTATAAATAAAAATGTCATAAAAGACCTTCATTTCACGAAAAATACGTAAAACAGATGTTTGAATGTTTATATTTACTACCAATCACCTATCTTTTAGACGATTGTAAAAAGGGTTTGTGATTAACTGAGGAGCTGAGGTAGATTAATACATAATCTGTTTTTAAAGGACTGGAAAATTGCGATTTATAACTATTGCCCTGTTAGCGCTTTATTCTACGCTTACCCTAGCGGCACAGCAGTCAAGCGAAAATACGCCCTCCTCGCACAAAGTCCAACAGATATTTTTGCAAATGACTGCGCAACAAAAGCGGGATGCCTTCATCAGTACCATTACTTCGACAGGCAATATCTGTAAACAAGTTACCCAAATGGTATTTGATAAAATTAAGGATAATAAGGCCTATTGGTATGTTGCGTGTAATAAACGGCACTATGAAGTCTATATTCGCGATGATGAAACCGGCACCACACATGTGACCTCTTGCACGGCATTAAACTTAATTGGACGAGTATGCCCATTGCAGGAGCTTGAGTGACGCCTAACCATCTAACGGCATTGTTACGGTAAAGCTTGCACCACCCAAAGCAGAGTGGCCTACATCGATTGTTCCGCGCATATTCAATACCGCCGCCTTGGTAATCGACAAGCCAAGTCCAATCCCACCTGTCTTTCTGCTACGACTACTATCTAATCTAGCAAAGGGAATGAATACTGTTTCATAACTCGTACTGTCTATGCCAACGCCATCATCTTCTACCAGCATATAAACTTCACCTGACTCGACATAGACAATGATATTTACTTGGCGATTGGCGTAAATCAGCGCATTTTTAATGAGATTATCTACGACTAATCGTAAATAAACAGGATTTGTCGTTATCCGAGCCTCGCTACAAATATTTAGCGCTATCGACTTGTCGCTGGGTACAGTGACGAGTGCCATCCGCGATTTTATGAAATCCGATAAAAAAATCGTTTCATAATTCTGGTAATACTCTGCTGATTTTGAATTGGTCAATTTCGAGAAGTTAACTATTTGCGAAATCAATTCGTTAATATCAACAATGTATGCATCCACGTCATCGAGTAAGGCCGCCACCTTGTCATCACTGCTCTGCTGTCTCAATAATCCAGCTGCGAGTTGAATTCTGCTCAATGGCGTTCTAATTTCATGCGGAATTGCATGAGCAAACACTTCCTTTTCTTTAACACTTTTATCAATTGCCTCAGCCATGTTATTAAAACTAATAGCAATATCATTGAGTGGCCGCAAGATGTCTTCATCGGCACGCGCACTCATATCACCGCGACCAAATCGTTTTTGTGCTTTGTTTAAGCCGTAAATCTGTCGATGCATTTTTTTTAACGGCCAATACAAACTAACAAATATTAAAACCAAACACAGAATTAAGAAAAACGGTGAGTCTAACTCATCGATATGCAATTCAGACTCTTCCCCCTCTACTCGCTCTTCATCGGTTTTTTCATAAATCAATAAACCTCTCATGGAAGTCACTGTAGAAAAATACGCAATGCGTTCACCTTCAACGAATTCATAATATTCAACGCTGTCACTTCGCCCAACGAACAAACATGATTGACATAGTTTTTTCCATTGTTGAGGCGATATAAATTTAGCTGAATAATAAAATGAAAAGGGCGGCGGCAATTGATAGTCATATTGCTCAGAATGTTTCGAAACATCCTGCACAGCCAAATCTTTAAGGTAGTCGGCAGTAATCGAAAAATGGGTAAACTCCTCTTTTTTAAATACCATTTCTCCGACGAGTCGTGTCACTACAATACTGCATAACATAACAACCGCAACGCCTAAATAGAGCCTAGAAAATAGCGAGAGGGGTAATCTAATCATTGATTAACTTATATCCTTTATTTCGCACGGTAGTGATAATTTGATAAGGCATTTGATCGTCTCCTAGCTTCTTCCGCAAACCAGAAATACGCATATCAATAGAGCGATTGCTAAAGTCATAATCTATACCACGTAGTGCCTGACAGCACTCTTCACGACTAACAATATCCCCTTCATTATCGACAAGAATTTTTAGCATCTCAAATTCGGCATTTGTCAGTTCGAGCTTAATGCCACGACAAAATACTTGCTGACTGTGTATTTCAATAACTTTATCAACGGCGGGTTGTTGTCGCATAGATCGTCTTGTTAACGCCTCGATACGAGCCACTAAAACATGAGGCTTGAGCGGCTTAACCAAATAATCATCGGCTCCCTGTCGCAAAAGACTCACTTCACTAATGTCGTCATCGCAGGCTGTTAAAACTAAAATGGGGTTGGTATAAAAATCGCGGGCTTTCTTGCATACTTCAATGCCATTCATTCTCGGCAGCATAAGATCTAGTATCACCAAATCAGGATTGATTCTCACAATAGAATCGATGGCCAAGGCACCATCATCAATGGTGGTAACAGTATATCCTTCAGCCTCAAGATACATCGTCGTAAGACGTGATATTTCAGCATCATCTTCAACCAATAACACATGTGCTTTTTTCATTCTTGACTCACACCGAATTTACGCAAAATAACAAAAAAGACCGCACTTTATAAGAATAGTTCGCTCATTTACACCACCCCTTACAAAGGCTTACAAAGCCACAATTTGAGTTACACGACCTTACTCAGTAAATGCAACCTCATTGCTAAGCTCCCGTCAAAAATCGTCACAGTTCCTTCGATAGATTTTTTATGCACAGGATAAGACGTTAATGCTTCAAAGATTACAACCTAAACTCACCAGTAGCCAATTGCTACTTGTTATTACCCTCTATTTCACCTTGGTATTCAACTACCCATTTTTACAAGGATTCATGGGGGCTATTCTAGCGCTTGAGCAATTCAATATTGCATTTCTACTGTCAGTGCCCTTAGTTATTGGCTGTATTTTACTGATTGTCTTCTCAATCTTAGCGTTGCCGAAATTACTTAAACCAACCTTAATCGCTATTACATTAACATCGGCGTTAGTCTTTTACGCATCCCTTAACTACGGCACAGTTTTCGATTATGGAATGATTCAAAATTCCGTTGAGACTGATCAAGGCGAGGCGCTGTCTTACGTAAACTTGCAGGCATTGATAACCTTTGTGCTCGTTGGTGTATTACCCGCCTTATTTATTGCGACCACTCAATTAACGCCGTTGAGTATTGGTCAAGCTGTTATTTCTCGCCTGCGACTAATTGCCGCCGCCTTTGCAGTGCTGCTTACTTTAGTGTTCTTTTTCTATCAAGACTATGCAGCAGTTGGCCGTAATAACAGCCATCTTAAGAAAATCATTAACCCAACTCAATATATATACAGCGGAGTGAAGTACGTTAAACACAACTATTTCGACAATGAAATTCCTTTTAAAACGCTCGATAGCTCACCGACGCTCAATACCCCAAAAGAAAAAGAAGTGATGGTTATAGTGCTAGGTGAAACAGCTCGTGCCAAGAACTTCGCTAGTAATGGCTATGACAGGGATACCAACCTATACACAGCCCCTTATGCCATGACCTCTTTTGAGAAAATGTATTCGTGCGGCACGGCAACTGCCGTATCCGTTCCTTGTATGTTTTCCTCAATGACGCGAGATAACTTCGAACGTCGCCAAGCCGACAAACAGCAAAACGTTATAGATATTGCCCAACTCGCCGGATTTGACGTGCAGTGGATAAGTAACAATGGCTGTAAAAATGTGTGCGACCGTGTGCCAACAATTAACATCGATCTCAACCAGCCAAGCCCGCTATGCGATGGCCACTATTGCCAAGATGAAATACTGCTAACACCGCTCGCCAAAAAACTCGCCAACCTGCAACAGGAAAAAACCTTAATAGTGCTTCATATGATGGGCTCACATGGCCCTACTTATTACAAACGCTATCCCAATAGCCATCAGAAATTCACGCCTGACTGCCGGCGTAGTGACATTCAAAACTGCAGCCAAGAGCAGCTAATAAATACTTACGATAACACCATTGCTTACACGGATTTTGTCATTTCAAAAGTCGTTGCCCAATTAGATTACCTAGCACCGCAATACAAAGCATCGATGCTCTATATTTCAGATCATGGTGAATCTCTTGGTGAGTCAGGCGTTTACTTACATGGCCTCCCCTACTCTTTTTCTCCCGTTGAGCAACGTCACATTCCAATGCTGCTGTGGAGTAGTAACCAACGTCATAGCAGCGCCTGTATTGCACAACGTGCAAAAGAGCAAAGATTTAGTCACGACAACTTGTTTCACAGTCTGCTCGGCTGGCTTTCAATTTCAAGTAGTGCGTACCAAAACGAATTAGACATTTTCGCCCACTGCGAACCATCACCAAACATAGCCAACAACTCCCTCACACATTAGGAACAATCATGAATTTTGACAACACCAATAAGCCCAAAGGTGCCCTGCGTCTGTGGTTAGCATTTAAAAATACACTCAAAGGCCTAGGCTGGATGTGTAAGAACGAAGCAGCGTTTAAACAGGAAATATTACTAACTGCAGTGCTCACTGTCGTTACCTTCTTTCTCAATGTAACACCTATTGAGCAAGCCATTTTAATTTGTTCTCTCTTGGTCATTTTACTCGTCGAAACCATTAATACCGCAATAGAGGCTGTGGTTGATCGCATAGGACTAGAAATGCACCCGCTGTCTGGCCTAGCGAAAGATCTGGGCTCTGCCGCAGTATTTATTAGCTGCCTCATTAGCACTATCATCTGGGGCGCAGTGTTATGGCCATAATCACCATGTTTTCAAATAAACTACGCAGCCAATTGCTAGCAAAGCAGCTTGGTCCTTTTTGGTTAAGTGTTGTTTTCGCAATATCCTCACTACTATTACTGACACTGAGCCGCATGGCACTGACCATATGGCAAATAGATCGCGTTAATGATATTGACGCTTGGCTATCTATTATCATTGGCGGCTTACGTGTCGATATTTCTACCGTCAGCTATATCTCCGCTATTCCTGTAATATTAGCCTGCCTAACATTGTTTATTTCTCACATTACAAAGCTTGTGAAATGCTTTTCCATCATCTGGTACAGCGCATTTCTCATTCTCTTGGTCTATTTAGAAGTCATAACGCCAACCTTTATTAATGAATACGACTTACGCCCTAATCGACTACTTATCGAATATCTCATTTATCCCAAAGAAGTGATGGCGATGCTGTCTAGTGGTTATAAACTAGAAATTCTCCTGTCATCACTAGCGTTATTAATCACTGCGATTGTCGGTTTTCGTTTTCTAAAGTCACAATGGTGCGAAAAGACAGCTGTCAGGGGGCTAAAACGACCAGCATTAGCAATCTGCGCGATATTGTTAGTATTACTCGGCGCGCGCTCATCGCTGGGACATCGCCCACTTAATCCTGCGATGGTGTCATTTTCTACCGACCATCTCCTCAATACACTGGCGCTAAACTCAACCTATTCAGCGGCATTTGCCATAAAACAAATGCAACTAGAAAACTCAGCAGCTAGTTACTATGGCGAAATGCCGCAGCAAAATATTTATCAGAATATTCGAGCAAACATGCTGCACGCCGTTGAGGATTTCACAGACAATGACATCCCCACTGCGAGTTTCAAACAAGCAAGCTATACAGGTAAGCCTAAAAACCTAGTTATCCTATTACAAGAAAGCTTGGGCGCGCGTTTTGTCGGAGGTTTGGGCGGTCTGCCACTAACGCCCAACCTAGATGAGCTAATGCAGCAGGGTTGGAACTTTACCGAACTCTACGCCACAGGAACCCGTTCTGTCCGAGGCATTGAAGCGGTGATTACAGGCTTTACACCGACGCCATCACGGGCTGTGGTTAAGCTAGATAAATCACAACGAGACTTTTTTACCATTGCCAGTCTGCTCAAAAAGCACAACTATCACACCCAATTTGTTTACGGTGGAGAAGCCCACTTTGACAATATGAAGAGCTTTTTTCTCGGTAACGGATTTAATGAGATTGTCGACAGCGATGATTTTGCAAAAATTGACTTTGAAGGTTCATGGGGGGCTAGTGACGAAGATCTTTACGATCAAGCGCATCTCGAGCTAGAAAAACTCAGCGCGCAAAACAAACCATTCTTCAGTTTAGTCTTTACCAGCTCTAACCATTCGCCATTCGAATACCCAGATGGCAAAATAGAGCCCTACGATAGCCCCAAACGCACCCGCAACAACGCCGCTAAATACTCGGATTTTGCTTTAGGAAAGTTTTTCGAAAAAGCACGCCATGCGAGCTACTGGGATAACACAATTTTCCTAGTTGTCGCAGATCATGACTCTCGTGTATTTGGCGCAGAGTTAGTTCCCGTTAAACACTTTCGTATTCCAGGTGTGATATTAGGTAAAGATATTAAGCCACGACAAGACGCGCGTTTAGTAAGCCAAATTGATTTAGCCCCTACGCTATTATCATTGATAGGAATTAGCGATGTTACGCCGATGCTTGGTCACGATCTCACTCAAGAAATTCCCGTTGAAAAACAACGAGCGTTGATGCAATACGACAAAAATTTTGCCTATATGAGCCCAACTGAAATCACTGTCTTGCAACCTAACCTTGAGCCGCGTGGATTTGTGCGCGTTGGCAATAAGCTAACTGAAATTCCCATAGCGCAAAGGCTTATTGACCGAGCTAAAGCCCATGCTCTTTTTGGTTCTTTAGCTTACAGCAACCAACTTTATCAACTTACTGATGAATAGGTGATTTTAGCCACTGTAACTGCAATTGATGTTTAATGCCTTTAGCAACAACGGTTTGATAAGCGCTGCGCAACTTCTTAGCCAGCGCTTCGTCAGACTTTTTACTCAGCGCGATATAAAGTTTTTGGTCGATTTGCTTAAAATGAAAATCGGTTTCAACGCTGCTTTCATCGTGCTTAGTTTCTTTTAAAACTTCTTCTAGCGGACCTTGTGATGCAAACAAAAAGTCAAAGCGATTAGCAGCAAGCATATCCAACAGCTGAGCATATTTCACACCAGTAGTTAATCGAGAGAAACCAAGATTGAGTAGCGTATCGTGCTCAAAGGAAACTTTGGTGACACCAATGCGATAGTTTCTTGCCTCTGCCACTGAAGATACGGAAAGATCTTTACGTGAACTAAGCTTATATAAATAGTAATGCAGTTGGTCGACTTCACCGATCCATTTAAACAGTGGCTCTCGCTCTGGTGTTCTTACCATGGAAAACAAAACAACATTCTTTTGATTTAATGCTTGGTTGTAGCCACGTGCCCAAGGCACTATACGGATCTTGCTATTTATTTTCGCCTGCTTAAGTACCGCATCCATCAATGCCACAGCATAGCCAGTAGCATCACCCAATTCATCTTTATATTGGTATGGTGGCAAGTCCTCAGTCAGCACAGTAATTCGCTGAGCTACAACACTATGTGATAACAATATTCCCCAAAGTAACAGCAATAATCGAAGAGCCATTGGCAATCCTTTTCCTAGGAGTCGGATTGATAAAATAACCTAAGTTACAATGCGATAAAAGAATTATGTTTGAATTTTATACGGTTATTTCTTATCACGTACTAGGGGATAAAGTGCTTTAACTTGTAATTGTTCAGCAGCAGAAAGCCTCTTATAACCATACGGGAATGGCCATCCGTACCCCCAGCGAAAAGGGGTTGGTAAAAAAGGGCTGCCACCAAGCTGTACACCATTAAACATCATAATCGCGATTTTTTTATGGCCAGTATCAGCAACGCAAGATTGCAGTCGTAAATCAGATAACAAGCGTTGGGCCTTAGTGCCCCCCTGCCAATAATCTAAATCGTGTGCTTTACAGCAATGGAGCCATAAATCTGGCTGACCGATAGGTCCGTTGGGAAATAAACTACAACCATCAGTAGTAAAAGGAACAAGCGTTGACTGAGAGTTGCTGTCTGCTAAGCATGAAAAAGAAAAAACGGAAAATATCAACAAAGATGCTGCTGTTATTTTCCGTATCATACTATTCTCAATATGCGCTTTTTAGGGAATAATCGGGCGAATTAAACGCCGTGACGAGCTTCAATCATCTTAGCGCGAATATCTTTCACCGCTTGCTCAAGACCAACGATTGACGCGCGAGCAATAATTGAATGACCAATGTTCAATTCGTAAATCTCTGGGATCGCGGCAATTGGACCAACGTTGTGATAATGCAAGCCATGTCCAGCGTTCACGACAATACCTTTACTATGCGCGTAAGCCGCCATCTCTTGAATGCGTTTTAGCTCTTTTGCTTGCTCGAAGCTATTTTCAGCATCTGCGTAACAACCTGTGTGCAGCTCAATGTATGGCGCACCTACAGTAACTGCCGCATCAATTTGCGCTTTGTCAGCGTCGATAAATAGCGATACTTTAATACCAGCGCCTTTGAGCTGGGCCACAGCTTCTAGCATAGTATCGAGTTGACCTGCCACATCTAAACCACCTTCAGTGGTTAACTCTTCGCGCTTTTCTGGCACTAAACAAACGTATTCTGGCTTAACATTACACGCGATTGATAGCATTTCTTGCGTCACAGCAATTTCAAGATTCATGCGTGTTTGGATAGTTTGCGCTAGCGTGTAAACGTCTCGGTCTTGAATATGACGGCGATCTTCACGTAAGTGGATAGTGATGCCATCGGCACCAGCTAACTCAGCTACACTGGCAGCGTGAACTGGATCTGGATACGTGGTTCCGCGAGCCTGACGTAAGGTGGCGATATGATCGATATTAACGCCAAGATAAATTGGATTCATGATTAATTCCTTAACGATTTTGAGCGTGAAAACAAACGCCTACTGTGCAATGGCTTAGTCCCCAACAATGGAGAAAGTGCTTGTCTCGTCAGCTGCTTTGCATGATTGCGGGTTATAGTGTCACAATAATTTGTGTTTGCAATATTAATTAACGATTGACCGAGAAATTTCCCATCGACTCGCGCGATAAATCCTTGCTCACTTAATAAGTCGTAACGCCAATGAGCTTCAATTGCCATGCCGTCAACATCGGTTAACAATGCAATGCCATGGCCGAGTTCACCGAGTAAAGACAATTCAAATTGTCGCAGCGATATTTCAATATCATCATTTTTGGAAAGTGCTAATAACGTGGCATGATAAGCAGAGTAAATCACTGGCTGAGCTGCTTCTTTAGCCAATAACCGCATGACTAACTCATTGAGGTAAATCCCGCTATACAAATATTGCTTAGCCAGTGGAAATGCCAAGGTTGGAGAGTCAATTCGAGTCAGTGTTTTTAAATCCCCTTCTCCGCGCCAGCTAACCAACAAAGGTCTAAAAGGTTGTAATAAACTCTTATTGATATTTTTTTTGCGTTTGGCGCCATTAGCTACTGCAGCAATGCGACCATGTGACTCGGTAAAGAGTTCGACAATAAGGCTAGTTTCACTAAAGGGACGTGAATGAATGAGATAAGCGGCGCACAGTCCAGAATCACTGGAACTACGCGCCGAAGAATAAGGGTTAGTCGTCGCCATAACCAAGGCTATTTAAGGCGCGCTCGTCATCAGCCCAGCCAGATTTAACCTTAACCCATAGCTCAAGGAAGACTTTATTATCAAACATCTCTTCCATATCTTTACGAGCTTCGCGGCCGATCTGCTTAAGCTTCTCGCCTTTTTTACCGATGATCATGCGCTTTTGGCCTTCACGCTCAACTAGGATAAGCGCGCTAACGTTAAACACACCATTTGGTTGCATGGTAAAGGCTTCAATTTCCACCGTGACTGAATAAGGTATTTCATCACCTGTAAATCTCATCAGTTTTTCACGGATGATTTCAGAGCCCATAAAACGCTGTGAACGGTCGGTAATATAATCTTCTGGGAAGTGATGTATCCCCTCAGGAATAGCTTCACGTGCTAAATCAACAAGCTTATCAACACCTTGACCGTGTTTAGCCGATATAGGAATGATCTGCTCGAAGTCATATTGACTCGCTAGCCATTGAAGATGCGGCATCATTTCAGAGCGAATTTGCACATTATCTTCTTTGTTAACTACACAAATTACTGGAATATCGCGACAGCTCTTGCGCAGTTTATTCAAGATCATTTCATCGTCGCCAGTCCATTGCGTACCTTCAACCAAGAAAAACACCATTTCAACGTTGCCGATTGAGCTCGCAGCAGCGCGATTCATCAAACGGTTAATAGCGCGTTTTTCTTCGCTGTGTAATCCCGGCGTATCGACGTAAATCGTTTGATAAGCACCATCGGTATCAATGCCCATCACGCGATGACGCGTGGTTTGTGGCTTGCGCGATGTAATACTAACTTTTTGTCCTAGAATGCGGTTGATCAGTGTTGATTTACCAACATTGGGACGGCCAACAATGGCAACGAAACCACAATATGTTACGTCATCATTATTTTGCTGATGCATGAATAACCTCTAATGCTTTTTGCGCCGCGTCCTGCTCTGCTTTACGACGAGACGTGCCTACGCCTACGGTTTTATCGGCAACACCTTCAACGCTACACGACATGGTAAAACGCTGATTATGCGCTTGCCCAGTAACTTCAATCACTTCATAAGTTGGCAGTGGCAATCGGCGACCTTGTAACCATTCCTGCAACTGTGTTTTTGGATCTTTTTGACTAACGCCTGGCTTAATGCCTTCTAAACGAGTTTTATACCAACCCAGCACCAAAGACTCACATTGCTTCATATCACTATCGAGATACACCGCAGCAATAATGGCTTCAACCGAATCAGCAAGAATCGAATCGCGACGATAACCGCCACTTTTCAGCTCACCGGGGCCTAAACGCAAGAAATCACCAATACCAAAGTCGCGGGCTAATTCAGCCAATGTTTGACCGCGCACTAAGGTTGCGCGCATGCGACTTAAATCGCCCTCAGGCACCTTGGGAAACTTAAAATACAAGGCTTCGGCGATAAACATGCCTAGCAGTGAATCACCTAAAAACTCTAAACGCTCATTGTGCTCACCCCCCATGCTTCGGTGGGTTAATGCTTGAAGCAAGAAATCTCTATTTTTAAAGCGATAACCGATTTGTTTTTCTAATTTTTCGTACGGAATCTGTCTCATTTACTATTGTCCAATTTTTCCTATACGTTCGGTGCGAATACCACTCGGCACCCACGTTGGAAGAAAGTCTTGTGGCGAACGATCAAACTCAAAACTCGTCCACACGTATACCGCTTTACCCACCATGTTCTGCTCAGGAACAAAACCCCAGAAACGGCTATCTAGACTGTTATCGCGATTGTCACCCATCACGAAATATTGCCCTTGTGGCACAACCCACTCGTCTTTACGGGGACCAGTGGCGCCAAAGTACTCAGGCGTGCCTACAAATGCAGGGTTATATAAAATTTGGTGCTCTATACCTAACAAGTTCTCGTTAGCTTCCGTTAACGGATAGCCTTCTTGAATGAAATCACCTTGAGAAACGATATCTAACTCAACACGCTTAAACTGACCACAGCCTTCAACTTCCTGCCCATCAACACAAGGAGTTTTAATAGAAAGCTGCTTGTTGCGATAACGCACTACATCACCAGGCACACCGATTACGCGTTTAATGTAATCAACATCTGGTTTCGGCGGATATTTAAATACCACCGAATCACCACGTTGAGGCTTACCAGTTTCCAATACCTTAGTGCGCAACACTGGTAGCTTAACGCCATAGGCGTACTTCTCTACCAGAATAAAATCGCCCACTAACAGCGTTGGCATCATAGAGCCCGATGGAATTTGAAATGGCTCGTACAAAAACGAGCGCAATACCAACACAAAGCCGATAACAGGGAAAATGCCGCGACAATTTTCCACCAGCGGCGATTCTTGTAACACCGCCTCTTTAGCTTCATCTTCAATATTGTCAGGCAAACCAGCCACTACTGCTTTGCGTTTAGGCAAGAACATAAAATAATCAACTGCCCATACAATCCCTGTAAATAATGTAGCGAGAACTAAAATTAGTTCGAAATATACCGCCATTAATTAGTCTCCAACTTTTAGTACGGCTAAGAACGCTTCTTGTGGTAAATCTACGTTACCTACAGACTTCATGCGCTTTTTACCTTCTTTTTGTTTTTGTAGAAGTTTCTTCTTACGACTCACGTCACCACCGTAACACTTAGCAGTTACGTCCTTACGCAACGCTTTGATGTTAGTACGAGCGATAATTTGGCTACCGATAGCAGACTGTACCGCAATATCAAACATCTGACGTGGAATTAGCTCTTTCATCTTCTCAACCACAGCACGGCCGCGATATTGTGCGTTGTCGCGGTGAGTAATCATCGCTAATGCATCAACGCGCTCGCCATTAACTAACATGTCAACACGCACCATGTTCGATGCTTGGAAACGCTTGAAGTTGTAGTCAAGTGACGCATAACCACGAGATGTCGATTTCAAGCGGTCAAAGAAATCTAGCACTACTTCAGCCATTGGCAGCTCATAAGTTACCGCAACTTGTTTACCGTGATACACCAAGTTAGTTTGCACGCCGCGTTTCTCAATACAAAGCGTAATAACGTTACCAAGGTACTCAGACGGCACAAGAATGTTAGCTTCAACGATAGGCTCGCGAATTTCGTGAATGTTTTGAACCGGTGGTAAATCAGATGGGTTATCGACGTTTAATACTTCACCAGCCGTCGTTTCTACTTCGTAGTTTACCGTCGGTGCAGTGGTAATAAGATCAAGGTTATATTCACGCTCTAGACGCTCTTGAATAATTTCCATGTGCAGCATGCCAAGGAAACCAATACGGAAGCCAAAACCTAGTGCGCTTGATGTTTCAGGCTCAAATTGCAGAGATGCATCGTTAAGACTTAACTTGTTTAACGCGTCACGGAAGTTCTCATAATCATCAGAACTAATTGGGAATAGACCTGCGTAAACCTGAGGTTTAACGCGCTGGAAGCCAGGTAACGGCTCTTCAGCGCCGTGCTTCGCTAGCGTTAACGTATCACCTACCGGCGCCCCGTGGATCTCTTTAATGCCCGCGATGATGTAACCTACTTCACCACACTTAAGCACGCCAGTATCGGTTTGCTTCGGCGTAAAGATCCCTACTTTATCAATCACGTGAACATCACCGGTCGACATAACTTTCATCTTGTCGCCAGCTTTAACCTGACCTTCCATAATACGAACCAGTGATACTACGCCTTGGTAGTTATCGAACCACGAATCAATAATCAGGGCGCGCAATGGATCGTTATCGCTGACGTTATCCTCTGGTGCAGGAACCTTAGCCACAATTTCTTCAAGTACGTCTTCGATACCCAGGCCCGTTTTCGCACTACAGCGCACGGCATCAACAGCATCGATACCCACTAAATCTTCAATCTCTTCAGAGGCTGAATCAGGATCTGCTGAAGGCAAATCAATCTTGTTTAGTACAGGAACAACTTCTAAGTCCATTTCAATCGCGGTGTAACAGTTAGCAAGTGTTTGTGCTTCTACACCTTGCGCCGCATCAACAACCAATAACGCACCTTCACAAGCCGCTAATGAGCGAGATACTTCATAGGTAAAATCTACGTGTCCCGGCGTGTCGATGAAGTTTAGCTGGTAAGTTTCACCATCTTTTGCTTTGTAGTCCAAGGTAACACTTTGCGATTTAATGGTGATGCCGCGTTCACGTTCAATATCCATTGAATCAAGAACTTGCGCTTCCATTTCACGGTCTGATAAACCACCACAAAATTGAATAAGACGATCAGAAAGAGTTGATTTGCCGTGGTCGATATGGGCAATGATAGAGAAATTACGTATATGCTTCATTGAAAGAATAGCCAACTTAAAAATTTAATTAATTTACGATCGGTTATCATTTGCAAACGGATCATAAATTTAGACACAAGAATTGTCGGCAATTCTATCGTAAATAAGCGCGACAAGCCAAAGGTATTCGCGCTAACAGTGAAAATCATCACATGAGGAGATAACTAAGAATAGTGTGGTGCAACAATCACTATTGATGGGGAGAGATGTGAATTTTTACGTAGCCAAAATTTACCGAGTTGTTGGCTTAAAACGCCACAGCTAATGCCGAATAGTATTGCGCTGTAATTAGCCAAAGCGAGCGTATCAACCAGCCACTTTTGACCGACAATGCTACCTAGCAAAAGCCCAACCAACGGCAGTAAATAAGTCACCGCGCTAGCCACTAAAACGTTTGCTTCTTTAGTGGCAATAGTCACCCACTGGCCAACATTAAGGATCTGATTGGTTGCTACTTTGATACGCTGTGTTTTACCGTTAAAAGCCTTAGCAACAGTCCCTACTCCACAACTATCTTCACTAGCACAGCCAGAACAGCTGGAGTTGAGCTCATACTCAAGCTCAACACCATTGTGAAAAACGTCGCGTACTAAGGCTTTTTGCTCAATCATTGCCTAACCTTTCGGCTCAATTGATTGGGCAATCTTTAATGCCGTTTCATAGGGAATTCGGCCAATGACGGTAATATCCGTTAAGCCGCGTCTAAAGTTCGCAACCGACAGGCCATTATTCGTTTGCAGCCTCGCTGGTAATTCCGCTTTTTGAGCGTTGGCAACGTAAACGGAGACTTGCGTCAATCCATCACTTAACATCAAGTAATCGACATTTTGCGCCGTGTTTACTACGCGATGCTCATCGCTGGCCTTAACCTCAAATCCTGCTGGCAGCCAACTAAAGCGCCAATTATCTTGCGCCGTAGACGGCAACATAACTGTTTCGTGCTTTGGCTGAGCAGCAAGCTTTTCAATGTTATCGCTTGGTCGCTCGTTAAGGTGTAAACCAACCGCTTGAACCTGCTCAATCAGGTTGTTGTTAAGATCAAACAAATCGTAACGCAACAACAACTTAGTCTCGACGTCTAACCACAAAATATAGTTAAAGCGATTGTTATCTTTCGCTTTAAGACGAATAAGCTGAGTTACACGGCCTGCAATGCGCCCTTTCTCAATCATTGTCAGGGTGTAATTATCGAGAATGTGCTGTACTTTACCAACAAATATCGCAGGCGACGGCCCAATAATTTGCGCAGCATTAATACTGTATGGACGACTCTCAGGTTCCATATAAGTCACAACGTTATCAACCCGATAGCTGTGACGCACCGGACCACTCAATGCAGCAATATAGACCACTTGACGATCGTTACTAACACCGTGTTCAAATAAATAAGTTTGGGCTGAATTTGGCTCTAAATGAACCATAGGAATGGTAAAATTGAGTGTTTGATGGGCCAAACTCATCGAGTCTAGCCAATCTGTCGGTGTCTTTTCAGCTAAAGCGACGCTCGAAAAGAGTAATGAAAAGGCACCGATAATGCGACGACAAGTGAACAATACTTTCCCCTATTTGTCTTTTTGTGGCGAACTCGCCTTTAAGCGCTGCTGCAATAAATGATCTTTAATATAGGCATTCATTTTACGCTCAACCGCCATGCGCTCTTCTTCAGTCATTTGCTGTTGAACATCAGTTGATGTTCTCGAGAACTGCTGACTTACTGGAGATGCATACCCCCCCGTTGGCATGGTTTGTAATACTGGAATATCTTGCTCTGCTGTTTGATTAGACTGCAACTGAATTGCACTAACCACCATAACCGCAGCAACAGAGGCAGCGATGCCATATGAGCCAAAGCGACCAAATAGTGATACCACGTTACCACTTGGTTTTTCTACTTTTTCGTCTGTGGTATTAACCGCAGTTTTTGGTGCTAAGATAGCTGGTTCTAGCTCGATAGCAGCACTAACCTTACTGGCAAAATCTGTTGAAAAAGCTGGTGCTAATTCATCGCGCATAGCATCACCAATGGTGTGAAAACGCTCGAAGTCTTTTGCACTTTCTACATCGTTAATCAATGCTTCTAACTGTGCTGCTGAAAGTTCTTGTCCATCCATGAAAGACGACAATAATTCTTTATTCTTTGACACTATTAATACCTTCTATCGTTGCATTAGCGGATCGATTTGCTTATCTAACGCTTCACGAGCCCTAAAAATACGCGAACGAACTGTCCCAACAGGACATTCCATTACATTAGCGATATCTTCATAACTTAAGCCATCTAATTCACGCAGCGTGATTGCCGTGCGTAAATCTTCTGGTAACTTCTCTAGAGTAGCAACTACTACCCCTTGTAATTCATCGGTTAACAACAAGCGCTCAGGCGATGCACCTTCGCGAAGCTCTTCACCGCCATCGTAGTATTCACCATCTTCAATATCGATGTCTGAACTCGACGGCCGGCGCTTTTGTGCAACTAGGTAGTTTTTAGCTGTATTGACCGCAATTCTATATAACCAAGTGTAAAATGCGCTATCGCCACGAAAGTTTGGCAGTGCGCGATATGCCTTAATAAATGCTTCTTGAGCAACATCTGGCACATCACCTTGGTTTTTCACAAAACGACTAACTAAATTTAATACCTTGTGTTGATACTTTCTAACTAAGAGATCAAAAGCGGCCTTATTACCTTGCTGTACTAATTCAACTAACTGCTGATCTGTTTTTGTTTCGCTCATTCAAGCATTTTCCTCAACATTTGTTCCACTTTACTGATTGCTCGAAGTAAACGCACAATGAATAGACTTAGGTGTCTGGTAAAAGTTCACTTAATGTAACAATTTTTTATTTTACGTAAAAACTACGCCTAATTTAACACCATTGGACGAGTTTTTTACTAGTTAATTCAACGTTTGTTAGCTAATATTGGCCAACTTCAAATTTCCATACAACATCATGACAGACGCGATTGAACATTTCTGTGACACATTAATTATTGGTAGTGGCGCTGCTGGCCTAACGCTGGCGCTGCAAGTTGCTCAATTTTCAAAAGTTATCGTTTTGAGCAAAGCCAATATCAACGATGGTTCGACTTTCTACGCCCAAGGCGGTATAGCAGCAGTCTTTGATAAAAAAGACAGCATTGAATCTCATGTTTCAGATACTTTAATCGCAGGCGCGAATTTGTGTGATAAAAGTGTTGTTGAAATGACAGCGCAAAATGCCAAAGCATCTCTAGAGTGGTTAATTGATTGCGGCGCAGATTTCGATCAAGAACTATCGAGTAAAGGCGAACAACGCTATCACCTGACTAAAGAAGGTGGTCACAGTCATCGTCGTATCTTGCACGCCGCCGATGCGACGGGTAAAGAAGTACAAACCACTTTACAATCTCAAGTATTGGCCCATCCCAATATTACCGTGTTAGAACGTTATAATGCCGTTGATCTCGTCACTGCTTCTAAAGATGAAACGAAACGTGTTATTGGCGCCTATGTTTGGTGTCGCGATCGCGAACAAGTGGAAACAATTCACGCACAGCATATCGCGTTAGCAACTGGCGGAGCTAGCAAGGTTTATCAATATACGAGTAACCCTGATGTTGCCAGTGGTGACGGTATAGCCATGGCTTGGCGCGCAGGTTGTCGCGTAGCTAATTTGGAATTTAATCAATTTCACCCAACGAGTCTATTTCATCCTCAATCGAATAACTTTCTCTTATCTGAAGCATTACGCGGTGAAGGCGCTTATTTAAAACGGCCTGATGGCAGCCGTTTTATGGATGACTTTGACGCACGTGGTGAACTTGCACCGCGCGATGTTGTAGCTAGAGCCATTGACTATGAAATGAAGCGTTTAGGTGTCGACTGTCTCTATCTGGATATTAGCCACAAGAATGACGAGTTTATTACCTCGCATTTCCCTACGATTTATCAACACTGTTTGTCCTTGGGTATCGATATTACTAAAGAGCCGATGCCAGTAGTGCCAGCGGCGCACTATACCTGTGGCGGCGTCAAAACCGATAAACACGGTGCAACAGATATCGAAGGCCTTTATGCCATCGGCGAAGTAGCTTACACAGGGTTACACGGCGCAAATCGCATGGCGAGTAATTCACTTCTGGAATGTTTAGTCTTTGCCAAAACTGCAGCTGACCATATTCAGGCGGACTTCAAAGCACCACATAGCCACACACCAATTGCTCCGTGGGATGAGTCTAAGGTCACCAATTCAGATGAAGAAGTTGTCATTCAACACAACTGGCATGAACTGCGTTTATTTATGTGGGACTATGTGGGAATTGTGCGTACTAACAAGCGATTAGCCCGAGCTAAGCGCCGCGTTGAGCTATTGCAAACAGAAATCGACGAGTACTATTCTAACTTTAGAGTCTCAAATAATCTGCTTGAGCTACGAAATTTAGTGCAGGTTGCGCAGCTTATTATCGATTGCGCTATTGCTCGCAAAGAAAGTGTGGGGCTTCACTATAACCTTGATTATCCTCAGGCGAGTAAGAATAGTGGCCCTACGGTATTAGGTCCTCGCTAACACAACGTTGTCTGTGCCGTATGATTCGGCGCAGACGTCGATACTGTTGATTGGTCACAGCATCTCGCCAAATAAGCAGTTGAATATGTTGTGCTTCTTCTGTTTCTTCAAGCTTTAAACAAACCAATAAATGGGACTCAACGCTAGTGGGTAAAACCCTAGCATCGAAGATCAAGTTACCGCGGTAATGGACATCTCCCGATTGACTAATTGTCAGTAGGTAATGCGCTTCTTTCTCAAACCACAATAGTGCACAAGCAGCAATAAAACCTCCGCCCCATACGATGATGCCTAACCAAATAGATGAGAACCAACTCAGGCTGAAATAAAACATCAAGCCATGAAGCACAGCAAAAGCAGAGACTGCTGAAACCACCCTCATTCTAGAGGCTGTCACTTCGACGGAGTATTTCGATTTCATCTTAATGTCGAACTCTTACTTAAAATAATTCACCCTATGAGTATAGGAGAGTTTCTCAATGAGCCAAGAATCCTGATTTGGGGAACTCAACCGACACAATATCCTGATATAAGGAATGTCAAAACCAGCATAGTTCAATAAATCAATCACTTAAGATTGGCATCTTCTCTGAATACCTCCGCCTGATTAACAACACCATCAAGGAAATAATAAATGACGAGTTATTCACTACTATCAACATTTAAAAGCTCGAAAATTATCGCGCTGAGTTTTACATTGTTTGGAACAGCACTATTAGCGAAAAATTCTCTAGCATCTCAAACCAATGCC
Organism: Psychrobium sp. MM17-31; assembly: GCF_022347785.1. NCBI lineage: Bacteria > Pseudomonadati > Pseudomonadota > Gammaproteobacteria > Alteromonadales > Shewanellaceae > Psychrobium > Psychrobium sp. MM17-31. Next base: position 391,572 of record NZ_JAKRGA010000002.1, read on the forward strand.
GCTTTAAACGAACAAGTTAAAAAGCAACTTGCTGCAATGCAAGCGCAACAAAACCTTCCCAAACTGACTTTAACTAAAGTACATCAAGCAAAAACCTTTACTCTTTGGAATACAACAGCGAATCAAAGTCCAACATGGGGGGCTTCCCTTGAGCAAGCAGCTCAGTTATTTGAATCTGTCGTTGGCTTACCTCAAGCCATTGATATTGTATTGGTGGATAAGCCTGCTGATGTTGCGAGAGTCGATACTAGCGCTTTTAACTATCCATTAGTTCTACCCATCAACGCGGTTCGTTCAAAAAAAGTCAGCGAAGCATCAGTAATTGACGGGGTGATACGTCACGAAAGCTGCCATCAGTGGCTAATTAGTTACGCTAATTCCAAGGGGCTAAAGAGCATTCCAAACGCTGATGGCATGCCGTCATATGGTCACCCACAACTCCCTGACTGGCTCGATGAAACCGTCGCTGTCATGTGCGAAAACAGTGAATTAAAAGGCTCAAGACTCAAAGATAGTAAGTTTGAAAGCATTGATATGAAGAACTATCTAACCATGGAGCACCCGGTTTACGCGCAAATTAAAACAATGCTGCAAGCTCAAAAACAAGCACAGGAGGTAAAATCAGAAAATCACACCATGGTGTTAACACTAGAGGACAACGAGCAAGATAAACTAAATTACTATACTCAGTCCGCCTATTTTAAGCAGTTTTTAGTCGCTAAATTTGGCATAAAATCACTAGGGATGATTGTCGATGATTTCATCGATGGCAAAACCATAGAACAATCACTGGCTTCGCGTTTTAATGTGGCTAGTATCAAAGCGCTTGAACGAGAATTTGAGAAGTTTTTAATCGAGTCGAAATAGTAATTCGGAGCACCAATAGCAAAAGGGCAGTTAATTTCAACTAACTGCCCTTTTGCTGTATTTCTGGTTACACTTTTACGCGATTAACGATATAAGTCATCATCGCTTGCAGAGCAGGGTCATCACTCTTTTGATGGCCCATCGCCCACGCAAATAAATCGGGATCGTCACAACGCAACAAACGCTCGAACGTCGCTTTATCGACATCATTCAAATCATCCCATGCTTCTTCGACAAAAGGACTAAATAGTACGTCTAATTCCAACATACCGCGGCGACAGGCCCAGCGTAAACGAGGTTTATCTAGCGTTGGTTTTTCGTTACTCATTTCTTTAATTCCTAAAACTAGTTGTGTAGCTAAACTGCAACAGGCGCGCTAATGTGTGGGTGTGGATCATAATCACTGATTTCAAAATCTTCAAATTTGTAATCAAAGATAGAATCAGGTTTACGCATAATGGTAAGTGTTGGCATTGGACGTGGTTCACGACTGAGCTGTAAAGCTACCTGCTCCATATGGTTGCTGTATAGGTGGGTATCACCACCAGTCCACACAAACTCACCGACGTCGAGTCCAACTTGTTGCGCCAGCATATGCGTTAACATGGCGTAGCTAGCAATGTTAAATGGCAGCCCTAAGAACACATCACAACTGCGCTGATAAAGCTGACAAGAAAGTTTGCCGTTAGCAACGTAAAATTGGAACAAACAATGACAAGGGGACAATGCCATTTCACCTAGCTCACCAACATTCCATGCACACACAATCATGCGGCGAGAATCAGGATCGTTTTTCAACAGTTCAACCAAATCAGTAATTTGATCGACAAATTCGCCATCGCCTTTTGGCCAGCTGCGCCATTGCTTACCATAAACAGGACCAAGATCGCCATTCTCGTCAGCCCACTCATCCCAAATTCGAACGCCGTTATCGGTCAAATAGCCGATATTAGTATCGCCATTTAAGAACCACAGCAACTCGTGAATAATAGAGCGTAAATGACATTTCTTAGTGGTCACTAATGGAAAGCCTTTGCTTAAATCAAAACGCATTTGATAACCAAACACACTGCGCGTACCCGTGCCAGTGCGATCTGATTTGTCATTGCCGTTATCGACAATGTGTTGCATTAAATCCAAATACTCTTTCATGATTAAGCGGCTTCCTTTAACGACGATTTATTTTGTAATGCGCGATAAATTAACCACGCGCCAATAATGAGCATTGGGATAGTTAACATTTGTCCCATGCTTAAACTGTATTCTGTTACCAATGATTCTAAATGCTTATCCGGTGCTCTAAAGAACTCAATAATAAAGCGACATACACCATAACCAAACAAGAACGCACCACTTATTAAGCCAAGTGGACGAGGCTTACGAGAAAGTAAAAATAACACTAAGAACAAACAGAAACCTTCTAGTGCCGCTTGATATAACTGAGAAGGATGTCTTGCCAGTGGGCCACCGCCCGGAAATACCATTGCCCAAGGCACATCAGTGACTCGTCCCCATAACTCGCCATTAATAAAGTTACCGATACGACCAAACCCTAATCCCAAGGGAACTAGCGGGGCAACAAAATCACCTATTTGCAATAGATGTTTCTTTTCACGACGCGCAAAGTAAAACAGTGCAGTTATTACACCAATGAGGCCGCCATGGAATGACATACCGCCTTCCCAGACCTTAAATAAATAAATAGGATCGGCGAGGAATAAATCAAAATGATAAAACAAAACATAACCGATACGACCGCCGAGAATTACCCCTAAAAAGCCGTAAAATAGAAGATCACTAACTTGATCGCGTGTCCAACCAGAATTAGGTTTGTCTGCCTGTTTATTACCAAGCCAAATTGCCCCTGCAAAGCCCAACAGATACATTAATCCGTACCAACGAAGCGCAATTGGACCAATACTGAAAATAACAGGATCTATTTGCGGAAACTGAATAAACTCTTGCACAAAGCTACCTTTAACTAAAAATAATTTCTGCTGCAACTATAAAGAGCAACACTGAAAAACACCGTTTTAACACCTTCACCGGTAATCGCTGCGCCACGCTAACGCCCAGTGGCGCAGTAAACATCGACAAACAAATAATCCCCAATAACGCTGGAAGATAGATATAGCCAAGGCTCCACGTCGGCAAGGCAATTGACGAGTTTAATCCCGCGCCTAAATAACCAATTGAGCCCATTGCAGCAACCGCGAATCCCACCGCAGCAGAAGCACCAATGGAGCGTCGCATATCGAGTTTAACGACCGATGTTAAAAACGGTACCAATAATACACCACCACCAATACCCAATAAACTGGCAATTACACCAATGATGAAGCATACAACCGTCAATGTGACCGATGAATACTCTGGACGTTCAATATATTCGCCTTCAATTTTCTTCGAACCATGCCACATTTGCACTGCCATCAACATTGCAAAAACAGCGAACAGAATTTGTAAATAATCACTGGGGATGAGATCTGCAAAATATCCACCAGCTAAGCCACCTGTGCCAACGCCAATTAGCATTTGTGGTAAGAAAAAACGGGGAATATTGCGCTTTCGATAGTGAGTTAATAAGGTAGAAATGGCCGTTAAAACAATTGCAGCCAAGGATGTTGCCAGCACAACGGGCATTAGCGCATCAGGTGCAATACCAGTTAAGGGAAGCATTAAAATAAGTGCGGGGACAATAACCAAACCGCCACCAATACCGAGCAATCCAGCCAAGAAACCCACTACAGCGCCCAGTGCTAAACACATCAAGAAAATTTGTAGTGAGATATCCAAAGCGTTTTAACTCAATTAGTGATCAGTGAAAAAAGCGTTAATGACGATTTGCGTGCTCTTTTTTAGGAATTGGCATACAGTGGCCGACTAACTCTTTCATTGCTCGTCGGTAAACATCGCGTTTGAAAGAAATCACCTGTCTAACTGGATACCAATAACTTACCCAGCGCCAGTCATCAAATTCTGGATGGTTAGTACGCCCAAAATCGATCGCATCTTCTGAGCTAACCAGCTTGAGTAAAAACCAGCGCTGTTTCTGACCAATACACACAGGTTTACTGTCGTGTCTAATCATGCGATTAGGCAATTTATAATGTAACCACGAACGCGTTGAACCGAGAATCTTGACATCTTTCGGTTTAAGTCCAACCTCTTCATAAAGCTCTCGATACATAGCTTCTTCAGGAGACTCACCTTTATCAATGCCACCTTGAGGAAATTGCCAAGAGTGTTGACGATGCCGTTTTGCCCACATTACTTGCCCATGTCCATTGCATATAATTATGCCGACATTAGGTCGGTAGCCGTCAGCGTCAATCATGAAGTAACCTCAAAATAGGCGATTTTTATCGAGTAGAGACCTTATATCAGAATATGGAATAAATAGATATAACAGCCATTTAGATCGCGTAAAGATCGCACAGTTGATCTTTATTACAAAACCTCGAATATTATGATCCAACAAGGTTATTAACTTTTTCTGTGGATAAAGCAGTGTGAAAAATGAAATAAATGTCATTATATCCACAAAAACAGTAGCACCTAATGCTATTAGCAGAGTTAACCACTTTTACACCCAAAACAAAAATAAATTTTAAAACATAAAGTTAACTAACTAATTCACAGGAAAGATAACAAATAACTCACTACCTAAATTTATTCAGATTAACGGCTAATAAAATGCTAAAAGCACTGTTCGTTATTCATACAATTTAAAGTTACCCACAAAAATGGGATTAAAATTGAGTAAAATTTGCCTAAATATTACTAAATTTTAATTTTTATGTAAGTTATGAACAGCACATCAAATATCAAACTAACTTATCCAACAAATCTGTGCATAACTTTGTGCATGAGAGTCTTATATGTTAATTTTAATCGCACAATGCGTAAAAAACTGCGCGAAAAACTACCTCTAAATACGATTAACTTACTGTAAAATAAGCATTAGCTAAAATCGTCACTATTTAACAACAAAATACTGAGCAAAAAACAATCACTAGTATTAAAGAATGAGTCAAGGCAAAGAGATTGCAGCTAACGCCTTATCCATCGTAAACTAATACCTCCTCATTAATAAGCTTCCTAACTATGTCACAGCCACCTATCTCCGAAAGCGATTTACTTGATGCCGCACAGGCGCTGTCAGGACTAACCTTGGCGCAGGTTGCTAGCGATAACAATATCCAAGTACCACAATCATTGCTTAGAAATAAAGGCTGGATCGGCAACCTATTGGAGATTGCCCTAGGCGCTAATGCTGGCTCTAAACCGATACAGGATTTTCCCGAGCTGGGCATAGAGCTAAAAACCATTCCTATCGACCGCACAGGAAAGCCACTTGAAACGACCTTTGTTTGCGTAACTCCGCTACTCGGAATCGCTGGTCTACAATGGCAACAGAGCAACATCGCCAATAAGCTAAGTAAGGTACTTTGGGTGCCAATATTATCTGAAAAGGAACTAGCCATTGGCGAGCGCCAAATTGGCACACCGTTCTTATGGCAACCATCACCACAGCAAAATCATTTATTGCAACAAGATTGGGAAGAGATCATGGAAATGATTGCGATGGGACAAATTGACAAGATTACCGGAAAAACTGGCGAAGTTTTGCAATTGAGACCAAAAGCGGCTAACTCTAAAGCGCTGACCGATGCCACAGGTCCTAATGGTGAACTAATTAAAACCCTGCCCCGCGGTTTTTATCTCAAAATTCCTTTTACTCACGATATCTTAAAACAGCAATTTGGTTTCGTATAATCTCCCCCTTTGCACAACGATTAAAATTGCTTAAGTTGTAATCTAATTAGACTTAGCGTAAAGTTCAAACTAGCGTTTGATTCGTTAACTTATAAAGCTGCTAAAAGCAGCTCTAACAACAATAAAAATAGCAACATCGAATTGCACCTTCGGAGCCAATATGTCGAGCACTACAACCTCAGCAACACCTTTGCCAAATTCGCCTTATCCACACATGCTAGCGCCATTGGATTTAGGTTTTACTACCCTTAAAAACCGTGTACTTATGGGCTCAATGCATACAGGTCTCGAAGAAGAGAGAAACGGTTTTGATAAACTCGCCGTATTCTACGCCGAGCGTGCGCGCGGCGGTGTCGGCTTAATAGTAACAGGCGGTATAGCGCCAAATTTCCGTGGCCGCATCGCTCCGCACGGCTCGCAATTAAGTTTCGGCTGGCAAACTAAAAAGCACAAAAAAGTGACCGATGCGGTCCATAAAGAAGGCGGCAAGATCTGTTTGCAAATTCTGCATACCGGCCGCTACGCTTATCATCCTTTTAATATCAGTGCTTCGGCTATCAAAGCGCCAATCAATCCATTTAAGCCTCGTCAAATGAGCGAGCGCCAAATTAAAAAGACCATTAAAGACTTCGCATCGACCTGTGAACTTGCCCAAAAGGCCGGTTACGACGGTGTTGAAATCATGGGCTCAGAAGGCTATTTGATCAATCAGTTCTTATGTCAGCGCACTAATCAGCGCCAAGATCAATGGGGCGGTAATTATGAAAACCGGATGCGACTGGCATTAGAAATAGTCAAAGCATCACGTAAGAAAGTCGGCACTGACTTTATTATTATCTTCAGACTATCGATGCTCGATCTTGTTGAGCAAGGTAGCACGTGGGACGAAGTTGTAGAGCTCGCTAAAGCGCTGGAGCAAGCTGGTGTGACTATCATTAATACAGGTATCGGCTGGCACGAAGCCCGTATTCCAACTATTGCAACCTCGGTTCCTCGCGCAGCATTTAGCTGGGTGACGGCGAAAATGAAAAAAGAAGTTAGCATTCCACTAATTACCACCAACCGAATTAACACTCCAGAAGTCGCAGAAGACATCCTGAGTCGCGGCGACGCGGATATGGTATCGATGGCAAGACCGATGCTGGCAGATGCCGACTTTGTAAATAAAGCGGCGGCGGATCAAAGCGATAGCATTAATATCTGTATTGCCTGTAATCAAGCGTGTTTAGATCATGTCTTTAAGCAAAAACGCGCCTCTTGTTTAGTTAATCCACGTGCCTGTTATGAAACAGAACTTAACTTTGAAACCGCAGCACAGAAGAAAAAACTGGCGGTGATTGGCGGTGGTATGGCGGGTATGTCATTTGCCATCTATGCCAAACAGCGCGGCCATGAAGTCACTCTGTTCGAAGCAAAAGATCAATTGGGCGGTCAGTTTAATCTCGCTAAAAATGTTCCTGGCAAAGAAGAATTTATTGAATCACTCAAGTATTTTACTAGTGAACTAAGCCGTCAGAACATCACTGTGCATCTCAATTCGGCACAAACTGTTGAGCAATTAAAAGCTGCAGATTTTGATGACGTTATTCTCGCAACGGGTGTTGTACCACGTATTCCAGCGATCGACGGAATAGATCATCCAAGTGTTTACAACTATCAACAAGTACTCAGTGGAGAAGCAACCATAGGTAATAAAGTAGCCGTACTAGGTGCAGGTGGCATTGGCTATGATATTAGTGAGTTCTTAACTGAAAGTGGTGAATCACACACCGTTAATCTCGATTTATGGCTTAAGGAATGGGGTATCGATCAAGAGATATCTCATCCTGGCGGTATTGAAGGCGTGCAGCAAGTTCAACCGGAGTCTGCTCGTCATATTTATATGCTGCAGCGTAAAGACGAACGTTTTGGTAAATCATTACAACCGACAACTGGTTGGATCCATCGTGCCGCATTAAAAAAACGCACCGTAGAAATGATTGGCGGTGTGAGCTATGAAAAGATTGATGATCAAGGTCTGCATATTTCAATTGATGGTAAACCACAAACCCTAGAGGTGGATAACATTGTTATTTGTACTGGCCAAGAGTCTCAAAACCAACTTGCCCAAGGTCTGCAGGATGCAAATATTTCAGTACACTTAATTGGTGGCGCTGATTTCGCCGGAGAGTTAGATGCCAAACGCGCCATTAGGCAAGGCGCCGAGTTAGCCGCTCGAATTTAAATTAAAAAATCGATGGTGAGCTAATCCCTTAAGCACAAGAGATTAGCTTACCTTCTCTATCTTCATGAAATCCATCTCCGTCGCTATCGGTAGATAATCGAGCACGCCCTATCTTAGTAATAATGAGAGCTCGATTGTAATGTTGTGGTTCATTGGCAAAACAAAAGCGAAAAGTACCATTCTGATTATTGGTCCAGCCACTAGCCACATATTGCAAGTAGCTCCTATTTGGAAAAGCACGCCATGTCACTTGTAAATTTTTCGCTCGTGCTTGAAAGAACTTAATAACTTTATCGTCAGGATCTCGTTTTCGATCACCATTGTGGTCGACAAACACTAGCACTCCCTCATGCCAATACTTTTTTGCCATACACTTTTGGCCATCTGTTGACGCGCACATAATGACATCTGTTTTGTTATACAACGCATATTGCCTTGCCATTCTTTGCACTGCAACAAATTCATTAACATGAGTGGTCATATGATTACGTAGTGTCATTTCCTTTAAAGACGAGGCACCTAGATGGAGGACGATTATAACAATAGCCATTGCTATCATGAGCTCGACAATAGTAAACCCGCTAACTGATCGCTTCATTTCATTGCTCCCTGCAATTTGCGTGTTTCAAAGTATAGTCAAGGGATTTACTTTAAGAGCGGCGATTAAAGTCACAATTTTAAATTGATAATATTTACATTCACTTAAATTAAAAATAATTGTGTTAGGCTAAGCCCACTCTAATAACAAGGTTTTGGATGACTCATGAAATTTAACCCGATACTTGTATCTCTGCTGTTAGCAACTGGGGCTGCGACTCAAGTCGCTCACGCGACGACTACAAAAACCATTATGGAAATACAGGGCGCAGGCGCTCATTCCCCATTGGTCAATGTTGATAACAAACAATATGAATCAAAAAGTGAGATTACAACTACCGGTGTAATCACCCACATTCAGCAGCGCCCACTGGGTCGAGACATCGCCACGGGTTTTTATATTCAAGATGCAAAAGGCGATAATAATCCTTACACCTCAGATGCGCTTTTTGTTAGCGCGTCAAAAGAGCAGCTCGCAAAACTAGCTCTCAAAGTCGGTCAAACGGTAACTGTGACAGGAAAAGTCAAAGAGCATTACAGTTTTACTCAGTTATCTGGCAAAGACGTTAAAATTAGCGACACATCAATCACAATGATTAACGCTACTCCGGTACTGTTAAATCCCAAAGACAAACACCTGAGTGATGCGCTAGAGCGTTACGAAGGTATGCGAGTGAGTATTGATGACAGTAACAAGCTATTTGTCAGTCGTAACTATGGTTTTGATCGCAAGGTACGTCGCAATAACCTCGCTCTGTCATATCAGTCAATCAACATGCAGCCCAATCAACAGGCAGCTCCTAGCTCACAAGCCTCTAACAACCAAGTTCGACAAATTCGCGATAACGAGTTGATTGTCGAGTCATTCAACAAGGCTCCTGCTGGCACTATCGCTTGGTATCCAAGCTTTGGGCAAAGCACTAACGGAGCAGATTACGATTACATTCGCATTGGCGATAGCGTTAATAGCATGGCGGGTATCGTAGGTTATTCACACGGCAACTATCGCTTGTTTGTGGAAACTACAGCAAACAAAGAAACCTTCACTCATCACAATCCACGTACCTCGGCGCCAAGTTTAAAAGACGGTGATATTAAGGTCGCTACCTTTAACGTACTCAATTACTTTAATTCTCCATTTGGTGGTGATGCCAACCCCCTATCGCAAAATCGCGGTGCCAAGACTCAAGCAGAATTTGAAATGCAGCGAGCGAAAATCGTTAAGGCGATCCTTGCGCTAGATGCCGATATCATCGGTTTAATGGAAATTGAGAACAATGGCACTCAAACCAATTCAGCGTTGCAGGATTTACTTAATCACATCAATAAAAACCTGCCGCTAGAAAAACATTATCAGTTTGCATCTAATGGCCAAAAATACAATGGTACTGGCGCTATTACCTCACAGGTTATTTATCGCCCGAGTAAAATGTCTGTCGCTAATTTCCAAGTTATCGACATGCCACAGCAAGATGCGCCTGAAATTGGTAAAGAAAATGGTAAGAACTTCATGCGTAATGCAGTGACACCAACCTTTAAGTTAACCGAAAGTGGTGAAAGTCTTACCGTATCCGTTAATCACTTTAAATCGAAAGGCTCGACCTGTTGGGAAGATGTAGCGCTGCAAGACTCGAAAGATGTTGATCAGCAAGGTAGCTGTGAGCATTTTCGCGTATCAGGTGCTTACCACCTAGGAAAAACACTGGCAAAAATCGATGGCCATAAACTAATTATTGGCGATCTCAATGCCTATGCCCTAGAAGATCCATTATCGGTGCTAACAAATCGCCAGCACTTACCACAAGATTACGTCATTCGAGCAGCTCGCAATACGTACATTGGCGGTAATTCGTCGCAAGGTCAGCAGTTACACGGCGATGATGGCGCAGTTATCGACCAATCATTTGGGTACATTAATACGGTACGTGAACTCCATCCGAATGCATTCGGCTATAGCTTCTCAAATGTTGTAGGTACGCTAGATTATATTCTCGCGTCACCATCATTAAAGTCTCACATTGTTGATGTCACCGAATGGAATATTAACTCACCAGAGTCAACATTATTTGAATATGGCACTCGATATACCGGTGATATGAAAAAGCTTGCCGATGTTTATCGCTCATCAGATCACGATCCAGTCGTTATTTCACTGGATTTTGGCAAGGCTCAAGGCCACGAAAAATCGGCAGATAAAGCGTCTGATGATAAGCAAAGCGGCGGTGCAGGCATCATAATGCTAATGGCTGGATTTGCCCTAGCATTTCGACGCAAACTAATTTCGTAAATAATGCGAATCAAACTAAAACGCCCGCTAGCACCATGGTGTTCGCGGGCGTTTCTTTTTAGATAAGAATCTCTGAACGTAAATTACTTAATTAAACTATCAACCGAAATTTTACCGCCGCCGTGTTTAATTAAATAAAGCAATGGCACTAGCCACAAGATGTGTGTAGGCCAAGCATCTGGATAAACTAAAAACTGAATCACCGCAGTCATCACTAACAAACCAAGTGCGCTCAATCTAGTCAAAATACCCAGAATAATGGCTCCCCCTAAAAAGAACTCACCATAAGTTGCTAAAGGCGCAGCAATATCACTAGGAATTATCGGTAACTCGTATTCATATTCAAACAATGCATAAGCAGAATCTGACACATTAAAAAACTGCCATTTTTGCCCCAAGATAGTGCCGCCATCTATTTTCGTTTGTGCACTGCGCCAAAACACCATACCAACAGCAATGCGTGCCACCAATGCGATAACGTCATCAGGAATTTTACTCAACAACTGATTTATCGATTCAAAAAAATTCTTCATCACTTCACTCCTCTGTACCTAACTGGAAACCACTAAATACGTTTAAACTAAATAAGTAACCGAGCATGCCGCCAAGTTCACTATCATCGATATCCCTTCCTGCTTCTTGAGCCGAATTCACCGTTTCTTGCCACGCAACGCCAATCGCTTTTCCGCTAATCAATTGGCTAAGCAACACATAACAATTTCTATCTAAGTTAACCATTTGCACGGCTAAATCTTCGCGGTAAACGATGAGGTTTGCCGCTACAGCATTATCTAAATCTATTGTTTGCTGCTCTTGCTGTTGATTTTGCTGCCAAATTTCGTCAATTGGCCACACTGAATCAAGCAAGTACAGCGAATCTACGACACTAAAGCTAACATTGGCCAATTGCTCGGCAGGAACCTGTCCCAATATTTGAGGATCGAATACCTCACTATCAGCTTGGTGATAGGCTTGATTTTGCACAAACTCCAAACGCGCAACATCTGCTAAGAATGGTAAATCTACACAAGGTGGAAAGGTGCTAATGAACTCACTAAATTCCTCACCATAGTGTAATAATGCAGCGTGCTTTGGCGGGTGTAAACGAACAAATTCTGTGGCAGCTGCCTTAAAGCAATCATCGCCAATTAATTTTTTGATAACAGGATACAAATCGCCAAGTGCGGTCGTAAGCGAGTGCATCACATTATTGCGATAAATAGCGAGTCTAAGCTCAGCTTCGTCCTTAGATGTAGTAACCTCACCTTTAGTGGCAAACAGCGCCATCAGCTCATGACAATCATCGTCCAGCATCGCGGTTAAGAGACTGTGCTCCATTAATGCTTGATAAGATTTCAAATTAGGTGCCGTCATCTCAAGATACCTGCCCTAAATAGTCATTAGCGATATTGGCTTGCGCTTCCAGCGTTTGCCACGTTGGAACATCGTGATCCCATTCGATCAGCGTAGGCATAGCCCCCACTCTGTTCAATGTGTGCTGATACAATTGCCATACATCGTCACAAACCTTAGAGCCGTGATCATCAATACGAATTTCACTATCAAGCAACTTTTGTACACTATGGCCCGCTAAATGAATCTCACCAACTTGCTCAGGCGCTATTGCATCGATATACCCCATAGCGTCAAAACCGTGGTTCATCGCACTAACGTAAACATTATTCACATCCAGTAAAATTTTGCAGCCCGACTGTTTAGCGACTTCGATTAAAAATTCCTGCTCCGAAAACTCGTTATAATTAAGCTCAAAATAGCTCGATGGATTTTCAACGAGGATTTCGCGACCTAACACTTCCTGAGTTTGACTTATATTATTAACGAATACTTGCAGGGTCTCTTTGGTGTACGGCATAGGTAATAAATCATTGAGACTATGAGCACCATGTCGTGACCAAGACAAATGTTCTGACACCATCGCTGGTTGATAGCGCTCTACCAACTGCTTTAGCTCAGATAGCTGCTGTAAGCACAATCCATCGCTACTCCCCAACGACAGACCAACTCCGTGAATAGACAACGGGAACTCTTGACGAATACGCTCTAAATGACGATGAAAGCTACCGCCTTTTCCCATGTAATTTTCTGCGTGGATTTCAAACCAAGCGACCTTGGTTGGCTGACTGAGGATTTGTTCGATATGCTGGGGTTTTAAACCAACTCCAGCACGTGCTGGAATTGGTTGATTTGAATAGTTAAACATTTAGTAATGCGACTATTTCTTAGGCTTTAAGCTACCGCCTACGATTTTTTCACAAGTGCCTTTAGGAACAAACATCCAAGCATTTTTTTGACCATCTTTAGTTGATGAACCAGCACAAGATGTACCAGGACCCGCGTGACAATCGTTTTTACCAGCTTTGGCAATACCGTAACATTTTTCTAGTTTTTTACCTTTTGCTTCAACATCAACTGATGTTACTGCAGCTAAAGAGATTGCAGCAGCAACTGCACCTGTAACTAATACTTTGTTAGACATAATTTCTTCCTCGTGTGTTGTTTAATTTAGTACAGCATATTCAAGTAACCGACATATGCTCAACTTATCTTAAAAGACCTGATAGGCAAAAAATAATTTCAGCAAAATGAGTTATTTGTTTAAATACTATAACTACAGATTGATTACTAAACAACAACCTCCTGAAATAGTGGAGTTTTATTTCCACGATTTCATAGGAATTATCATTTCATTCGCGCTCGCTGTTTTAATTTTTCAACAGTTTGCAATGGCACTAGCGTAAACTGATAGCTCATTGAGGTTGGTGCAATTTGATACTGCTTGTGCACCATGCGTCCCCACGACGTATCACCGCCCACCCCCATTTGACGCATATCGATATTAAAAGTCGTAATATCGCGCATCGGCACATGAGCGCCGTGTTTAGTGGTTACCGGCACTAAACCAGATGCTGATTGTGCGCCATCACCATCGTTGAAATCAATGTCACTTTGATAATAAGGCCACACACTAGTGCTTAACGGCTGTTTGCCGATTGCCAATAACCCGATGCCGTCATTATTGTGCACAGCCATCCAGCGAACGTCGGTTTTATTGGCATTTTCTTGCGGACGGGCATAGTGGTGAATTTGATCTTTGACCTGCCCCGCAAAATAATCGACGCGCGCGCCGGTTTTGCGATCACTGTAGGTCTCATGTGGACCACGGCCAAACCACTTAACATTATCCATGCCTTGCGTGGTAACCAACTGCATTCCGAAGCGCGGCAGTGATGATAATTTATGTTCGCTATCAAGAGAAAGTGAGCTTGTAACGTCAAGCGCACCAGTTTCTGACACTAAATAACTGACGTTATAAGTACCTGGTAATAACTTACTTTGATAAGCAACGGATAGTTCAATACCCTGCTGCTCCTCATTAACTGTTAGATTACTTACAGATAGCGAATCAGCCATTCTCTGCCACACACTGGCCCAGCGATTCATTTTATTACCGAGATCATTATCAGTTGGCGCACGCCAAAAATTAGGTTTTAACGGCTGGCTAAGTAGCGATGTCTTATTAACAATAACTTGCTCTAACCAACCCGTTTGTTGACTAAATTGATAGCGAGTATCGCCACTGGCAATTTCAATAACATCACCTTTAGTGCGCTTAGTAACAGGCTGTTTCACTACATTTAGCGGTGCTGTTTTCAAGGCAACTGGCAACTTAAACTGCTCAACCGCAACCTCATGACCAATAGCTAACACTTGTGTATTGTTCCGTAATTGCGCTTGTTTGGTTACCGCGCTAAGGGTTAAGAAATACTCTTTACTATCACGCTTAGGCAGTTTAGGCAGCTCAAGCGTTAATGTTTTAGCGCTTTGTGCTGAGATTTTTGGCATCGCTATTCGGCCTGAGTAGACAACATCACCATCAGCTTCAATAACCCAATCAAGAGCCAATTCGTCTAACTGCTTAAAGTTATAACGATTCTCGATACTCACCTTACCGCGTGCTAAATCCACAGCTTTAAAGCGCACTGGCTGATAAACCTTTTTCACTTCATAGGCATGAGGATGTGGCTGGCGATCTGGGTTAACTAAACCGTTGTTTAAGAAATTGCCATCGGTTGGTAACGTCGGATGAAAATCCTTACCATAGGCCCAGAATTTAACGCCATTTTCGTCGGTGTATTCCAGTGATTGATCCACCCAATCCCAAATAAAGCCACCTTGTAATACAGGATATTTATCGATTACTTGCCAATAATCTTTCAAATTACCCACCGAATTACCCATCGCGTGCGCGTATTCAATCATAATGCCTGGTCGATGTGGATTAGATTTGGCGTATTTCTCAAGGCGCTGAATTGACGGATACATAGGTGCGAAAATATCGGTGTAATGCTCTTCGCCCGCAGGTTCATACTGCACAGGGCGTGAAGGATCGCGCTCTTTGATCCACTGATAGGTGGCTTCAAATACCTTACCCTCGCCAGCTTCATTACCAAGCGACCAGATGATAATTGACGGATGATTCTTATCCCGCTCAACCATCCGCTTAGTGCGATCTAAATGCGCTGGGATCCACGATAACTCATTGCCTATTTGCGTCTTCGAATTTATCGCCAATGGATGAGACTCAATATTGGCCTCATCAATCACATACATACCGTATTTATCAGTTAGCTCATACCAATAAGGATTATTTGGGTAATGACTCGAGCGCACCGCGTTAATATTAAGCTGTTTCATTAGCTTAATATCTTGTTCCATCGACTCTTTAGAAACGACATGCCCTGTTTGCGGCGATGTTTCATGTCTATCGACACCGCGAATAGTAATTGCCTTGCCGTTAACCTTTAGCTGTGCATTTTCGATGGTGACTTCCCGAAAACCAATCTCGTGACGATGAGTTTCTATCACTTTCTTCTGACTATCTTTTAGCGTCACTAACAACGTATATAGGTTTGGCTGCTCGGCATTCCACAAGGCTGGCGATGTTACCTTCTTGCTAAGCGCCACTTGCGCTTGTTGGCCTTTACTAACAGTCACTTTACCTTGTGATGAAGCCACTTCGGTGAGCTGGTCTCTAGGATCGAGTAGTGAAAATTCAACCTTGAGGTCTCGCTTGTTAACTTGGCTATAATTATTCACCTTCACCGCCACTGAGAGTTCAGCAGCGCTAAAATCGTCATTAAGGTCGGTTTGTACTTCAATATCATAGATACGCTGTTTAGGCGTTGCGTACAAATACACATCCCGCTCAATGCCAGAGATACGCAGCATATCCTGACTTTCTAAATAGCTCGCGTCAGTCCAGCGGCGAAGTTGAAATGCCAACAGATTATCGCCCGCTTGAACATAATCGGTAATATCAAACTCGGCCGGCGTCTTAGCCCCCTGACTAAAACCAACTTTCTCCCCATTTAACCAAACATCTAACGAAGATTTGGCGGCGCCAACATGCAAGAAAACTTGCTTATCACGCCAGCTTTTTGGCAGCTCAAAGTGCTTTCGATAACTACCAATAGGGTTGTAATCTTTTGGGGCGTCGGGCCATTTAGTGGTAAATGGAAAACGTTCATCGAGATAAATCGGATAACCAAAGCCAGAAACTTCCCAATTGGCAGGTACCTTAATTGACGACCAGTCACTGGCATCATAATCAGGTTTGAAGAAGCCTTTGGGCGCATCAGCAGGTGATTTACGCCAATGGAACGGCCATTGACCATTAAGCAGCATAAAGTTCGCCGATTGCTCTTTTGATAAGGTTAAGGCCGCCATCTCATTGGCAAAACCAAAGCTAGTGGCTCGTGGCGGTAATTTGTTAATGCCAAATACGCGGTGATCTTCCCACGGCTGACGCTTATTTGTTTCGCTAGCAATTGACTGGCTCTGGAAACCAACCAATGCGGCAGCCCCAAGAAATAACAAAGGAGTGACTTTCATAACTTAACTCGATGAATAAAATTGTATACTTTATATCAAATTAAATTCAGAATGTCGTGGCGAAGACGAAAAAAAAGCCAGCACGCTAGTGCTGACTTCTTCAAAACTATGTTCTTTCTGCAGATTACATTATCCAAGCCACGTAAATAACATAGCCAATTAACGTTAAGGCGCCTGCTACTAAGTTATAAGGTAACTGCGTTTTAACGTGCTCAATATGATCACATCCACTGGCCATGGAAGCAACGATGGTTGAATCTGATATCGGCGATGAGTGATCGCCAAAAATACCACCACCTAATACCGCGGCAACAAGGAACGCTGGTTCAAGTCCTGTACTAGCAGCCAAAGGCATAGCAATTGGAATAAGCACCGCAAAGGTGCCCCATGATGTTCCTGTTGCAAACGCCATAATACCAGCGGTAATGAATAATAGCGGCGCTATATACATTAGTGGAAATTCACTGCCGAGTAATTCACTAACAAAGGTGCCTGTGCCAAACGCCTTCACCGCATCACCAAAAGCAAATGACAACACAAGTATAACTACCACAGGCAACAAGTCTTTCATACCTGACGCACTAATCGTTAGTGCACGCTTAACATCAAACACCTTATCTTTGAGTAACATCGCCATTAAAATAACGTAACAGCTAATCACTGCCCACATTACAGACCAAGAGCCAGAGCCCTTGCGAATATCGCCATTACCGCTATAAAGCAACAAACCTAACGTAATAACACAGATGCCAACCAGTGGAATAACTAAGTAACATGCTTTGGTCGCTTTTATCTTAAGCATTGGATCGCTAGCGTCGGTAACTTCCCCATTGTCTTCACTACTATAAGGATTAGGCACGCTATTTTTCATCGGGCCGAAGACGCGAGTCGAAATAGCAGTGTAATAAACCATAATCAAAATAATAATTGGGTAAAAGTTAAAGAAGATGGTGTCAATGAGGACACCAACAGTGTCAGACAGTTGATAGCCATCGAGTAAACCAAGAATATAAGCGCCCCAACCATTTACTAACAATAAAATACTGATTGGCGAACAAGTCGAATCGAGAATAAACGCCAAACGTGCGCGGCTCATGCCGTATTTATCAAACAGACTCTGACTGGCGATACCCGCAGTAAACATACTTAGATTGGTATCGGTAAAAATAGAGGTACCGATGACGGATGGCAGTAAACTGGCTTGTCGCTGATTAGTGACTAATCGCTTTTGCGCTAACCCATCGACAAAAGCATTTACGCCGCCACTTTGCTTCATCAACGCCAGTAATGCGCCAATGAGTAAACTGAATATAATGATACGGCGATTGCCATCACTAGACACTACATCCCACAAATTTCCCAACGTGTCTTTAGCGCCTTGAACAACATCAAGTTGGGCATTGAGCATCCACGTGAGGACGATGCCTACTGTTAACGCCAAGATTGCATTGCGTTTCCACACAGCAATTAAAATAGCCACTACCGGCGGAAGTAGTGTCCAAAATCCTTCAAAAATCATACGGTTCTCTTTTTTTACGCCCTAGCTTGCAAAAGAAGCAGGCAAATAGCAAGGGATAATACATGATTTGAAACAATTGCGCTGAGCGTAAAGGGTATATCTCATAACAAAAAAGGAGCCGAAGCTCCTTTTTTAAACAAGTGTTGATTTTTACTCTGACGCGGCTTGCGACTGGGTTTCGTAGATCAAGATAGGATCTGATTCACCCTTGATAACGGTATCATCAATAACCACTTTGGTTACCCCTTCAACCGACGGTAAATCATACATAGTATCGAGTAATACATCTTCAACAATAGAACGTAAACCACGAGCACCTGTTTTACGGCTCATCGCTTTCGCAGCAATCGCTTTTAGGGCATCTTCTCTAAACTCAAGCTCAACGTTTTCTAACGCTAACAGTGCAGCATATTGCTTAGTTAACGCGTTCTTAGGCTCAGATAGGATTTGAATTAACGCTTCTTCATCTAATTCATTCAGCGTCGCTACTACAGGTAGACGACCAATGAATTCAGGGATCAAACCGTATTTCACCAAATCTTCAGGCTCAACTTTAGCAAAAGTAGCCGATAAACTATCGCTTTCAGCACTCTTCACTTCAGCGCCAAAACCAATGCTCGAACCAACGTGTGAGCGGGCTTCGATTACTTTATCTAAACCAGCAAAAGCACCGCCACAGATAAATAAGATCTTAGAGGTATCAACCTGTAAAAACTCTTGCTGTGGATGCTTACGACCGCCTTGTGGTGGAACCGCTGCTACCGTTCCTTCAATCAGTTTAAGTAGTGCTTGTTGCACACCTTCACCCGATACATCACGCGTGATCGACGGGTTATCTGATTTGCGAGAAATCTTATCGATTTCGTCAACATAAACAATACCGCGCTCGGCTTTCTCGACATCGTAATCACATTTTTGCAGCAGCTTTTGAATGATGTTTTCAACATCTTCACCAACGTAACCAGCTTCAGTCAACGTCGTTGCATCCGCCATAGTAAATGGCACATCAAGCATACGAGCCATCGTCTCAGCTAATAATGTTTTACCACTACCAGTCGGGCCTATAAGCAGAATGTTACTCTTACCTAATTCAACGCCATCTGTCTTGCCAGCAAACTGTAAGCGTTTGTAGTGGTTGTATACCGCTACAGACAATACTTTCTTCGCGTGCTGCTGACCAATAACGTAATCGTCTAGGTTTTCACGAATTTCATGCGGCGTCGGTAATTTATCCGGCTCTTCCGCATCCATTTTTTCTTTAATTTCTTCAGTGATGATATCAGTGCATAAATCTACACACTCATCACAAATATACACTGAAGGACCGGCGATCAACTTTCTTACTTCATGCTGGCTCTTGCCGCAAAAAGAGCAATACAATAATGCTTTGCTGTCGTCATCGCCACTAATGATGTCTGTCATCTATCATCCTCACTGGATCTTTCACACTTGATTACATCAAGTTTAACACTGCTCAAAATAGCAAACAAAACCCACCATTGAGCTATTTGCTATTTTTTGCTTATCGTTTAGTTAATATGGAGTCGATTAAGCCATAATCAAGGGCTTCTTGACTGCTCATAAAGTTATCGCGGTCAGTATCTTTCTCAAGTACTTCTAATGGCTGACCAGTATGCTCAGCTAATAGCGTGTTTAATTTGTTTTTAATGCCCAAAATTTCTTGTGCGTGAATTTGAATATCAGAGGCTTGACCTTGGAAGCCACCAAGCGGTTGGTGAATCATCACACGAGAGTTAGGTAAACAATGACGCATGCCTTTTTCGCCGCCCGCCAATAAAAACGCGCCCATACTTGCCGCTTGACCAATACACACAGTACTTACTTTAGGTTTAATAAATTGCATTGTGTCATAGATCGACATCCCTGCGGTCACACTACCACCTGGTGAGTTGATGTATAAGAAAATTTCTTTATCTGGGTTTTCTGCTTCAAGGAACAATAACTGAGCAACGATTAGGTTTGCCATATTGTCTTCAACAGGACCGACTAAAAAGATAACGCGCTCTTTCAACAGTCTTGAATAAATATCAAAAGAACGCTCCCCTTTCGGAGTTTGCTCTACAACCATAGGTACTAAAGCGTCCATTGGTGATAAAGATGAATTGTGTTGCATGGTTTATATCCCTTAAAAATCGGTGTACTAATGATTATATAGTGCAAGTACGATAGAAAATAACTGAAATGCTTATCAACCGTGAGCTACGGTTAGTTACGCTATAAGATAACCATTCGCTGTAGTAAAGAC
The DNA here is from genome assembly GCF_022347785.1 of Psychrobium sp. MM17-31. Classification (NCBI taxonomy): domain Bacteria; kingdom Pseudomonadati; phylum Pseudomonadota; class Gammaproteobacteria; order Alteromonadales; family Shewanellaceae; genus Psychrobium; species Psychrobium sp. MM17-31. The sequence continues at coordinate 412,024 of NZ_JAKRGA010000002.1, forward strand.
AATGACTATCTTGCATTTAGCCTGCAAAAATAGCGCCTAAATTGGATTTGTAGTTAAGTTAAATTTCAGGCATAAAAAAACTCGCGTATAAAACGCGAGTTTTTTAATCAAACGCAGTGATTAAGCTTGTTGCTGAATCATGTCGTTGAATTTTTTCTTAACTTCTTTCACTTTAGCTTGCTCTAAGATGAAGTCAATTGCTTGATCTTCTAGTGCAAGGTCTTTCATGTTTTGGCTAAGTTTTTCATCTTTAGCGTAATGCTCGATAACTTCACTTGGATCTTCGTAAGCAGAAGCCATAGTTTCGATCATTTCTTTAACGCGGTTTTCGTCAGCTTCAAGTTTGTTTACCTTGATTACTTCACCTAGTAATAGGCCAACTTTAACGCGACGTTTAGCTTGCTCTTCGAATAACTCGTCAGGTAGCTGTGGAGCATTCTTAGGATCGATTTGACCACCGAAACGTTGCATAGCTTGCTCGCGTAATACTTGGATTTCACCTTGAGCTAGAGAAGCTGGGATTTCGATTTCGTTAACGTCGATTAAACCGTCGATAACTTGCTGCTTAACGTTGTTTTTAACGTTTTGGTTAAGCTCGCGCTCCATGTTCTTACGAACATCAGCTTTAAGTGTTTCGATGCCGCCTTCAGTAACACCGAATTTCTCTGCGAACTCGTCAGTTAATTCAGGTAGAACTTGGTCTTCAACTTTCTTCAGGTTGATTGCGAATACCGCTTCTTTACCTTTTAGGTTTTCTGCGTGGTAATCTTCTGGGAAAGTTACAGTGATGTCGAACTCTTCACCCGCTTTGTGAGTAACGATTTGCTTTTCGAAACCTGGGATCATGCGCTCTTCAGATAAGTTTAGAACGAAGTCTTCAGCTTTGCCGCCTTCGAACTCTTCACCGTCGATAGAGCCAGTGAAGTCGATAGTTACGCGGTCAGATTTCTTAGACTTACGCTTAACTTCTTTGTAAGTAGCGTGTTGCTTCTGAAGCGTTACTAGCATTTCGTCTAGATCTTTGTCAGTTACTTCAACAACTGGCTTCTCAACTTTGATTTTATCTAGGTTAGCTACTTCAATTTCTGGGTAAACTTCAAAAGTTGCAGTGAATTCTAGGTCGCTACCTGCGTCGTTCTTAACAACTGCTAGTTGAGGCATACCTGCAGGGTTTACTTTCTCAGCTACAACTGCTTCGAAGTAATGACGTTGCATTAACTCACCAGCAACTTCTTGGCGAACAGCTGCGCCGTAACGCTTTTGAATAACAGTTACAGGTACTTTACCTGGACGGAAACCGTCGATGCGCTGAGTTTTAGATAATTGTTGAAGACGTTTTTTAACTTCAGAATCAACAGTAGCGGCTTCAACTGTAATTGTTAGGCGGCGCTCTAGGCCTTGAGTCGTTTCAAGAGAAACTTGCATTGCATACCTCAAAAATTTCAAATGGCCCTGTGGGCTCTTTTACATTAACGACGTTAAAACAACGCGTTAAGTTATCTATAAATGCCGTTATTTGTTCTTAATTTCAACAAAAAACCAGCAAGACTATGGTTTTCGGACGCGACATTATAACGATGGTTATCGAGTTAGTCGAGCCCTAATAATTGGCAATGTTTTTTTGCGTAATCAGACAAAAATATTGGGACTCTTTTCGAGACTTCAAGCCCGATCATAAATTTTTATCAAACCGCGCTATATCAGCATAAAATAGTAAGTCCTTTGTTTATCTCATCAGTTAGTGCATAATAATTTTTTAACAAATTTTTAAAGTGTCTTGGACCCCAAAATCATGGTCGATAAAAAAAGTAACAATGTCAGCACCGACGATATCCTCTTAAAGTTATGTAATTCCGTATCAGGCGTTCTCACTAAAGCGTCGCACAGTCAAATTCATCATGCTGCCATGGTTCAAAAAATCAAAAAGACCAGCTTAAAGCCAGATATTGGCTGTTTCGTTATCTTTGACGGTGGTTTTTCAGGTTTAGTTATTATTAACTTTACCGCCGAAGCAGCGTTGGAAATTTATCGCGGCTACTTGCTCAATATGGGCATGCCAGAAAGTGAACTTGCAACAAGTCACACCGCCGATGAAGTAGCCAATGTGATGGGCGAGCTCATGAATCAGATTTTAGGTAAATTCATCTCAACCATTAGCCAAGATTTACAGACGTCTATTACTCAAAGTCAGCCTAAAATGTTGACGGTAAATAAACAATTAGTGATCTCAATTGAAGCTAACTTAGACGAACCGGTATCGCGCCGCGTTTCGTTTAAAACAGCGCAAGGCAATGTGTTCTATTTAGAGCTTTCGATCGATGACACCCAATTCATTCAACTCAAAGAATTTGAAAGCGTGGAAACGGTTGACCCAGATGAACTTTTAGAGCAACACCAGACTTCGGCGCCAACACCTGCTCCTGTAGCAACTGAAGAAGCCGCCGGAAATGACGATTTGTTAGATGAACTCGGTATCTAACTGATTAGTAACGAACGGATCAAGGATGATAAATTATGAATAATGAAATTTTCGAATCAATCATCGAAATCACCCGCCAGAAAGATACAGACTCACTGGAGTACTCACTGGCGGCGACTCTCGCAGAATTAATTGACATCAATGAAATAAATTTATTGAACGTCCCTTACAAAGGTGAAGTTTCTTATCTCTCATCTGAATTGCGTTTAACAGTTCAACTTGAAGGCGGTAAAAAACGTTATAAATGGGACAACCAACTCACCAATGTCGACATTAACAGCGAACTTGAAACCGTTATTGCTCATCACCAACCATTAAGCCATAAGATTTCTGATGACTATGAGTTTTACTTCCCTATTGTTATCAATGACGAGCTAAATTCAATTCTAAAAATTACTAGTCAAAATGATGTAATGCAGCACAGTGATTTGATTAATGGGTTTGTGCGAATTTATCAAAATTATCAAGTCATTCTCACTGAAAATGAACGAGATAAACTGACAGGGCTACTTAACCGCAAGACCTTCGAAAACAAGCTTAATCGACTGCTAAAGCCACGTGATGAAACTTCAACATCAAGTTTATTGTCCAATTGCTGGTTGGTAATGATTGATATTGATCACTTCAAGTCAGTCAATGACAACTATGGTCATGTTTGCGGTGACGAGATCCTGCTTCACCTGTCTCAGTTAATGAAGGATTACTTTATTAACAACAGTTTACTATTCAGGTTTGGCGGCGAGGAATTTGTAATAGTCTTGGAATACATGCCAATGGAAGTAGCAATTGCCACTCTTGAGCATTTTAGAAACCTAGTCTCTGAATTCAATTTCCCATTTGTCGGCAATGTCACCATCAGTATGGGCTTCTCACAATTTTGCGTCGACGACTTTCCACCGAGTATTTTAGACCAAGCCGATAAAGCCCTTTATTACGCGAAAGAACACGGCCGAAACTGTCTTTATAATTACGAGCAGTTGATTGTAGAAGGCAAGTTAAACGCACCACAAGAAGCTGGCTCAGTAGAGTTGTTTTAACACAATTTCAAACAGAGAGCCCGATCGTCATATAAGCCAACTAGTGGCTGACAACTAAAAATCAGAAGCGCTTAATTTAACAAAAAGATTTATAAAGCGATAGTCGCCTGCGAAGCAGGTGCAATATAGTTTATTGGATCGTAGACAGTACGTGGAAGTGGTCGGTGATAGAGGATTCGAACCTCTGACCCTCTGGTCCCAAACCAGATGCGCTACCAGGCTGCGCTAATCACCGACATCAGATATCTACCGAAGTAGGAATTTACGAAGAACCGTTATGCCAGTGGCATAAGGAAGTCTGAGTAAATAAAGTGGGGTGACTAATGGGGCTCGAACCCACGACAACCGGAATCACAATCCGGGGCTCTACCAACTGAGCTATAGTCACCACTAAAGACCTTTTATAAAATGGCACGCCCGGCAGGACTCGAACCTGCTACCCACGGCTTAGAAGGCCGTTGCTCTATCCAGATGAGCTACGGGCGCTCTTAACATTTTATAAAAATGTTAAATTTCAAAATAGTCACTCTTTTTAGACAAGCACAACTGCGTATCTAAAAATAAGACCGTTACACAGTAGTTTAACGCAGCTTATTTTGAAATTTTGGTCGGTGATAGAGGATTCGAACCTCTGACCCTCTGGTCCCAAACCAGATGCGCTACCAGGCTGCGCTAATCACCGACACTGATTGTAAAAGATTTCTCCTTAACAACGGAGCGAGATAGTACAGTTGTTATGAGCCTTGGTCAAACGTTTTTAATAAAAAAAAATCGTTCGCTCAATTACCACGCAATAATCGACTAAAAACCCAACCCACTCCACTTTTAGCGCAAATACTCTTTATTGATCATGGTCACACTTTTTAGGCTGTGGCATAATAGCGCGTCTTTGAATTCTTGGAGCTAAAAACTCACCATGAGCGCGCGAATAATTGATGGTAAAGCTGTTTCACAAAAAGTTAGAAATGATGTAGCGATTGAAGTTGCACGCATGAAAGAAGAAGGCCAAAGGATCCCTGGCTTAGCGGTAATCTTAGTTGGACTTGATCCTGCTTCTCAAGTTTATGTATCAAATAAGCGTAAAGCCTGTGATCAGGTAGGATTCAAATCACGTTCATTTGATTTACCTGATACCACACAGCAAGAAGAGCTATTAACGCTTATTGATGAGCTTAACCAAGATAAAGAAATCGATGGTATTTTAGTGCAGCTGCCACTACCCGCACATATCGATTCAGAGTTAGTACTAGAGCGTATTACTCCGCATAAAGATGTTGATGGCTTCCATCCATATAACATTGGCCGCCTAGCACAGCGTAATCCAGCCCTGCGTCCTTGTACACCTAAAGGTATTATGACGCTAATTGAGTCTACTGGAGTTAAGACGCACGGATTAGACGCAACGATTGTTGGCGCATCAAATATCGTTGGCCGCCCAATGACACTAGAGTTGCTACTTGCCGGCTGTACTACAACAACCTGTCATAGATTTACTAAAGATTTAGAGCAAAAGGTACGTGGCGCAGATTTATTGATCGTTGCCGTAGGTAAAGCGGGCTTCATTCCTGGCGAATGGATCAAGCCAGGTGCTATCGTTATTGATGTTGGGATTAATCGCCTAGATGACGGCCGTTTAGTTGGTGATGTAGAGTTTGATACCGCAAAAAATAACGCGGCCTTTATAACACCAGTACCCGGTGGTGTTGGTCCAATGACGGTAGCCAACCTAATTGAAAATACACTGATTGCTGCCAAAGATTACCACAGTTAATCGACTAGAAAGCAGTCATAAAAAAACCGCCTTAATCGGCGGTTTTTTATTATCTGATGTCTGAGCAATTATTCAATAAGACTGATTTTAATTTGCTCTTGTTCCATACGCTTCTTGCGTTTGTCACAAGGGTTATCACAATCACAGGCCTTCTCGACACCAATGGCACCTAGGCCACCACAACTCCCTGAAATCGCTTTCTTTTGCACGATGTAGCCAATAGCCATCGCTACTATCACAATTAAAAATGCTGCAAAGGTATATAAAAATATTGCCATGTCAGTTCCTAGTTTACGGGTTTTACGAGGTATTGCTCAAAGGCGTCAGTATACACGGTATCAAAACCACTGTCTGTCTTAGTCACTAAATAAGCGGCCAAGTTTTGAGCTCGCGCAAACTCTAAGCCCTTCTCAGGTCCCATCAACATAATTGCCGTCGACAATCCATCTGCCGTCATACACGACGGATGAATCACACTGACCGATACTAACTTGTGGTCGATAGGCATTCCGGTATCAGGGTCAATAATATGAGAGAAACGGCGACCGTTTTCTTCAAAGTACTGACGATAATCACCAGCCGTTGCCAATCCATTATTGCGCGGCGAGATATACTCTTGAATTGCACGATGTGACGATACCGGCTTTTCGATAGCAATGACCCAATCACGTTGTTCGTTAGCACGGCCTTTAATACGCGCTTCACCACCGATTTCAACAAGGTAGTTGGCTACGCCTTCACCGTCTAAGTAATTGGCAACAACGTCAACGCCAAAGCCCTTTGCCGTTGTTGATAAATCGACGTAAAGCTCAGGAATTGCCTTAATCAAGTAGTTACCATCGACGGTAAGTTTACCGATGCCAACTTGGTTCATCGCTGTTTCTAGCTCATCGCTACTTGGCAGTTTCTCAACCCGCATATTAGGACCAAAGCCCCACAAATTAACCAGAGGGCCGACAGTTACATCGAGCTTTCCTTCTGACAGCTGTGCCAAACGAATCGACTCACTAACTACTTTCGCTGTATCAGGCGACACTTCAAATGGCTCTAGTGAGCGTGATTGATTAAAGCGCGATAGCTCAGAAGTCTTGTCATACGTAGACATCTGCTCATTAACGGTTTTAAGCAGCTTATCAATAGCACTCTGACGTGCTTTTGCGATTTCTTCGCTATTTTTAGCTACGTCGATATAGGTGATATGATAGTCCACGCCCATAGTGCGACCACTAAGCTTGATTTTTGTTTGCGTTGGCGTTGTATCAAAACAACCAGATAAAAAAATGGCCAGCGCACAAAGCGCCAGCCATTTAACATACTTAATAGCCATCAGGGATTAACCACCGAAGTCATCAAGTAGGATGTTTTCATCTTCAACACCTAGATCTTTTAGCATGCCGATTACAGCAGCATTCATCATCGGTGGACCACACATGTAGTATTCACAATCTTCTGGCGCTTCGTGATCTTTCAAGTAGTTCTCGTAAAGCACGTTATGGATGAAGCCTGTTAAACCGTCCCAGTTATCTTCTGGTTGTGGATCAGACAGTGCAACATGCCACTCAAAGTTGTCATTTTCAGCCGCAAGACCGTTGTAATCATCTTCATAGAACATTTCACGCAATGAACGTGCACCGTACCAGAAAGACATCTTACGCTTAGACTTAAGACGCTTAAGCTGATCGAAGATATGTGAACGCATTGGCGCCATACCAGCACCACCACCGATAAATACCATCTCATTATCAGTTTCTTTAGCGAAGAACTCACCAAATGGGCCAGAGATAGTTACCTTATCACCTGCTTTCAAGCTCCAAATGAATGAAGACATTTTACCTGCAGGTAGTGACAGGTTGTTTGGCGGCGGCGTCGCGATACGAACGTTAAGCATGATAATGCCTTCCTCTTCAGGATAGTTCGCCATTGAGTATGCACGCAATGTATCTGTATCAACTTTAGACTCGATGTCGAAGAAGCCGAAACGCTCCCAGTCACCGCGATATTCTTCTGGAATATCGAAATCGCTGTATTTAATGTGGTGAGCAGGCGCTTCAATTTGAATGTAACCGCCGGCACGGAAAGGTACAGACTCACCGTCAGGGATGCCAAGCTTAAGTTCTTTGATGAACGTCGCTTTGTTATCGTTAGAGATAACTTCACATTGCCACTGCTGAACACCGAAGATCTCGTCTTCAACTTCAATTTCCATGTCTTGCTTAACAGCAACTTGACAGGCTAGACGCTCACCTTCACGGGCTTGCTTCTTAGTAATATGGCTTTCTTCTGTTGGTAGTAATTCACCACCGCCAGAATGAACGTGTACTTTACATTGACCACAAGTACCACCACCGCCACAGGCTGAAGGAATGAAGATTCCTTTTGCAGCTAGTGCGCCAAGTAGCTTATCGCCAGGCTTAGTAACGACGCCTTTTTCAGGATCGCCGTTGATTGCTATGGTAACGTCACCCGATGAAACTAGTTTAGATTTAGCCATTAAAATGATTAAAACCAAAACCAATACAATCGCAGTGAACATTGTTACGCCAAGAATAATTTCTTGCATAAACTTTTCCTTTGAACTTGGTTATTGAGCCGCTAGGCAGCCCAATCAACTAATTATAACGAGATACCGCCGAACGACTGGAAGCCCAGTGCCATCAGACCAGAAGTGATAAAGGTAATACCTAAACCTTTCAGGCCATCAGGAATGTCTGAGTATTTCAGCTTTTCGCGAACCGCTGCTAATAAGACAATTGCCAATGTCCAACCAACACCACTACCAACACCGAATACTACAGATTCAGCAAGGTTGTAGTTACGTTGAACCATAAAGGCAACACCACCGAAGATTGCACAGTTAACCGTGATAAGTGGTAAGAATACACCTAACGCGTTGTATAGCGCTGGCATGTACTTATCAAGTACCATTTCAACAATCTGTACCAGTGCCGCAATAACACCGATGTAAGTGATGTAGCTTAAGAAGCTTAAGTCGATACCTTCACCTAACGCGTTTGGCGCTAAGATCGCATGGTAGATGATTTGGTTAACAGGTACCGCAATCGCTAGTACGAAGATAACCGCAACACCAAGACCAATCGCTGTACTAACTTTCTTAGATACAGCTAGGAAGGTACACATACCTAGGAAAAAGCTTAAAGCCATGTTTTCTACGAAAACGACTTTAACGAATAGACTTAAATAATGTTCCATAATACTCCCCTAGTCCTTCTCAACTTGCTCTGGCTTGTACTGGCGAATTGCCCAGATAATCAAACCAATTACGAAGAATGAACTAAATGGTAGAATCAATAGGCCATTACCTTGATACCAACCACCGTTTTGAACAAGCGGTAGAATTTCGATATCAAATAACGTGCCCTTACTAAATAGTTCACGGAAGAATGCAACAGCCATTAACATAGCGCCGTAACCAATACCGTTACCGATACCGTCTAAGAAGCTCATGAATGGTGGCTCTTTCATCGCATAGGCTTCAGCACGGCCCATAACGATACAGTTAGTAATGATCAGTGCGATATATACCGATAGCTCTTTAGACATTTCATAAGCGAATGCCTTAAGTACTTGGTCTACCACGATAACCAAAGATGCGATAACAGCCATTTGCACGATAATACGTACGGCGTTAGGGATCTGGTTACGGATCATCGAGATGAATAAGTTTGAGAAAGCACAAACCAAGGTTACCGCAATGGTCATGATTAATGCTTTTTGCATCGAGCCTGTTACAGCCAGTGCCGAACAAATACCCAGAACCTGAAGGCCGATTGGGTTATTGTCTAGAACTGGACCCCACAGGGCTTTTTTCATTGCTTGAGAATCAGCCATGATTATAAGCCTCCGTTACGGTACTTGTTGATGAATGGGCCAAAGCCTTCTTCACCAAGCCAGAAAGTAAAGGTGTTTTCTACGCCATTCGCTGTCAACGTTGCGCCAGACAGACCGTCTACACCGTGGATATCGCCGGCTTTAGCGCCGCCTTTAACCACTTTAATAGCGATTTCACCGTTGTCATTAAACAGCTTCTTGCCAACCCATTTTGCTTTCCAAACTGGGTTTTCAATTTCGCCACCTAGACCCGGAGTTTCACCTTGGTCGTAGTAAATTACAGACTTAACAGTGTTTAAATCAGTAGATAAACCAACGAAAGCGTACATCATTGACCATAAACCACTACCGCGCATTTCTAGAACAACAGTCTCAGTGTTACCTGATTCGCCTTTCACTAGATAAACCACAGTTTGGTTAGCGCGACGGTTGATTTTAGCAACGTCGTTGTTTGGTTTGATACTCTTGCTTGAATCTAACGCCGCTAAACGTTGATCGTAAGCTTCAGCGTCACCTTCAACAAACTCACCAGTGGCTAAATCGATTAATTTAGCTTCTACGAACTTGTTGTAAGTTGCAGGAATATCACTGCCTGCTTGCGCAAGTAGACCAGATGCTTCTAAGATTTTAGTTTGCTTGTAAAGCAATTTATTTTTGGTTTGTAACGGTTTTAAACCAACCGCTGCACCAGCAACGATTACCGAACAAGCCAGACAAACGGCTAATACGAAAATTAGCGTTCTGCCAAATGAGTCTTTATTACCCATGACGAGCAGCCCTCCGCTTGATATTCGACTGAACTACGAAGTAGTCGAATAAAGGTGCAAATAAGTTTGCAAATAAGATAGCTAACATCATACCTTCTGGGAATGCAGGGTTAACTACACGGATAAGCACAACCATAATACCGATAAGTGCGCCAAACGCCCAACGACCAGTATTAGTGAATGATGCAGAAACAGGATCAGTTGCCATGAAGATCATACCGAAGGCAAAACCACCTGTTACTAGGTGCCATTTCCAGTCCATTGCAAACATGCCGTTTGTTTCGCTGCCGATAGCATTGAATAACAAACTAGTTGCAACCATACCGAAGAACACACCTAAGATAATGCGCCATGAAGCAATACGTTGGTAAACAATAAATGCACCACCGATTAAGATAGCTAGTGTAGAAACTTCACCTACTGAACCTTGCATCTTACCTAGGAAAGCATCCATCCAAGTCATAGTACCTTGTAGTGCAGTCATGCCTTCGTTAGCAACAACGCTTAGTGCAGTTGCGCCAGAGAAACCGTCGATTGCAGTCCACACAGTGTCACCAGAGATATCAGGTGCGTATGCGAAGAATAGGAAAGCACGACCCGCTAATGCTGGGTTTAGGAAGTTCTTACCAGTACCACCGAATACTTCTTTAGCAACTACAACGCCAAATGAAATACCGATAGCTACTTGCCATAATGGAATAGTTGCCGGCAGGATAAGCGCGAATAAAATCGAAGTTACGAAGAAACCTTCGTTGATTTCATGGCCGCGTACCATGGCAAATAACACTTCCCAGAAACCACCAACGATAAAGGCAGTGGCATAAATAGGCAGGAAGAAACAAGCGCCGTAGAACATTAAGGTTCCAACGCCGGCATTGGCACCTAACTCACCGCCTAGAGCAGTAAATAACTGTTGTTGCCACGCGTCGCCCATTGCCATACCAGCAATAACAGCGTCGTTCGCTTGTAAACCGATGTTGTACATACCCCAGAACATTGCTGGGAATGTCGCCATCCACACCATGATCATGATACGTTTTAATTCAACACCGTCACGTACGTGAGTTTTACCCTTGTTTACAAAACCTGGGGTATAGAAGATAGTCGCAGCAGCTTCGTAAAGCGCGTACCACTTCTCGTGTTTACCGCCTTTTTCAAAGTGCGGCTCGATACTCTCGAGATAATTTTTTAAGCCCATCTGCTTAACCTTCCTTCTCAATAGTCGTTAGTCGCTCACGTAAGATCTGACCGTGGTCGTACTTACCTGGACATACGAAGGTACATAGTGCTAAATCTTCTTCGTCTAGCTCTAAACAACCTAATGCTTGAGCACCATCGTTATCACCAGCGCAAAGGTCACGCAGTAACATCGTTGGTAAAATATCTAATGGCATAACGCGCTCGTAGCTACCGATTGGCACCATGGCACGATCACTACCGTTAGTAGTAGTAGTTAGGTTAAGTAAACGCTTAGGCGATAAATGAGAGATGTAAGAACGCGTGATAGACACTACGTTTTTACCAGCTTTCATCCAGCCCATGAATTCTTTTTCACGGCCTTCCGCTAATACGCTAACTTGGTTGGCGTAACGACCTAAGAATGCAACAGCACCTTCAGCAGTAGCGCCTTGTAGGATAGAACCAGAAACAACACGTAAGTCGCCGTCAACTAATTCACCAGCGGTTAAATCAGTTGTGCTAGCGCCCATGCGAGTGCGTACTAAACGTGGGTTCTTAACACCAGGACCTGCAAGAGAAACTACGCGGTCAGTGTGAATTTCACCAGTCGTGAATAACTTACCAAAGGCGATAACGTCTTGGTAACCAAGCGTCCATACTGTGCGCTCAGCACTTACTGGGTGCAAGAAGTGAATGTGAGTACCAACAAGACCTGCAGGGTGAACACCCGCAAATTCGTGTTGTTCAACACTGCTTACATTGCTGTTTGGAACTTCAACGCCAGCTTTTTTACCAACGAATACTTTACCGCTAGTTAAACGTGATAACACGGTTAAACCATTGATAAAATCTTGAGAGTTCTCGTTGATAATTACCGCAGGATCCGCTGCTAATGGATTAGTATCCATTGCTGAAACGAAAATCGCTGAAGGTTCAGAATCAATCGCAGGCACCTTTGAGAAAGGACGCGTACGTAGCGATGGCCATTGTCCCGATTTTACAAGGTTGTCAACAACAACGCTGCGCTCTAATTGCGCTAGCTCAGTTGCTGGGAAACTTTGGAAAGTTTCTTGCTCTTCACCTTGAACATCGATAACTAGAGACAAAAATGCTCGTTTAGCACCGCGGTTGATTTGTGATACGACACCACTAGCTGAAGCAGTATAAACTACGCCAGGATTTTTCTTATCTTCGAAAATTACCTGACCTTTTTTGACAGTATCGCCAACACGAACTTTCATCGTAGGACGCATGCCAAAAAACTCTTCACCCAATGTCGCAACTTGTTTGATGGACGGACCATCATGGATTACTTGCTGGGGTAATCCTGCGATAGGCAGGTCCAGACCTTTTTTTATTGTAATCATATTCACTTGCACTGGTTAACGGAAAGAATTAGCCGTTAGGCTCGACAGTTGCTTGCTATTTTAAAATGTAAAGACTGCGTTTTAAATCCTTCCTAACTGACAAGATTTAAACCACATATCAATACAATAGCGCTCAAATTTTTAGGACAATATTTTTTAAATTCGCACAAAAAACGTGCAGCATTAAAAGATACTACCCTAACTGGGGCGCAATTCTAGCATCAATAGCAAATATTCTGAATATGTAAATGAATGTTTTCGCCCTAGACTTTAGTTATTTTTGTTATAACCAGTCCAAAAACAGAGCAGTAGCTGATAGCGTAATCTTTGATTCTGCTGATAGTCGAAAATCTTTTAAGATTAAAACCAAAAAACGCGCTCAAGTGAACGCGTTTTAAACGAATAAACGAATAAGGGAAGTCTAAAATTTATATTGATAGGTCAGGCTAGTGTGGCGAGTTCGTGCCATCATATTGCTACCGAATAGTGAATGTTCTACATATTCCTTGTCTGTTGCATTTTCAACGGTAAGAGATAAGCGATGTTTATTATCAAACTGATAGCTCGCAGTCAGATCGACTAAGGTTACCGCTTCGTGACTATTAACGGAAGTTAACGGCTCCTGACCAGAGGTTTTTCTTAACTCACTGCGATATTGAATTCTGCTACCTACATAAAGATTATCAAACTGCATCCCTAGCTTGGCATTAAACTGTTGCTTAGGTAGATGAATCAGCTCATCACCACGTTGTAGCCCCAAATTTAATTGTTGAGCATCTAGCGTATAAGAAGCATCTCGCTGAGTATAATTAAAGGATATTGGCAAGCTAAAGCTATCAAAATCAAATTGATATCCACCAGTTAGCTCAATCGCATTAACTTCGATATCGGTAGAATCATTATCCAAGGCTAAGCAGGCATCTGTTTCACCACAGCGCGTCAACGCGTTATCAAATTCACGCGCATAGCCAGTTAAAGAAACGAAAGACGTATCATCTTTATACACAACCCCAATAGCGGCCTGATTGTTGAGCTTTGCCAATTTCGGCGAGTACACTGAAATATCACCACTCACTCCCTGCCTTGCGCCAACAAAGCCAAACAGATTTGGCGTAAATTGATAGCTCAACTGCAAGTTAAATAGCGTGTGATTGTCATCTTGTCGACTGTAACGTTGAATATCATTATTTTGACGGCGGTCGTCAAACTTAACCCAACGAACACCGGCGTCGACCTGCCAATCACCATTGCGCCACTTATCAGTAAGATAAAAAGCGTTAATTCTCGCTTCAAACTCTAAATTTTCAGCGCTATTATCACTTTCTTGCAGCGTTAGCGCTAGATTACTGTCTAGTTGATAATCTTCAGTTAGCGTTGTTTGCTCTAATTCTTCTTTTTGATACACCCATCCCATATTGAACTGATGGCGCCCCATCTGCTGTTCAATATCCATACGTATTCCAGACGATGTATATGTTGAATCAACTAACTCTTTATTAATGCTTTGGTTACCAATCGGATTACCTTCATAGATTGCTAATAAAGGCGCGGTTAATAAAAAATGATTGCCTGATACACTATCTGTTTGCCTATTGTTGATAGCACCGCGGCGATAGTGGACATCAGTCGTCACCTGCTCGCCAGCAAATAAGGTTGTTTGATGGCGTACACCAAATAGTAAGTCGTCGCCACTAACATAATCACCGCGAGTTGCGCTGTATCTGTGGGTCGGCTTTGCATTAAAATCTGTATCGCTAATTCCAATCAAAGACTCATCATTGTGATAGTCTTGATAGTGCAGCATTAATTGCGTAGTTTGCTTATTTTTACCATTGTTAGCCGCACTAATTTCGTGCATTTTAATCATCACTTCATTCGAGTCGAAGCGACCTTGCTCACCATCACTAAACTTGCGATGTGAGTCTTGTTGGCGTTTATTCACATACAATCGATGACCGAAATTATCACGCTGACTGCCATGGTCAATCACTATTCCACGCTGAGCAAATGAGCCGATAGTTAACGCAAGATTAGCGCTATCTTCTATCGCAGGTCGTTCACTCACTAGGCCAGCGGCATGTGATGAAGGAAATGTCACACCAGTAATGGCACCCTCAACACGAGCATTTTCCAAAAATAATGGCGTAATAGTTGTCAAGTTCGGAAAAAAATAAGGCAGTGGTGACCAACTTATATTGTCGCTCTCCAATGACACATTGTGAGTCAATAGGTGGCTGTGATGGGAAATAATAGGACTGACATCATTTGGTAGCCGATTTACCGCGAAAATCCCCGGTAATTGATTAAGTGTTCGAGCAATATCACTATAGAGCATCGACTCTTTAGCATCATTAGCCTGTTTTTTCTCAACAGGCTTCTTTTTATTCTTCACCAAAGAAATTGGCTTTTTTATTAAAGAAATCGTTTTTGGCTGCTCTTTAGCAACAGCGACTCCCGCACAACTCATTCCGACTGCAATCGCTACCAACGTCTTTCGGACGTGAACAAAAGAGTGACTCGTTGTTGTCATATTTCTAACCCTTACCCATCTTTCAATATACAAATTGTCATGGAAGTTCGACGTTAAGCAGCGATTTCACGCAATTTAACACTTTCCTTGTCAAAGAATTGTAGCGATGATTTAAAACCTATTCATTGAGCTATACCCTATCAATAATTTTAATAAAATTCGACCTTTGTAAAGAAACAGTTAATGCCTGATTAGGAATAAACCTCCATTAAGTTCACATTTTTTGTCATTAAAGAATTAGAAAAAGCGCATTTCTAAATAAATACTGAAGCAAGAGCGCTTTTTTGCGACAATATGGCAAATTTACATAAAGTACCCAAGCGATGAACACAATACTGACCATCAACTCAAAAGAGCTTCGCCTCAACCGTTTCCCTCCTTCAAATGATAAAAATCTCCAAGCGTGGGACTCAAGCGATGAGTACGTTATAAACTATTTAGTTGAGCAGCAATTGCAGCCGAGCAAGATTCTAATAATCAATGACACATTCGGCACCCTTGCTTGCGCACTTAGCGAACATGAACTTTATTGGCAAACAGACTCGCGTGTCGCACAATGTGCTGTTGAACAAAATCTCTCAGACAATTTCCTATACCCATCAATTGAGTATTTAGATAGCCTTACAACGCCTAGCGTAACGCCTGACGTTGTGCTGTTAAAACTTCCAAAGAGCAATGCACTGCTAGCACAGCAATTACAACAAATTAATCAGGTAATGGGCCCTAATACTCAGGTCATTGGTTTTGCCAAGGCGAAAGATGTTCATACATCCGGTTTAAAACTTTTTGAAAAATATATCGGCACCACAACAACTTCGCTTGCTAAGAAGAAGTCTCGATTAATTTTCTCCACACCAACAGCTCAAAAGCTTACAAATGATGATCAACAGTTAATTGAGTGGCCGCTTGAAAACACCGACTACACTATTGCAAATCACGCCGGTGTTTTTGCCAACAGCAAGTTAGATATTGGCGCGCGCTTAATGCTCGAAAACCTACCGTCAAACTTAGATGATGGCTATGCCATTGATTTAGGTTGTGGCAACGGCGTATTAGGATTGATGTTGGCGGACAAAAATCCACAGGCAACGATTCGCTTTACCGATGAATCGTTCATGGCGATCGCCAGTGCTAAACTCAACTGTGATAATGCTTTTGGAAGCACTGAGCGCTTTGAGTTTGATTGGCACGACTGTTTAAGCGACTACGATTATGACCAAGCTGATTTGATTATCTGTAATCCACCGTTTCATCAGCTAAAAACCGTCACAGATCACATTGCTTGGCAGATGTTTAACGACGCCTATCGCACTCTGAAACACGGCGGTAAATTACGCATCGTTGGCAATCGTCATCTTGGCTATCACATTAAGTTACAGCGAATTTTTGACAACTGCACCACAATCGCATCAAATAGCAAGTTCGTGATTTTAGAAGCCACTAAAGCATAGAAATACAACCAAAAGGGTTATAATGAAAAAACTCGCCTTTATTAGCCTGTTGGCAGCCAGCATTGTTGGCTGTAGTGCAGCACCAAGCCACTTTATCGTTAATACATCGCCAGCTATTACAACTAATACACCGGTGCTTAAAAACATCGCTATTAACGTTAATGATCCTCGTAGTCGGCAAGCTATTTTACGCACCACTAACGATGGTAAGCACAGCTATATGTCAGCGCCAATCGCAACAACACAGTTAGTAAAGCAAGGCTTAGCTAGTCATTTTCGTCAGCAACTTGCCGTTGGTCTTAGCCCAATGAGCGCGCAAACACTAAATATCACCATCGACAAAATGGCGATGAAACTCGATCAAGGGTTGGTAAGTTATGAAGCGCAAAGTCTAATCGTATTTAATGTCAGCATTAATAACGGTACCAAAACCCTCACTAAATCTTTTAAACGCCAAGGAACGAATAAAGGCCCATTAAAAGCAGATATTGCAGTGCTGGAAAGTGAGTTTAGCGGACTATTACAACAGCTTTATAATGACATCGCGCAAGACGCCCAAGTTAAAAGCTACCTAAACATTTAAGGAAGAGCCATGATATTTCGTCATCTATTCGTCGCCTTGATAGCTACAGTAACACTAAGTACTAGCCTGCACGCCGCTGATAAAAAGAATCAAACCTTAGACCTACGTCAGCAATACCGCGGCGCAGATATTCTGCCTGAAAACGGTTTCCCTCAAGTCAAGCTAGTTACTAGCATGGGGGATATAGTCGTTGAGCTAAATCGCGACCGTGCGCCCGTTACTGCTAATAATTTTTTATGGCTGGTAAAAAATAAAGAATACGATAATACTATCTTCCATCGCATCATAAAAAACTTCGTTGTTCAGGGTGGTGGCGTGGCTCCTGACATGACATCAAAACCAGATAACTACCTGATAGTTAACGAATCAGGTAACGGACTGACCAATGACTTTGGCACTATTGCCATGGCTCGAGAAACCGAACCTCATTCAGCTTCACGCCAGTTTTACTTCAACGTAAATCCCGAAGGAAATCGCAATTTAAATCCCAACTCTCGCAGATGGGGCTATACTGTGTTTGGAGAAGTAATAAATGGAATTGAAGTATTAGAGCAGATGGCCCAAGTTCACGTGGGTACTGACTCTAAAAAAGGTTGGGACGATGTTCCATTGACTAAAATTTATTTAAAGAGCGCAACTATTATTAATCCGTAAATCGACAATCCAATAGGACGGTTTATCGATCAAGCAGCTAGGGAGATCCATCATTGAGTATCTATATTTTGACACCTGAACTGTTTATTAAACAAAAAGCACAACAGCTGGTATACGTTGTCAATCAATTGATGAAACAAGCCATCCCATTCTCAGAAGTACACATTATACTTTGGGATATTTTAGAAGAGTGGAATCGATTGGATAAAGAAGATAGCGATGGTTTAAGCGATTTCGAACGCGTCTTCTGGCATTTGTTTTACACGATACAGTTTGAAACAGAGTGCGACTTAGCCAATAACAAGCACCTGCGATTGGCTATCGACAAATGTTGTAAATATTTACAGCAACCTGATTTACCCACACCAGCGGGATGTGTTGGCGTCAGACCATAACAAAAAACGGGATTATCATTGATAATCCCGTTTTTTTACGCTTATTCATAACTTTACGTTTGATTAGCTTCTTTACTGCCTTCTACTTCTTTATCGTGCCAAGGTGCTACTTTAAACAGCATTAACATACCCGGCACTGCGAGTCCTACGCACAAAAAGTAAAATCCTGTCCAGCCAATCTGCTCAACAATCAGTCCCGTTGTCGCATTAGCAAAAGTTCTTGGCAACGCGGTTAACGCGCTAAACAAGGCAAATTGCGTAGCGGCAAATGTTGGGTTGGTTTGTTTCGCCATAAAAGCAACGAATGCGGCAGTGCCAAGACCAACACCTAAATATTCAAAGCCCATCGCAAAGGCTAGTGCATAGACGTTATTACCAATTTCTGCCAGCGCTGCAAAGCCCAAAATACTGATAATTTGCACAAAACCAAACAACCACAACGCCCTACTAATGCTAAGCTTGAGCATCACCAAACCGCCAACGATCAACCCAACGGTCATCGCCACTAAACTCGCCGTCTTGGCAACGACGCCAATTTGAGTTTTAGTAAAACCGAGATCGATAAAAAAGGGGGTTTGCAACGCCGTTGCCATGCTATCGCCGAGTTTATACAAAAATAAAAACGATAAAATAAACAACGCGCTTTTAATACCTTCGCGACCAATGAAGTCTTTAAAAGGCAATACCACCGCTTCTTGCAAAGACTTTGGCGTATTGGCAGCAATATGCGCTTCTTTGATACACAAGGTGACAATAATACCTATTGCCATAAATGCAGCGACAACTAAAAATACCGTGCTCCACGGCATGTGATCAGCGAGAATAAAAGCAAGCGAGCCCGGCACAAGTCCCGAAATTCGATAAGCCTGAACACTCAACGAATTACCTAATCCAAGCTCTTGATCTGATAAAAGCTCACGCCGATACGCATCAATGACAATATCTTGGCTAGCGCTAAAAAAGGCAACGGCAGCTGCTAAATAAGCGACTGACCAAATATTGAGGGTGGGGTTAATAAAGCCAAATACCCCAATGGATATCAGTAGCGCGATTTGAGTAATTAGCATCCAACCACGGCGCCGCCCTAAAAACGGAAAGCTAAAGCGATCAAGTGCAGGTGACCACACAAATTTCCACACATAAGGAATGCCAATCAACGAAAAAAGACCAATTTCCGCTAAACTCACCCCTTCGTCCCTGAGCCAGCCCGGCACTAGCTGATACAGTACAAATAAAGGCAGACCCGAGCTAAAGCCGGTAAAGATACAAATTAACATGCGGCGATTAAAAATCGCCTCTTTCATGGACAGTGCGGTCATTAACAGCCTTTATGATTGTGGTAAAAAGTTAGTCTCTAAAGTTCTCAAACTGGAATGGTTGCTCAGCATCACTTTGACGAATCAACGCCATAACCGCTTGTAAATCATCGCGTTTTTTACCAGTGACACGTAGCTTTTCTCCCTGAATAGCCACCTGAACTTTAATTTTAGAGGCCTTAATTTCTTTCACTAATTTTTTAGCAACCAAGGCTTCGATACCTTGCTTGAATTTAACGTTACTCGAGAAAGTTTTACCTGAATGCGTTGGTTTTTCATCAACTTCCATCGCCTTAGTATCCACATTGCGACGTACTAGATTGGCGCGAAAGATATCAAGCATTTGATTGATTTGAAATTCATCTTCCGCTTTTAATACCGCAACTTCTCCGTTTAACTCGAAAGTCGCGTCTTTACCGCGAAAATCAAAGCGGGTTGCTAGTTCGCGATTTGAATTATCAACCGCATTTCTTACTTCAGTGATTTCAATCTCTGATACAACATCAAATGATGGCATAAACAGCTCCAACAATTCTTAACTAATAATGTCGGGATAGTATCAGGTTTAAGCTGAATAAACAGGTAATAAATGCTGCGAAATGTAAAAGTTATTTGTTTGTTATCAATAGCCTTGTGGTAAAGTTAGAGCAAGATTCGTTTTATTAGCAATTTGGAAATCACCTTGGCGTCTTTTATCAGCTCACTTTGGCACAATCGCACCTTTTCGCTGTCGGTGCTCGTCTTATCCCTTGCCATCTTTTCATATCTATTTTTTAGTAAGCAAAGCCTACCGCCGGGTGTGCCCCATTCTGATAAATACGGCCATGTCATTGTTTTCTTCTGCTTGAGCGTATTGATGTATCGCTGTTTCAATTTCTCTCGTCTGTGGCAAATCATAATTTTGGTAGGCTATGGCGTAGCCGTTGAGTGTGTGCAGTATTACATCCCTTACCGCTCAAGCGGGCTCGATGATGTATTGGCAGATGCTCTAGGGGTTGTTCTTTTCTACGCACTCACTCTCATGCCAAGTGTTCGAAACCTGTTTGGCAAAAGTAATGCCTAAGCCAGTTAGTCAACACATTTGCATCATAGGTCACGGTGCCATCGGACTGCTATGGGGTCACCATCTCACAGCGGCAGGACATCAAATTACATTCATAAGTCGTCGCCAGCAACTGCCGGCTTCGAAGCAGCGCATTAGCAGCTATAACGGAATAGAATCAGTCAACGAGTTCACTTTCAGCCATCAACTGCCACAAGATTGTGATTTGGTATTAGTTACCACCAAGGCCTACCAAGTACATGGCGCGCTTGCGCCTTTTTTAGCAGATATAAACGTGCCTATTATCTTGTTGCACAATGGCATGGGCGCGGTGGAAGCATTGCCATTAACAGCGCATCAACAGGTCATGCTAGCCACTACTACTCATGGTGCACTCATCGATGAAAATAGTCTTAGTCATACAGGACTCGGTAATACAATAATAGGTAACTATCAAGGGCTAACTGATAGACAACTAGAGCATTGGCAACAACTACTTAAGTCGGCGCTACCTACCGTCGAAATTCATCATAATATTCAGCTGCCATTATTACTCAAACTCGCCATTAATTGCGTAATCAATCCTCTCACAGCGATTCACCAGTGCAAAAATGGCGAGTTACTATCTCCCAAATTCGATAGCCAAATCGATAAGCTCATTCACGAAATTCAGCAGGTAATTAGCCAGTTAGAACCCAATTGGCATCATGACAAAGCCTCTCTAAAACAAGCAGTTTTGGATGTAGCAAACGCTACTGCTAATAATTATTCTTCGATGGCGCAAGATGTAAAATACTGCCGAACAACAGAAATCGAATTTATTAATGGTTATATTTTAACTCAAGCAAAACGCCTCAAGATATCGTTACCGGAAAATGAGAATCTAATAATACGGCTAGCTAATGCAAATAAATAATGAGGGACATATTAAATGTTGACTAGAATTATTAGTTTCACAGTACTATTACTTTCCTTGGTTTCAAATTTTAGCCGAGCGACTACTACAGAAGCATCCATCATTGAAACAAGTAAAAAATACGCCTTAGCAATAGTAACAATTGACGAATTTGAACGCTTAACACAACTCGTTAACGAGAAGTGCGACTCACAGCTTTCGATTAGAAACAAAGATTACTTTACCATTGACTACTTCGTCAGACATCGGATTAATTACAACGTCAAATCATTTATTATTGACCATATTCCGACAGAACAAATTGAGAATGTGCAAGCGCAACTTGAGTTATTCGTCGCAGCCAACGTTGAGTGTACAATCAATGATTTATCAATATGGCACTATGAACATGTTGAAAGACCAATCTCAGAGTTGGCCGAAATGGTACGGAAGCTTCCACACGCATATGAAATCGCGTCTAGAGACAAATTACCGCAATCTAAAGTCCGTCAATACTTTCATCAACAGCTTAAAAAATACGAGCAACTCCCACTACCAGAAGTATTTGAGTTAGCTAAAGCTTTAAACAATGGCCGCTATAGCTACAGTTTATTTTCGCATATAAAAAATGCGCCGATCGATTACCGAAAGTCGCTCGAGCTATTTAAATATCTTTACGACCAAACGGGCCACTTAAAATACCTACATCAACTTGCAGGCGCCCAAGCTAATATCAGTAAAACAGCCGCCTTAGATTCTTATCACAAGGCCGCTAAGCTGGGATACAACCGTTCACAACTTTGGCTAGGAACTTATTATGGCTGTCAGAAAAAACCATTAAAAGCGAAATACTGGCTCAACAAAGCGAAAAGCGGAGCACCAGAAGACGCCAACGATATTTCGATGGAAATTAAAGAATTAGGAGAACCAGTTAATTGCAGTAATACAGGTTGGA
This sequence comes from Psychrobium sp. MM17-31, assembly GCF_022347785.1. Taxonomy (NCBI): domain Bacteria; kingdom Pseudomonadati; phylum Pseudomonadota; class Gammaproteobacteria; order Alteromonadales; family Shewanellaceae; genus Psychrobium; species Psychrobium sp. MM17-31. The sequence goes on from NZ_JAKRGA010000002.1 coordinate 434,294, forward strand.
CTCTTGATTATTAAAACCGTTCTTTTCAATAAACTCGTAAAAATAACATTATGAAAATAAAACAAGTCACGCCTTCCATTAAAATCTTCTTCGTCAGTTTAGTTGCACTGTCATTAGGTGGCTGGCAATTTGGTTTCTACCTAGGTGCTTACGATACGATTTTTTTTCACTACGTGTTTAGTGTCTGGTTTATATCACTGGCATTCGTACTCGCCTATTTCTTTTTACCCAAAGCGCAACGTCCTTTTAATGCGTCCGCCCTCTTTCCGCTTATTATGCCTACGGTGTGGTTACTACTAGAGATAACCAAGGCAGTAATGCCAGATAACACATTGATCTATTTCACCTCGACGATATTCGGCGTGGTCACTCTATGTTTTTGTGTGCCTTATATTGTCTATTTACTTATCTCGATCACTCAATCGGAAGCGCTGAACCTACAACCTAAAAACCTGTTGTGGTATCTGGTTCTCACAGTATTTTTAATCTTTGCGATTGCTTATTTCGTCGGTAAAAATCACCACATTTTTCTGACCTGCCACGATTTTCAAATCAGCGGAGAAGCCATTCCAGAAAACTGCTGGAAGAACACTATGGAATAATTCCCCAAGTAAAATTCGATACTTCACAAAACAGCATAAAGTTGTATAAAAAACCTACGCCACCCCACAATTTATTGCATCAGTACTATCGAGTTTTACTTATTACTTGTAGTATGCCTTTCCAGTGTCTGGATTTAAAAATCTATTGGGCGGCACTTTGTAAAAGAACAGCGTGGTAGCAATTAACGTGAATCGTAATTTAGGTTTTACTCTTATTGAATTAATTATCGTCATTATCATTTTGTCGATACTGGCGATTACAGCGCTGCCCAGATTTATTGACTTTTCTAAAGATGCACGCATTGCAGCGGTGACAGCAGAGGCTAGAGCGTTAGAATCGGGAGTTAACCTCGCTCGTCAGAAATGGCGACTATTAGGCTCACCACGCGCTAAAGACGCCCGTGATGATGTGCAACTCTGGGGCAACAGCAGCGCGGGGCAAATTGATTTTAATATTCAAGGTTGGCCCGCACAAAGTTACGCTTTTGGTGATAGTGTCCTCACCAATGATGGTCCAGATGACTGCCTGTCGCTCTATCAAGCACTCGTAGAAAACGGTGATGAAAAAGCAGCTCTCAATCAAGACGCAACATTCCAAGTCACTAAAAGCAGTGGCAACTGTACCTACACTTTAGTTGCCGATTCGAGTTTAGGTATTTATTACGACCCGTTAACTGGACAAGTTAGCGTTTTTGGCAACTGATTAAACCAATCAAGGAAGATAATGCGCTTAATTAAATTTGCAATCCTCAGCAGTATTATCACTATTATTGCCTGTTTTATTCAGCGTAATACACTTCCAAGCCAAATGGACTTTTCTTCAAAATTACAACTTGAGCCCATTCAATATCGGTCTTACGCAGAACCATTTAATGTAGCGATGAGCGGTATTAATTATAAAGTTGAGCCTCTTTATGATTACACCCTCTACGGTATGGTAGTTTCTTTAAAACAACACAACGGCGATAGCGGCCTTCATCGCGCATGGGGCGATCACTTAAACATTGCGGATTTATGTGTAGTTTGGAGCGATACGGCATTTAGCCCATTGCTTCACAAAATAGAATTTTGGAACGGTCAATTTACATGTTTTACCCGCACCAGCAATATGAATGCTTGGGCACTGTTCAAAGGACATCAGTTGTCCAACAATCATTTGATTACCGAAAGTAGTTACCTGCGTAATAAAATCAAAGACATTCAAATCGGCGATCAGATTCAAATCAAAGGATGGTTAGCAAATTATCAAAATGATCGTGGTAACAAGCGCGGCACCAGTATAACCAGGACAGATACAGGTAACGGCGCTTGCGAAACAATTTATGTCAATGAAATAAAGATATTAAAGCCGTACCATAGCCCATGGCGGATAGGACTCTACGCGGCAATTACAGCTCTTATCTTGTCGATAATAGCGTTCTTTAAAGCGCCTTTAGCGCGCCATATTTAACGCCTGCGGCCGCCACTGCGATTGCGGTGCTTATTAGAACCCGATTGACGTTTACCACTGGCGCGTTCGCGCGTGCGGCGTTTCTGCGCTGATTTGCTGTTCTTTTTCACGCTGCTGGTTTTAGTAAGATCAGGCTCATAACCCGGATACCAAGCTTGTGGCAGTTTATCGCCAATAATTGCTTCGATTTCTTCCAGTAACCACTCTTCATCAATACTCATCAACGACACCGCGTGTCCTGCATTGCCAGCTCTGCCAGTCCGGCCAATGCGATGAATATAATCTTCGGCAATGTATGGCAGCTCATAATTAATCACATAATTAAGCTGAGCAATATCCAGCCCGCGCGCCGCTACATCAGTAGCAACTAAAGCTCTTGTCTTGCCCGATTTAAACTCTTCCAACACCTTATCGCGAGCACCTTGGGATTTATCGCCATGGATCGCCGCCGTCTTCACGCCGTCTTTACACATTTCTTTAGCAAGGACGTCCGCCCCTTGACGAGTTCGCACGAAAATCAGCACCTGTTGCCAATTTTTCGAGCCAATCATAAAGGAGGTTAATTCACGCTTTTTGTCTTCATCGACGTTATAAACAATCTGCTCAATCTGCGAAGCTGTCGCATTGCGCTGCGCTACTTCAATCAGTTCAGGCTTGTTGAGTAAGCGTTTAGATAGATCGATGATGGCATCATCAAAGGTCGCTGAAAATAGCATGGTTTGGCGTGAATCTGGCACGCGTTTTAGAATGCGTTTGATATCGACAATAAAGCCCATGTCCAGCATGCGATCTGCTTCATCGAACACTAAAAACTGCAGCGCGTCTAAATCGAAAGTACCTTTAAAAAGCAAATCAAGCAAACGTCCCGGCGTAGCCACCAACACGTCACAACCGTTTTTAAGCGCGTCAATTTGCGGGTTTAAGCTCACACCACCATAGGCAAGTTCGATAAATAAATCAGTGCCTTTACTGTAGCGTTTAAAACTTTTCTTAACCTGCTGTGCAAGCTCACGCGTCGGGGTAAGCACTAACGCACGAACAGCTTTGTCAGCACGGGGAGCCTTAACCAGCTGTTCGATAATCGGCAGCGCAAAGGCACCAGTTTTACCAGTTCCTGTTTGCGCCCCAGCCATCACATCACGACCTTGCAAAATAAGCGGAATCGCTTTCTCTTGCACCGGCGTTGGTTTTTCATATTCCAAAGCAGTGAGATTATCTTGAAGTTGTTGATTAAGGCCTAATTGAATAAAAGTCATCATCTTTCTCTAGCTGAGGCTATTATTGAGTGTAGAATTATTTGGTGTGCTAATGATTCAAGAGTTCCAATTGGCATAATCGTTAGCACACCAGTTACTTTTCTTTGCGTCGCCAAAGAAAAGTAACCAAAAGAAAGGCGACCCGCAGATTTATCGCTGATCTAAAATGATAAATTGCCTATTCAATACCGTATTTGATCCGCATCCCTGCGGCAAATACTCAAAAATCATCCCTGATTTTTGCATTGGTCAATTTCTAATTTAAGGCGATAAATAGCGGTAACTATGCCCTCTCAGGTAATGAGATTGTCTATTTTCTATAAACCTTAATATTACTAAACCCTTGTTCGATTAAGAACAGTGCTTGTAGCTTACTCATTACACCGCGCTCACAGTAGAATAAGTACTGCTTCGATTGATCTAAGTCGCCAAACTGCGTTGCCAGTTTGTAGAACGGTAAGTGCTTAACCTCTACATCGTCAATTTCTAATGGATTTTCGTCTTCTTCATCAGGTGAGCGAATATCTAAAATCACATCGTTAGCACCAAACTCAGAAACAGTTTCTACTTCAGCAACTACTTCGTTAGTTTCATTAGCGATATCGCGAATATCCATCACTACTGATTCTTCAAGCGCTTTGTCTAATACCGCAAAGTCAAAGTTCGCTTCTTCTGCTTCAATCTTTGACATTACCGCTTTAACAGTTGGGCTCTTAGAGATTACGCCGCAATACTCTGGCATCACTTCCGCAAATGGCTTAGTACCAATCTTATCAGCGATGTTAATAATATCTTGCTTATCGTAAGCCGTTAGGGGGCGAAGAATTAAGGTATCAACACTTTTATCGATAACACCAAGATTAGTTAGTGTTTGGCTAGATACTTGGCCTAATGATTCACCAGTTACCAGTGCGTTAACCTTCATTTTCTTAGCAACACGTTCGGCAGCACGCATCATCATACGCTTTAAGATAACGCCCATTTGACCGTTTTCTACTTTCTCTAAGATTTCGCCAACGACGCCTTCAAAAGGAACTGTCACAAACTTAACTTTGTGTGATGCACTAAAGCGATCCCATAGGTAGTAAGACACTTGCTTTACGCCAATCTCGTGCTCACGACCACCTAAGTTAAAGAAACAGAAATGAGTACGAGCGCCTTTTTTGATCATCATGTAGCTAGAAACGCCTGAATCAAAACCGCCAGACATTAGTGACAACACATCTTCTTGCGCAGGCAGTGGGAAACCACCGATACCTTCGTAACGGGCCGAGATTACAAATAAATCGTTATTACGGATCTCAAGTTTCACTGTGTGATCAGGATTTTTTAGCTTAACGCCATTTGATGGGTAGTGCTGATTTAAGCCACCGCCAACATAGCGCTCGACTTCGTTTGAGGTAAAGTCGTGTTTACCAGCGCGTTTAACGCGAACACAGAAGCTCTTGCCTTCGATTTCATGGGCTACAAGTGGCGCTACCGCTTGATAAATGGATTCAACATCACTAAAGCTGTGCTGACTCACTTGCAAAATATGCGCAATGCCAGGAATACATTGCATTGCATCGATAAGACGCTCAATGTTCTCTTTACTGTCATTACTAGTGGCAACGTTTAATTTATCCCAGTCCAGTTGCACCGCTACAGTCTCGTCAAAACGACGTAGTACATTACGTACATTGGAGCTCAGCAATTTACAGTAACGCTTGCGAACTGACTTACTTTTGATGGTAATTTCAGGGTAAAACTTAAGGATAAATTTCATTAGAGTGGCCACTTGAAAAAATAATGGCGCGCATTATACATAAAGAGGCTATATAGAAGAAGTTATAAGCAATGAAATGTGAAGCGAAACAGCAATAAAAAAGGGAAGCTCTAGCTTCCCTTGTCAAGTTTTTCAAATCGATTAGGTTGATTACTCGGTTAAACCAATCTTCTTCGATTCCTTGGCTTTACCTTGCATTATCGATATCTCAACTCGGCGATTGCGACGCTGCGATAACACATCAGTACCATCGGTGAGTGGCTTCATATCTGCCAAACCAACCACTTGCAGGCGAGACGGGTTGAAGTTCCTTACCTTCACCAGCTCATGTGCCACAGCTACTGCACGCAAACTTGATAGCTCCCAATTCGACTTATAAAGTTCGGTGTGAAGCTGATCGCTGTCTGTGTGACCAGATACCGTAATTTCCCCTGGGATATCAGCAAGTAACTCACCAACTTTGGTAATCACCGGCACAAAACGCGGCTGTAAATTTGCTGAGCCTGATGGGAATGATCCTTTCTCGCGAATTCGAATAATAATTTGCTGACCTAATGATTCAATCTCAATCGCACCATCTTCAATCTGCTCTTCCAGCTTCTCAGCCATTTTCTTTAGCTCTTGGTTAGTCTCTTCTTGCGCTGCCGATTTTTCTGCATCAGATGGACTGTCAGCTGCTGCTGCAGCGCCGCGTTGATCACCGCGTTGCTGCTCCTTACCACCAGAATTGGCATCTTCACCCGACTGATAATCGAGCTCGCGCTGCGTTACTTCCGCAGTTTGCTGATTAATAATTTCAATAGGTGTTGGATCGGGACGTCCCGGACGGAACTCCTGCGCGATAACACTGGTACCTTTAGGAATGTCTTTGACTTCAATCTTATTTTGAACACCAAAAGCGTATTTCATCGAACCAGCGATTTGCTTAAATTTAAGCACATCCATTTCTGACATTGCCAGCAGCAATACGAAGAAACACATCAATAACGACATCAAGTCAGCGAATGTTCCCATCCATGCGGGGAGACCTTCGGGAGGACAGTCGGGACATTTAGGACAATCGTCACTCATGCTTACTCCTCAGGCGCCGGACGTTTACCTTCAGCAATGTAGTTTTGCAGCATGCCTTCGATAACACGAGGATTCTGACCGTCTTGAATAGCAAGAACAGCATCTAAGATGAGTGTTTGGTTCAGAGCTTCTTCACCGCCGCGCAGGCTTAGCTTTTCACTAATTGGCAGTGCAATAAGATTAGCAAGCATCGCCCCGTACATGGTGGTTAACAAGGCTACCGCCATCGCAGGACCGATAGCTTTTGGATCGTCCATGTTTTGTAGCATCGCTACCAGACCGATTAGTGTACCGATCATCCCCATCGCAGGACCAACATCACCAAGCGATTTAAAGAAACCAGCACCCGCTTTGTGACGTTCTAACGTTAAATCGATATCTTTACCTAGCGTTGCTTTTACAACATCCGCTTCGTGGCCATCCACTAACATATCGATGCCCTTTTGCATGAACGGACTTGGAATTTCAGCTTCTTCTAAGGCAAGGAAGCCACCTTTACGGGCAGCATCGGCAAGTTCGACAGCTTTAGCAATTAAATCTTGTGGATCATCGAGCTTAAGCATGAAGGCTTTACCAAACACCTTACCTGCACCGACAAACTGCCCCATCGAATACATCATCATTACTACGAACGGCGAGCCACAGAATACGATAAGAACGGAAGGTACATCGACGAACATCCCGATATCACCACCTTGAACCATCGCCATGACGATCATACCAAATGCACCAAGCATGCCGATTAATGTTGCTAAATCCACTGAGTCTCTCCTGTGCCCAATTTTTTACGCGACTTTGATTTTCGAAAGGAAAAAAGTGCTAAAAGATAACAATTTAGAATTTCTTAACATCATATCGGAACAAGGCGTCATTTGTTTAGTGTTTTTATCAATTTTTATGGAAAAAACACCAAGCAGGCGTAAAAAATTGAAAACATCGGTGAAGTGGGCTAAGGTGGCGCGAAATAGTCAGTTAGAGCGTCGAAATGGCCACTAAAAAAATTGAAAATATGAGTTTTGAAGCCAGCGTTGAAGAGCTAGAAACCATCGTAAATCAACTGGAACAAGGTGATTTACCACTCGATAAAGCCCTAGCGCAATTTGAACGCGGCATTGGCTTGGCTCGCAACGGTCAGCAAAAACTGCAAGGCGCGCAGCAAAAAGTTGACATTCTAATGAACAACAACGGCGAAGCTACTTTAACTCCTTTTGATAATACGCCGGAAAGCTAGTGCCAGTAGTAAAAATTCAACAAAACCAGCAGCGTGTTAATGACTTTTTAGAAAGCGCATTAGCACAAGTTACTGTTAATGAGCCACGCTTGCATCAAGCGATGAATCACGGTTTACTGCTTGGCGGTAAACGCATTCGTCCATTTTTAGTTTACGCCGTTGGCGAAATGTTTGGGCTTGAAAAATCACAGCTCGATCATATTGCAGGCGCTATCGAAGCGATTCACGCTTATTCGCTAATTCACGACGATTTACCCGCAATGGATGACGACGAACTACGTCGCGGCCAGCCGACATGTCATATTGCCTTTGATGAAGCCACCGCTATTTTAGCGGGTGACGCACTGCAAACATTCGCCTTTGAATTACTTTGTCAAGCACCTCAAAGTGATGCCCAAAAAGTTCAGCTAATGCAGTGCCTTACCAAAGCCAGTGGTTATCGTGGAATGTGTGGTGGACAAGCCCTAGATTTAGCGGCGACAGATCGCAGTGTAACACTTGAGCAGCTTGAGCAGATTCATCGCCTAAAAACTGGGGCACTAATTTGTGCAGCAGTTGAGTTGGGCGCCATTGCCGCAAACGCTTCTAGCGCACATCGCGAGCTACTTAGCACTTTTGCACAAAACATTGGCCTTGCCTTCCAAGTTCATGATGACATTTTAGATGTCATCGGCGATACTGAGACCTTAGGCAAGCCACAAGGCTCCGATGAAGCGGCCAATAAGAGTACCTACCCCGCTTTACTCGGTCTTGAACAAGCTCAAGACAAAGCTAAACAGCTGATTGAGCAAGCTATTTCATCATTACAAGCCTTGCCATTTGATAGCACATTATTACAAGCGTTCGCGCGCTATATTATTGCGCGCAACCAATAAAAAAGAATTATAAGCAAGTTTATGAGCGTAGATATTTCACAATTTCCGTTACTCGCGTTAGCCAATACGCCGCAGGAGCTTCGTCAACTGCCGCAAACCAATTTGTCGCAACTGAGCGACGAATTGCGTAGCTATTTATTAAAAACCGTGAGTAAATCCAGTGGTCACCTAGCATCGGGCTTGGGGACGGTCGAGTTAACTGTCGCGCTGCATTACGTGTTTAACACTCCTAAAGATCGCATCGTCTGGGATGTTGGCCATCAGGCATATCCACATAAAATATTGACTGATCGCCGCGACCGCATGCACACCATTCGTCAAAAAGATGGTTTGCATCCATTTCCGAATCGCAAAGAAAGTGAATACGATACCTTTACCGTAGGCCATTCAGGCACCTCTATCAGTGCTGCACTGGGTATGGCAATTGCCGCCGAGAAAGAAGGCTTAGATCGCAAAGTTGTTGCCGTTATTGGCGATGGCGCATTAACTGGCGGTATGGCTTTTGAAGCAATGAATCACGGTGGTTCAATCGACAAAGATATGCTGATTATCCTTAACGATAATGAGATGTCGATTTCAGAGAACGTTGGAGCACTGAACAACCATCTAGCCAAGTTACTTACCGGCCAAATGTACACCTCAATCCGCGAAGGTGGTAAGAAGTTACTTTCTGGCGTCCCTAGCATTAAAGAGCTGGCCCGCCGCTCAGAAGAACATCTTAAAGGCATGGTAGTGCCAGGCACCTTGTTTGAAGAATTTGGCTTTAACTATATTGGCCCACTCGATGGCCACGATGTTAATGGCTTAGTGGAAACACTGAAAAATATGCGTAACCTTAAAGGGCCGCAAATTCTTCACGTGATGACTAAAAAAGGTAAGGGCTACGAGCCTGCCGAACAAGATCCTATTGGCTATCACGGCGTACCTAAGTTCGATCCTAAGACTACCTCACTGCCAGCTGGCTCAGGCGCCATGACGTTCTCAAAAGTCTTTGGCAACTGGCTATGTGATATGGCGGCGCAAGACGACAAGTTAATGGGTATTACCCCTGCCATGCGCGAAGGTTCTGGCATGGTAGAGTTCTCACAGCGCTTTCCTCAGCAGTATTTCGATGCAGCAATCGCCGAACAGCACGCCGTTACTCTAGGTGCAGGTATGGCTTGTGAAAAGTTAAAACCTGTCGTCGCTATTTACTCGACGTTCTTACAGCGTGGTTATGATCAGCTTATTCACGATGTTGCTATTCCAAATCTCGATGTACTGTTTGCTATTGACCGTGGCGGCCTTGTTGGTGCTGACGGAGAGACTCACCAAGGCGCGTTCGATTTAAGTTACCTGAACTGCATTCCGAATATGCTAGTGATGGCACCAAGCGATGAAAACGAATGTCGCCAAATGCTTTACACCGGTTATGTCCATCAAGGCCCAGCAGCGGTTCGCTACCCTCGTGGCGGCGCAACTAATGCTGAAATAAACTCGGAGATGACAGCACTAGAAATCGGTAAAGCAGTAGTTAAACGCGAATCAACCAAAACACAAGATGGCAATAAAGTGGCTATTTTAAGTTACGGTACGCTGCTTAATCACGCATTGGTAGCGGGCGAAAGCCTAGATGCTACAGTCGTTGATATGCGCTTTGTTAAGCCATTCGATGAAGCTTTAGTACGCGAATTATCACAAAGTCATGATGTGATTGTTACTGTAGAAGAAAATGCCATTATCGGCGGCGCAGGCAGTGTTATCAGCCAATTTGTCATGAACAACCGTCTCAATGTGCCAGTATTAAACCTAGGTTTACCAGATCAGTTCGTGTGCCAAGGCACTCAAGCCGAGCAGCAAGCGATGCTAGAACTTGATGGTGATGGTTTAATTAAGCAGATTAACCGCTATCTAGCTCAATAACTAGAAATGAATTTGAAAAAGGGGCGATTAATTTGCCCCTTTTTTTATACCTGTAATACTGTAATATTAGTTAAGCCCTCGGATGATGCTGACTGTGTAGTTCCTGTAACCTTGCTTTTGCCACATGGGTATAAATCTGTGTTGTCGATAAATCACTATGCCCTAGTAACAGCTGTACAACCCGTAAATCAGCACCGTGATTCACCAAATGGGTAGCAAAGGCATGACGCAGCGTATGCGGTGATAAATCGACGTTGATATTGGCGCGCACAGCATAAGCTTTAATACGGTGCCAGAACGTTTGCCTTGTCATTTGCGTGCCGCGTTTAGAAGGAAATAACACATCACTGGCGTTTTTAAGTAATTCGTTACGAGCTGTTTTTAAATAGTTTTCGATGGCATCAATCGCCATTTCCCCCATAGGTACTAAACGCTCTTTATTGCCCTTACCCACCACGCGAATAACGCCTTGCTGCAAACTAATTTGCGACATTTGTAAACTCACTAATTCAGTTACCCGCATCCCTGTTGCGTACAGCAGCTCTAACATGGCGCTATCGCGACATTCGATGGCATCTTCTAAATCTGGTGCAGCGAGTAATGCCTCAACCTGCTGTTGTGACAGTGTTTTGGGTAACTTCTTATCAGCCTTTGGCATCACGATTTTTGCCATCGGATTACTGCTAATGAGCTCACTTGTTTGCAAAAAATTATAGAAACGGCGCAGCGCGCTAATCATTCGAGTAACACTGGTTTTAGCGCGGTTTAAGCTCACTAAATGATGCTGAAATGACTGAATATCTTCAAAACTCGCGCTATCGACATCGCTATTATTAGCTAAAAGAAATTGGCGAAAGGATTTTAAGTCACTGCGATAACTGCTTAAGGTGTTGTCGCTTAGCCCCTGCTCTAGCCATAACATATCGATAAATTGCGCCACTAACGGATGCTCATCGTGCGCTTTGTCATTTCGCGCCTTATTTGTGACTTTTTGCTGTTGTGGTGAATTGCCTTGCACAATCTCTCCCAGATTTTGATAAACTAGCGCCCAATTTGTTGTCTCTTGGCGTTAATGCTAGCGTCATCTTGTAAAATTTAGTGAGTAACTACATGAAAATAGGTCTGTTTTACGGTTCAACCACCTGCTTTACAGAAATGACCGCTGAAAAAATGCAAGCCTTCCTAGGTGAAGATCTCGTTGATATTTATAACATTAAAGACAGTGGACTCACGCCAATCAAAGATTATGACATCTTAATATTGGGCATTTCAACGTGGGATTACGGCGAATTACAAGAAGACTGGGAAGCGCTGTGGGACGAGTTAGACAACTTCGATTTAAAAAACAAAACCGTTGCTCTATTCGGTCAAGGTGACCAGCTGGGTTATACCGATTGGTTTGTTGATGCCATGGGCTTGCTGCACGATAAGTTATTGCCATTAGGGCCACAAATCGTAGGCTACTGGCCAAATCAAGGTTATGACTTTGCCGAATCTAAGGCGCTGACCGAAGATAAAAGCCACTTTGTCGGCTTGGCACTCGATGATGAAGATCAATTCGATCTCAGCGAAGAGCGTATCGCCACTTGGTTAACGCAGGTGATGGAAGAAATCGCCGAGTTGTCTTAATCTCGACAAGAAATAAAACAAAGTGAGGCGCAGTCCCCACTCTCAGTAGAAATCAAAGCACGATGTGCACGGCGACGTTATAATGGCGCCAATTAATTTTAGGAACTATTTTCATCATGAGTTTTGCAGAGTTAGATCTCGATCCATCATTGGAACAAGCCTTAGCAAAAATGGGCTACGACGCGCCAACCACTATTCAGCGCGAAGCTGTGCCTGCGGCGATGGATCAGCGCGACATCCTTGGCTGTGCCCCTACGGGTACGGGTAAAACCGCTGCGTTCTTACTCCCTGCAATTCAGCATTTGTTGGATTTCCCACGTAACAAACCCGGCGCACCACGCATTCTAGTTGTTACGCCAACGCGTGAGTTAGCTAACCAAGTTTTCGAATACGCCGAGCAGCTGACTGAATTCACAGCACTTAAGCCAATTTGTATTACTGGCGGTGTCACCTATGAATTGCACGAAGATATGCTGCAGAAAAATGCTGACATTCTAGTAGCAACTCCGGGTCGTTTAATCGAGTTTATCGATACCGAAGAATTAGACATGCGCTCGATTGAGTTTTTGATTATGGACGAAGCCGATCGCATGCTAGATATGGGCTTTATCAAAGACATGGAGCGCGTAGCCGATGAAGCGCGCTGGCGACTACAGACTATGTTGTTCTCTGCGACATTAGAAGGTAAAGGCCTTGAGAAATTCAGTGCAACAGTTCTAAAAGATCCAATCCGCGTAGATGCTAATCCATCGCGTAAAGAATCAGCCAAGATCAATCAATGGGTTCATTTAGCTGATACCCTTGAGCATAAACAAGCAATCTTAGCGCGTTTATTGGTTCAACCAGAATTTGAACGCACTATCGTATTCGTTAAAACTCGCGAGCGTTTGGCCGAGCTAGTTTCAACATTACAAAGCCTCGATATTCCTGTTGTTTATCTGCAAGGTAAGATGGCACAAGACAAGCGCAATATGGCACTAGAGCGCTTTAAAAGCGGTGAGCTAAACATTCTTATTGCCACCGATGTTGCAGCGCGCGGCTTAGATATTGATGATATTACTCACGTGATTAACTACGACTTACCGTACACCAGTGATGTTTATCTACACCGTATCGGTCGTACTGGCCGTGCTGGCAAAAAAGGCACCGCGATTTCGATTACCGAAGGTCACGAAATGAAGATCTTAGGGAAAATTGAGCGCTACACAGACCAAAAGCTACGTCGTCGTAAGCTAGAAGGTTTAGAGCCAAAGCACAAAGAATCACGTGTTGTTTCGAAGAAAAAGAAAGTGAAACTCACCACAGCACAAAAGAAAGCCAAGGCTAAGAAACAAGCTAAAAAACAGAAGAAAAAATAGGCTAACTGTTCGTTAGTTAAATACTTTTAATACTAAGCCGCGGATTTCGCGGCTTTTTTATGCACAGTGCAAATTTAAACGTACATTTTTATACATACTTTCATACATATTTTTACATTATTAACATAGTGTTAATGACGGCGATCTGCTATTTTAGCGACCATCAAAATTTCTCTTCAATTCGGAACAGGTATGTCGACGTCAGCGAAAAAAATAATGCGGGTATTATTGCCGTTTTTGTTATTAGTGTTTTGCGGCTTGATCGCTATTGTGATTATGAGCAGCGCACAAAAACCAGAAAAGAAGGAAGAGGTCATCAAAGCACCTCTTATCTCAACTTATGAAGTTGAGCTTTCTGATCAGCCTCTCCTAATGAGTTCATACGGCGTCGTCCGCCCGAAACACAAAACCTCGATTGTTGCTCAAGTCAGTGGTGAAGTTATTGAGATTTCTCCTGTATTTGCTAGCGGTGGCATTGTAGAAAAGGGAACAGTTTTAGCTCAAATTGATCCTAGTGATTACAAGGCTGCATTAATTGAAGCTCAAGCAAATCTTCAGCGCGCTAAAGCTGCATTGCAAGAAGAAGAAGCGCGCGGCATCGTTGCCAAAGAAGAGTGGCGCGGTGCAACATCAAAACTGCCACCAGCTTTAGGCCTGCGTAAACCACAACTTGCGCGTGAGCAAGCAAACTTACGCTCGGCAGAAGCCTCTTTAGCGCGTGCAGAGCGCAACTTAGCCCGCACGAAAATAGTCGCACCATATAATGCGATTATTAACAGCCGCGACATCGATTTAGGCCAGTTTGCCGGTACAGGTTCAACGCTTGGTGTTTTATCTTCGATTGATACTGCTGAAGTGCGCTTACCAATTTCGAGCACTGATTACAGTTACCTAACAGATACCCAAAGCGGAACAGTGTCATTAGCGCGTGAAGAAGGTAACGGTGATGTGCAATGGCAAGGTACTATTATCCGTGACGAAGGCGTTATCGATGAAAACTCACGCATGATTTACATCGTTGCGCAAATCGAACAGCCATATGCGCAATCTCCGAGTTTAAAATTCGGTACCTTTGTTAATGCGCAAATCAAAAGCAAGGTACATAACAACATTGCAGTAATTCCAAATCATTTGTATCAAGATGGTCATGTCACTATGGTGACCAACACACGCCAGCTTCACCAACAACCTGTGACATTGTTAAAGCGCGACAAAAAGAACGTTTACATTCTAGATGGCTTGCAAAACGGTGACTTACTGTTAGACAGTAAACTTGAAAACCTTTACGAAGGTATGAAAGTTCGTGTCGACGGTGACAAAGAACCAGAAGTAGAAACTAAAACTGGCGACGTAGAATTAGCCTCAGGAGATATTAAATAATGGATCCTAAAAAAGGCATCATCGCCTGGTTTGCCCGCAATAGCGTTGCGGCAAACCTCTTGATGATATGTATTATCGTTGGTGGTTTCTTGACGGCAATGTCCATCAATAAGAAATTCATGCCGAAAATAGAAGTCAATGTCATTGCCATTAGTGTCGCCTATCCAGGTGCTGCACCGCAAGAGATTGAAGAAGGCATCAATATCAAGATCGAAGAAGCCATTAAAGAAGTCGAAGGCATTGAAAAAGTTACCTCTACGGCTTCCGAAGGCTCAGGTCATGTCTCAATTACCGTTGAAACATCTTACGATCCTGACAAGGTTTTAGATGAAGTAAAACTGCTAGTCGACGCGATCTCTACCTTCCCGACGAGTATCGAAAAACCGAATATTTATCGGATAAAACCAAAAGAAACCGTACTTTATATTTCTGTCTATGGCGATATCGCTCTTAAAGAAATGAAAGAGCTAGCGAAAACAATTCGCGAAGAAGTAACTGCCCTACCAGGCATAACTCGTGCAGATATTGGCGCAGTTCCAAACTATGAAATAAGTATCGAAGTCACCGAGTTTAAACTGCAAGAATACAACTTAAGCTTTGCGCAAGTTGCTCAAGCGGTGCAGCGCTCGTCAATTGATTTACCCGGCGGCTCAATTAAAGCCCACAATGGTAACATCTTACTGCGTACCAAAGGCCAAGCATACGTCGGTGACGATTTTGAAAACATCGTGGTCAAAACTAATCTTGACGGCTCACGTGTTTATTTAAAAGATATTGCGACGATCAAAGATGGTTTCACCGAAGACGCCAGCTACGTTAAGTTCGACAAACAAGATACAGTTCTTGTTGAAGTATTTAGTGTTGGTGATCAAAGCTCACTTAATATTTCAGAGCAAGTAAACAACTACATTGCAAAGAAAAAAGAAACACTACCTGAACAAGTAAAAATCGATGTTTGGGGTGATACTTCATTCTATTTAGAAGATCGCTTAAACCTGATGCTTAACAATATGATGTCGGGTGCGGCATTAGTATTCATAGTACTAGCACTCTTTATGCGTGTTCGCCTTGCGTTCTGGGTAATGATGGGTTTACCTGTTTGTTTCTTAGGTACCTTGTTATTAATGCCGATGGAATATTTCGATATCTCCATCAACATGATTTCTCTATTCGCCTTTATCATGGTACTAGGTATTGTGGTGGATGACGCCATAGTTATTGGGGAAAGCTCCTATAGTGAAATCGAAAAATACGGTCAGTCTCTCGATAACGTGGTTCGTGGCGCACAGCGCGTGGCCATGCCAGCGACCTTTGGTGTTTTAACCACCATAGCCGCATTCGTGCCTTTAATTATGACTGAAGGGCCAATGAGCGCCTTTACCAAGTCAATTGGTTTTGTGGTCATCTTGTGTCTAGTGTTCTCTCTAGTCGAGTCTAAGCTCATTCTCCCTGCGCATTTAGCCCGCATGAAAATGGCAAAACCGAAAGAAAAAGCCAATCGCTTCGAGCGTATGCGCAATAAGTTTGATAACGGATTGAAGCACTTTATTCAAAACATATACCGCCCTTCAATCGAGAAAGCGGTAGAGTTTAGATACAGCGTTTTAGCCTTATTCTTTGGCTTACTAATCATTTGTTCGTCACTAATTGGCGGCGGTTTCGTTCGCACAGTATTCTTCCCGAATATCACCAGTGATTTTATTCAAGTGAATATTGAAATGAGTGAAGCAACGGCTGAAGAAACAACAATGCGTACCGCACAAATTGTTGAAAACGCGTTGTTTGATGCCAATGAAAAACTGCGTCAAGAATACGGTCAAGACGCCGTTAAGCACAGTTTTGTAGCCATGAATTCGCAATCGAGTATCTTCTTATTCGTTGAGCTTGCCAGCACCGAGTCACGCGATATTAATGGTGAAGCTGTCGCACAAGCATGGCGCGACGAGATCCCAGAGCTACCAAGTGTTAAGAAAATTTCGATGAATGCGTCACTTGGCTTTGGCGGCGGTGCACCTATTGCGTTCCAACTTAGCGGCAAGGACTTGGATTCTCTTAATGCGGCCACCAAAGAGCTCAAAACTAAACTTGGCGAATATGAAGGTTTAGTTGATATTGCCGACTCTTCAACCTCTGGTCGTCAAGAAATCAAACTCAATGTCAAACCAGCAGCTGAAGCCATGGGTATTTCGCTATCAGATCTTGCCCAGCAAGTTCGTTGGAGTTTCTACGGTTATGAAGCACAGCGTATTCTGCGTGGCAAAGAAGAAATCAAAGTTATGATCCGCTATCCGCTTGAAGAGCGCCGCACTATCGGTCAACTTGAGCAAATGCGTATTCGTACCAATACTGGTATGGAAGTACCATTCTCTGCCGTAGCTGACATTGAAATTGGCGAAGGTTTAGCGAGTATTGTGCGTGTTGATGGTCAGCGCTCGGTAACAGTATCTGCCAACATCAATAAAGACAAAGTAGAGCCAGGCAAAATCATGCAAGATATTCAGCGTGACTATATACCAGATCTACTAAGCCGCTACCCAAGTGTTAGTTCAAAAGTGGATGGTGAAGCCAAGCAAGAGGAAGAAGCGAAGTGGGATATGCTGCGCGGCGCATTCTTCGCCCTATTTGCTATTTATGCGCTAATTGCAATTCCACTGCGTTCATACGGTCAGCCGCTGATTATTATGTCGGTGATTCCATTTGGTATTATTGGCGCGATCTTCGGTCACTTTATAATGGGATTATCACTGAGCATGATGTCAATGTTTGGTATGGTTGCCCTGATTGGAGTTGTAGTTAACGATTCACTAGTGATGGTGGATTACGTTAACAAAGCCCGCGAAGAAGGCATACGTATTAAAGACGCCGCAATTAACGGCGGTTGCGCTCGCTTTAGAGCGATAATCCTAACCTCACTCACCACTTTCTTTGGCCTAGTTCCAATTTTAAGTGAAACCAGTATGCAGGCACAAATATTGATTCCGATGGCGGCATCTATCGCCTTTGGTATCTTATTCTCAACGGTAATCACCTTATATCTAATTCCGGTGTTATACGTGATTGGTACCGATGTTAAAAATGGTTTCCGCGGTTTAAGAAACTTGTATCGCTCAGAGCCAAGTCCTCTAGAAAATCAGTAAGTTTCTAATCCGACATCAGCGAAAAAGCCAAACCAATATCGGTTTGGCTTTTTTTATGCACAGCGTTATAGTGAAATCAAAAACATTGGAGTTGATATATATGTCTTTAGCACAAGTCGAAACAGCCCATCAACAAACCCAAATCATTACCGCCGATTGTCCTAGCCAACCAGGGACTGTTGACGTATTAACCCGCTATCTTTATGTCAGCGGTTTTTACATTAACGAAATCCATTCATTTGACGATGTTGATAAACAGCGATTCTTTATTCGCATCGAGTTTAGGCCACAACAAGATAATACCTTTGATCGTGAGAAGTTTATCGAAGAGTTCAGCCCCAAGGCAGAAGGCTTTAAGATGAATTGGCAACTGCACGCCAAAACGCAAAAATCACGTGTTTTAATCATGGTATCTAAACACGACCACTGTCTTAACGATCTACTCTATCGCTATCGAACCAATGATCTTAATATCGAAATACCAGCGATTATTTCCAATCACCCAGATTTAGAAGATCTCGCTAAATGGCACGGTATTCCCTACTATCACCTACCAATAAGCAGCGATACCAAGCCACAGCAAGAAGCACAGGTTTGGAAGATAATTGAAGAAACACAAGCGGATTTGGTGGTATTAGCGCGTTACATGCAAGTGTTATCGAGTGAAATGTGTCAAAAGCTTGCAGGGCGAGCCATTAATATTCACCATTCATTATTGCCGGGTTTCAAAGGAGCTAAACCATATTTCCAAGCGTATGACAGAGGCGTCAAGCTGGTGGGTGCTACAGCACACTATGTGAGTGATGACCTCGATGAAGGACCAATTATTAGCCAAGGTGTTGAACCTGTTGATCACACCTATTACCCCGCAGACTTAACCGCCAAAGGACGTGATATTGAATGTTTAACCTTAGCGCGTGCAGTGCGTTATCACATCGAACATCGGGTATTTTTACACGGCGATAAAACTGTGGTTTTTTCTGACTAAACCGTTACTCAGCGCAATAAAAATGCCAGTCGATTGACTGGCATTTTTTATATTGATGCAACAGAGCCTATTAAAGTGTGATAGCTGCTTTAACTGTACCATCTAGGTTAGCGCTATCAATGTACCCGATAGCATTCGGATTACTCGCCACGAACGCTTTTATTTCAGCGTCAGATGCAAATTCTTTCGGCGGTGTTCCTTTGCCAGAAAATACGAGCTTTGACCAATAAGCCTTAACTTGACTAGAGCTCTTATTGAGTGCCTTCTTATTAAATTCAGCTCGCAATGCATTACCACTACTGGCATTTACAGGCGTATACTTTTTCATTTTACCGAGGAAAATACGAGAAACGTCACTCTTGGTCAGTGTTGCTCCATTCCCCTTGTTTACGACAACTACAATTTCAGCTTGCGCCACAGAGGTTATTAATAGCCCCGCCATAATTACTACAATGCTTAGTATTTTATTCATGATAGAGACTCCCTTAGAATACGGTAACTAACGCAGCTTTAACAAGTGTTGAATCTTGTTGGCTGTTAAGATCATTTTCAAATTGAGTAACTTCAAATTTAAACGAAGCAGTTGGATGGAAGTCATACTTCAAACCTACCGTTAAGTAACTCTCATCACGCATTTCATTCGCTATAATTCCCTGCGTAGCAGTGTATAACGGCGCAATAGCAGCGACATTATTAGGTACACCTGCAAGTAGGTTTTCTAGCTCGTCATCATCTTTGCCGTAAGTTACATGTAACGTAAATTCGTCGAAGCGTTTACCCACTGATACATAATATGAATCATCATTTGAGAAAGCAGCTCCCTCAATGTCAACGCGGGTAAATTCACCAACGACAAAAATATCGTTGTAGTCAATTTGAAAACCTAGCTCTGCGAACCATACATCGTCTTCTTTAGTTTCAATACTGTTGGCAACATCTTCAAAGCCAGCCGCTTTCCATCCGTCAATAACTGGTGAAATAGCATTAACTGGAATCGTCATTTCTGCTTGGAAATATGCAGTACGCAGCGTCAACCAATCGCGATTCACTGTCCAAGCAGCGCCAACTAAGTTCTTAAAATCAGGATTTACCTCTTCGCCAGTTGAAATGGTTAATTCGTCGCGATTACGACCGAATACAGCGTGGAAAGTACTATCAAACTCTCCTAATTGAGACGTATAAATTGAACCGACTCCATCAAAGCTATCAAAAGCAAGGTTATAAGCTCCTGCTGGCGGTGCTATCCAGTGATAAGCAAAAGATACATCTAAAAAGTCTGAGTACATAAAAAACGGAGCGCGCTGGCGACCAGCTAGAATCTTCCAGTTATCATTAACCTCATAACCTAAGAAGGCCCATTCAAAGGATGGCGACCAATCATCTCTACCGCGTGCAATCAGCTGCGCCGTAACGCTAAAGCCATTTTCTAAATCACTCGACGTTTGTAATGCAAATAGAGAGTCTTGGTTGAAATCAATATCGTTAGTGTAACCGAGATATTTCTCATTCGATGACGTTGTTGTACCCGCTGCTATGGTTGCAAACCCCGAAAAATCAATATCGGCGCCGTAGCTTGATGTAGCCACTAGCAACGGAATGCTCGCGCATAGCGATTTTAATGTAGTAGGTTTCATAGTTAGTCCTATTGGTTAAGTTATACTTTGAATTGACGTGCAATGGTTTCTAAGTCACTTGCAAGATCAGATAATTGTTCACTAACTTTGGCAATTTCCGTCGATGCGCCGACAGCTTCATCTGTACAAGACTGAATGTTGTCAACGTGGCTTACCATAAGTTGGGAAGTGTTCTGTTGTGCTTCGGTTTCAGATGCAATAGCGCTATTCATATCGGCGATAGTGTTCACCGTATCGTTAATCACGACTAGGCTTTCACCAGCGATATTGGCACTCTCGACACTGGTATCTACTTTCTTCTTAGATTGCTCCATAGTCGATACAGCAGCTTGTGCTGCCGATTGAAGCTGCTCTAGCATTTGGTTGATTTCTTCGGTGGATTCTTGAGTACGCGATGCCAAACTTCTGACTTCATCTGCCACTACAGCAAAGCCTCGTCCCTGCTCTCCTGCACGTGCTGCTTCAATAGCGGCATTAAGCGCCAACAGATTGGTTTGTTCAGCAATTCCCTTGATGACATCGAGTACAACATTGACACGATTGGTATCTTGTTCGAGCTTTAAAATGGTGTCAGCCGACTCATTGATATTAACGGCAAGCTCTCGAATATCCTCAACGGTACTTTCCACAACTTCCTTACCACGTACCGCTTCAGTATTTGCGTTCAGAGCAGCATCTGCTGCGTTAGCGGCATTAGCAGTGATAGAACTTACGCTGCTAGTCATGTCCTCTACTGAACGTTGTGACTCTTCAACACTTTGCTTTTGGTTATCAAAAGTTTGCATCGATTGATTAGACAGTTCGCTAATTTTTGATGCGGTATTAGCCAGCGGTAAAGCAGTTTGCACCACATCGCTAATAACGCCTTGCAACTTTTCAATAAAATTATTGAACCAATAAACCAAATCACCGAAATCATCTGTAGAGTTCGTTTTTAAACGAACGGTAAGATCGCCATTGTCCTGCGCTATATTCTGCATCGACTCAATAATGTCTCGCAGGTTTGAGCGAATAGCGTTGGCAATTGGAATAGCCACAGCAAACAAGATCCCAACGGTGATTACCGCGAGAATTAATCCGATATTTGATGCTTGCTTTGACGATGAAATAACATCATTTAAGGCAGTATCAAAGGCAATGCTGCGTTGCTGTTGAAAGGCGTTGAGCAGTGCCTGCAGAGCAGCTAAATCCTTGTTCATGGTTTCACTTTTCGCACCAATTTTAGAAAAGTCAGCACTGCCATCAACCAGCTGCTTAGACAGTTCAAAAGCATTATCGTAATACTTATCAAATGCGATCAATATTGCTGATAACTTGTTGGCATTATTTCCGCTCAACGCTTTTACCTGATTTAATTCGTCACGAAACAGATTCGCCAACTCTTGTGCATTAGACAGTAACTCAGCTTCTCCCGTAGTTACGGCGCTACCAAGCGTTTCTTTAATTTTATCAAGAGTCACTAAGCTCTTGTCTGCGGCCTGCAAGAGCGGAAACTCAACGTTTTTAGCGCTGCCTAAGAGTTGTTCAGTGGTATTCATGTTTGAAAAGGTGACGGCTAGATAGCTCAAAAAGCCAATTACGCCGACGATGGGGATCAGGAGGATCTTGTATTGCACCGATAGAGATTTCATTTACGCACCGTTTTGATTAGTTATCTAATTTAAAGAGTCATTAGAGGCTTCGTCCTTAAGCAATAAAAGTTGCGAATTCACAACCGATGTCTGTCCAATCATTCGACTAAAGTATAGATGGCAAATAATTAATCAGGCGCGGTGCTAACTTTTAACGTGACAAAAATCACGCGTAATCTCATGATTACATTAAGTTTTGCGGTAACCCATCGCAGAACTGATACAAACTAATGTTGTTGACTTAAAAGCCATACCAATGGTGTATTGTCGACCTTAAAACGTGATAAATAGCCCTATAAATCGCAGCACTTAATTACCAAATTTATCCAAGTGGAATACAAAAATATTAAATTTAACTATTTTTCGAAAAATTCGTCGCGAGACGCCGATAGTAAGTAAATGAGCTATTTTGAAATAAATTAGGGTTGAGATAGGTCTGATTGGATAACTAAAACTAGGAAGATTACAAATGACATATACGCTTTATCACATGGGACACTGCCCCTACTGCAAGAAAGTTATCAAGCAAATAAAACAGCAACAATTATCCGTCAATTACAAAGATTTGGATATTCATCAAAAACTGCGCAACGAGCTAAAAAACGGGGGAGGTAAAATTCAAGTGCCTTGCTTGTTGATTGAAAAGAAAGGCCAAAGCGCACAGTGGATGTACGAATCACAAGATATTATTGATTATTTACAGCAGCTGTAAAAACCAAAAAACCACAACAAACGTGACCTTGCTGTGGCAAAAACGGATAGCTCGCCGTCATTTTTAACGACGAGCTAAATTTTTAAAGGTTATGATAAGGCTGCGACAGCTTCTTTACATAACTGGGTAATTTTATCCCACTCACCTGCTTCAACCAGATCGACCGGTACTATCCAACTACCGCCAATACAATCAACAATATCTAACGCCAAATAGTCCGGAGCATTAGTTAGTGAAATTCCACCGGTCGGGCAGATTTTAATACCTTGGAAAGGTGCGCCTAAAGCTTTTAGCGCTTTCACACCACCGTTAGCTTCAGCTGGGAAAAATTTAAAATGATCATAACCATGATCTTTTGCATTCATTAGTTCTGACGGACTCACTACGCCTGGAATAAATGCCATATTGCCTTGCTGTCCTGCCGAAAGTAATGCGTCGGTTGCACCTGGGCTAATGGCAAATTTACCGCCAGCCGCAGCAACGTCAGCCAGCTGCTGTGTGTTTATTACAGTACCAGCGCCAATGAGTGATTCAGGGAACTCGGCAGCGATTTGTCTAATTGCTTCCAATCCATGTTCGGTACGCAAAGTAACTTCCATCACATTAATACCGCCGTCTAATAATGCTTTGGCGAGTGGTAAAGCCTGCTCAATCTCAGTGATAACAATAACAGGAACCACTGGACCCGCACTAAAAAGTTCACTTGGCTGAAGTGTCCATTGATTACTGCTCATTATAAATTTCCTTGTTGTTGAGTGAGATAAACCTGTGCGCCAATAAGGCCTGGTTGTGGCTCAGTAATTAGATGAATTGGCGCCTTTAGCGCGTAATCGCTAAAGCGTCCTTTGCAGCTAAATGCGTTAACAAAAGCTTTTTTATCAAGTACATCGATGATGCGAGGCATAATGCCACCAGCAATGTAAACGCCGCCGAAAGCGCCACTAGTTAGCACCATATTTCCGAGATACTGCGCAAGCACATCACAGAAGATTTCCATGGTTTCTACGCACAATAGATCACTCTTTTTGATATAGGCTTGGCTAATTTGGCTGGCATCAAATGCTTGCGCATCAATGCCATCGATAAAGGCTAATGACTGGTAAATATTGACGATACCTTGACCTGACAACAGTCGCTCAATAGACACGTGTTCAAACTTCGCCATTAAATTTTCAAGCAATTTAAGCTGGCGAGGATTAGTCGGCGCAAAATCAGCATGACCACCTTCGCCACTAACGCAGTGGTAATAACCATTAACGTTTATCAGTTGCGCGACACCTAAGCCCGTGCCCGGACCACAAACAATACGCGGTGCAGTTTCTTGATAATCGCCTTTGTGAATCGTCGTCAACTGCTGCTCGTTTAATGAGGCAAGCGACATCGCAATGGCGGTGTAATCATTAATGAAGTGAACCTGATTAAAGCCAAGCGCCTTTTTCACAGACTGTTTTGAAAATGACCAACCAAGATTAGTCATAGTAAGAACTTCACCAACGACTGGGCCAGCGATGCCAAAACAAGCATCGTTGACTGTTAAGCTATTTTTTTCTACGTAATGCGCAACTACTGATTCAAGAGAGTCAAACTCAGCACATTTAAAACACTCTAACTGAGTGATTTCGCCATTATCTATGGCGGCCAAACGAATATTAGTTCCGCCAACATCGGCAATTAAATTCACCATTTCCATTTATCCTTCGGCAAATAAACAACAAGCACCTTGCTCGGCACCTGATAATTGACTACGCATTGCGCCAAACATTTCACGTCCCATACCAATGCGGCTTTCAGCCAACTTCGGCTCGGCGTTTTCGCGTTTAGCCAGCTCCTCTTCGCTCACTAACAGCGTTAATTCACCACTATTGGCGTCAAGGCGAATTAAGTCACCTTCGATAACTTTAGCCAATAAAGAGCCATCGATAGCTTCTGGAGTAAGATGAATAGCAGCAGGTACGTTACCCGATGCACCAGACATACGACCATCAGTCACTAACGCAACCTTATAACCTTGACCTTGGAGTACTGATAATGGCGGCGTTAATTTGTGTAATTCCGGCATGCCGATAGCACGCGGACCTTGGAAACGAACTACAACCACACAGTCTTTATTTAGCTCACCCGCTTTAAAGGCTTTATCTAAATCGTGTTGCGATTCGAAAATTACCGCAGGCGCTTCAACAACCATCTGCTCAGGATTTAGCGATGATGTCTTAATCACACCACGGCCTAAGTTACCCGCCATTAACTGCAAACCACCGTTAGTTTGGAATGGCTTATCGATACTGGTTAATACCGTTTCGTCGCCACTTTTCTCAGGCGCGTCAACCCAATCGAGTTCACCATCAACCAGAGTAGGCATTAGGGTGTAACGCTCTAGGCCTTCACCAACGATAGTTTTAACGTCATTGTGCAGGTAGCCACCGCGTAGTAATTCACGGGTTAAAATAGCCATACCACCAGCTTGCTGGAAGTGATTTACGTCCGCCTGACCGTTTGGATAAATACGCGTGAGCAATGGCACTGCTGTTGATAGCTCAGCCATATCAGACCAATCGATAATAATGCCCGCGGCACGTGCAACAGCCACAAGGTGCATGGTTAAGTTAGTAGAGCCACCTGTCGCTAACAAGCCAACAATGCCGTTGATCATCGATTTCTCATCGACGATTTCGCCAATCGGCAGATATGAACCACCTTGGTCGGTAATACGGCTTACTTGTTTGCCAGCAAAGTCTGTCAACGCATGACGCAACTTGCTGTTTGGTGCAACAAACGATGAACCTGGTAATTGTAAACCCATCATTTCAATGACTAATTGATTCGAGTTTGCGGTGCCATAGAAAGTACAAGTACCAGGCGAATGATATGACGCCATTTCAGCATCGAGTAATTCAGACTCGTCCGCTTCGCCTTTGGCATAAGCCTGACGCACCGCTGCCTTTTGTTTGTTCGGGATACCAGACGGCATAGGACCTGCTGGTACAAATACTGTTGGCAAGTGACCAAAGCTTAACGAACCCAGTAATAATCCAGGTACGATTTTGTCACAGATACCCAGCATTAATGCGCCATCAAACATGTTGTGAGATAAACCAACTGCAGTTGTCATCGCAATTACATCACGACTAAGTAGGCTCAACTCCATGCCCGGTTGACCTTGGGTCACACCGTCACACATTGCAGGCACACCAGAAACAAACTGAGCAACAGAGCCTTCACGTGCGATAGCCTCTTTAAGCTGACGCGGATAGGTTTCATAAGGCTGATGCGCCGACAACATATCGTTGTATGATGAAACAATACCAATATTCGCCTTAGTTAAAGATTTCAAATCGTCTTTAACTTCTTTACCACAAGCTGCTACGCCATGGGCTAGGTTGCCACAAGACAGTGCGCCGCGCATTGGACCTTCACTACGCGCTGCACCAATTTTGGCTAAATATGCCTGACGCGTCTCGCGACTTCGCTCGATAACGCGCTGGGTAACACGTGAAATAATCGGATTCATACTATTACTCTTTGCTTTGCTCAAAGCCTTACTGGCTAATTAATACAGCTAAATTTTCGTGTTGTTTTATTACCGCTGCAATTGGCATTTTCTTTACATCGTCAAGTTGCTTAGCTTGCTCAAATACCGTTACTTTGTTTACACCGCTAAGTGGTAAATACACCTGCTTAGCTTTTAAAATTTCATTTAACGTGAGGCTAATGCGCTCAAATGGTGCCGTTGTCGGCTGTGTTGCAATGAGGCGTCCGTTATTATCTTTCGCTATTGCTGCATCTACCTGCTCACTACATGGGAAAATAGACGCTGTGTGACCATCTTCACCCATGCCTAAAATCAGCACATCGATTTCATTAATATCTCGGATTTTAGCAACGGCGCTATCGACGCCATCGAAAGCACTTTCTTCATTGCCAACTAAACCAATAAAGTTCGCTTTAGCCGCAAAGCCATTTAGAAGGTGAGTGTTAACTAATAACTCGTTGCTGCTTTCGTGCTTGCTATCAACCCAGCGATCGTCAACTAGGCTAATGGTCACCTTATCCCACGCCAATTCTGTTTGGCTAAGTTGCTCAAATAACGCGATTGGCGAACGACCACCTGAAACGAAAAAGCTTGCTTGCCCTTTTGATTCAATAGCTGCACTCAATTTAGCAGCGATATCACCTGCTAAAAATTCCGTAATTTCAGCGCTATTGTTAAATTCTGTAAGTTGCATATTATTCATCCCACGCACGGCCATCGCGTGCAATTAAACCGATTGAAGCTACTGGGCCTGAGCTACCTGCTGGATAGGTGGTAAGTGGCTGACCTGTTGATTTCCACGCCGATAAAATGCCATCACACCACTTCCACGAGGCTTCAACTTCATCGCGGCGTACGAATAGTGCTTGATTACCTTGCACTACTTCTAACAGTAAACGCTCGTAAGCATCAGCAATACGTTGGCCTTCAAAGGCTTGTGAGAAACTTAAATCGAGTTTAGTTGTTTGCAGACGCTGTGATTGAGTCAATCCAGGTACCTTATTAAGCATCTGAATTTCAACACCTTCTGATGGTTGCAGGCGGATGGTCAGTTTGTTTGGCGGTAAATCTTTGTAATGCTCACTAAACAGGTTATGAGCTGGATTTTTAAAGTAAACCACGATCTCAGAAACCTTAGATGCCATACGCTTACCCGTTCTTAAGTAGAAAGGTACGCCAGCCCAACGCCAGTTATCGATTTCCGCTTTAATAGCGACAAAAGATTCAGTGCTACTTTGAGTGTTAGCACCTTCTTCCTCTAAATAACCTGGTACAGCTTTGCCTTGAAGGAACCCTTTGGCGTATTGGCCACGGACAGTGTTATCAAAAACATTGTCAACATTAATGCTTTTAAGTGCTTTTAATACTTTTACTTTTTCATCGCGAATATCATCGGCATCAAGACTAAGTGGAGGATCCATAGCCACCAAGGTTAAGATTTGAATCAAGTGATTTTGTAACATATCGCGCATTTGACCAGCTTGGTCGAAGTAACCCCAGCGGCCTTCGATACCTACCTCTTCAGCAACGGTAATTTGCACGTGATCGATATTGCTATTATCCCACTTCGACGAAAACAGCGAGTTAGCAAAACGTAAATCCAAAAGATTTAGAACAGTTTCTTTACCCAAGTAATGGTCGATGCGGTAGGTTTGTGATTCTTTAAAATACTGAGCTACTAAATCGTTTACTTCATTTGAAGATAGTAAATCATGACCAATGGGTTTTTCGAGTACAACGCGAGAGTTGTCATGATTTAAACCCGCTTGCGATAGACCTTCACAGATGTTGCCGTAAATAGAAGCAGGCACAGCGAAGTAATTGATTAACGCATTATCGGTACCGGCAACCAGCGCCGCTAATGATTGATAGCTGCCAGCGTCTAACAAATCTAATTGCAGATAACTCACTTTGCTAATAAAGCGCTCAACAACAGCTTCATCAAGAGGTTCACTAATAAATTCTCTAAGACAAGCTTTTACATTCTCTAAATATTCGGCTTGGTCAAATTCATTACGCGCAACACCGATAATGCGGCTACCGGCAGCTAGTAAATCAGCTTTTTCTAATTGATAGAGCGATGGAAGAAGTTTGCGTCTCGTTAAATCCCCCTGACAGCCGAATAACACGATGTCAGAAGGGTGAAGGGTATTATCTTTACTCATGGTAGGAGCCCTTGAAAACTCTTTAAAAACTTAGTTCAAACAACAGAGTATCTAAACTCGGTTGCCATTGATGTTTCGCTAAATTGACTTTACTGCCCTTTAACTCAACACCTTCTTCCCGCAACAAACTCAGTTGCAGTCGATGGCTAGGTTCACCTACTGGAATAGAAATCTTGCCTTGACTATTAACTACTCTATGCCAAGGAACACTGTTATCTCTATTCGCTTTAAGCGCTTTACTAACCATGCGAGCTCCCCTTGGAAGCCCTGCTAAATCGGCTACTTGGCCATAGCTCGCGACGTAAGACGGTGGAATTAATGACACCACAGACAATATTTTTCGATATGATTTGTTCATCCACAGATCATATCCTACTTGCTGTCATTAATCCCCTAAAACCGTGCTAGCTTATGCAACCTCAGCTGTATTAACAGCTGGTGCATTATGCAGTGCAACAGCGTTATCCAACATACGATTACTAAAGCCCCACTCGTTGTCATACCAAGACATCACTTTTACTAAGCGGCCAGCAACACGAGTTTGCGTTGCATCGAAAATCGAGCTGTGTGAGTTGTGATTAAAGTCGATAGACACTAGTGGTAACTCGTTAACATCAAGCACGCCTTTTAGCATTTCGCTTTGCGCTGCTTTTGCTACCAATTCATTGATTTCTTCAACGCTAGTATCACGTTGAGCGATAAATGATAAATCTACTAATGAAACATTTGAGGTAGGAACGCGAACAGCCATGCCGTCGAATTTACCTTTTAGCTCAGGAACTACTAAACCTACTGCCGCAGCAGCACCAGTGTTTGTTGGGATCATTGACATTGCTGCTGCACGAGCACGACGTAAATCGCTGTGTGCTACATCTGATAACACCTGATCATTAGTGTAAGCGTGAATCGTCGTCATTAAGCCAGATTCGATACCGATAGCATCATTTAAAACTTTAGCGAACGGCGCTAAACAGTTAGTTGTACAAGATGCGTTAGAAATTACCGTCATATCGCTGGTTAATTCGTGATGATTTACACCGTGAACCACTGTCGCATCAACATTCTTAGCTGGCGCTGAGATAATTACTTTCTTCGCGCCAGCTGCTAGATGCGGTTGCACAGCTTCTTTAGACGTAAAAATACCAGTACATTCAAACACGATATCGATATCTAGTTCATTCCATGGAAGCTGACCCGGATCGCGCTCGCTAAACATCTTAATATCATCGTTATTTACCGTCATCACACCATCGTTGTAGCTCACATCACAATTAAAGCGGCCGTGCACCGAGTCGTATTGCGTTAAGTGAGCGCTTGACGCGCCATCACCTAAATCGTTGATGGCAACGATTTTTACTGGTGAGTCTTTTTTCTCTTCGTATAAAGCACGCAAGATATTGCGACCAATACGACCATAACCGTTAATAGCAACTTTAATTGTCATTTTATTTCACCTTTTACACTGAGGTAATTCAATTTCATGTAATTTAATTACAAAAATACACAATCAAGGACTGAAAAACAACTTTAATAGCAGGTTATTTTGGTTTTATTACAAACAAAAATAGTTAACTTAAAGATGAGTAGCAAAAATTCGTTATTTAATAACCAAGTAGGTCATTAACTATTATTAGCAAGCGAAAATGTCATATGTTGAGGTGAGTGTTTTTATACGGTAGCTTTAGTATTACTAGGCTAATTAAGCTAGTGACTTCAGAAGTTTTTTCAAATTAATAAAAATTATGTGAAAGATAAAATCGTCTCGGCGGTCTTAATACTCGATAATTAAATAAAGGAAAATTTCCATGAGTTCACAATTAAAATCAAAAATCGGTGGCGCTTCATTAGCAATGGCAGCAGCAGGTCTAATGGGTTGTGCAGCAACAGCTGATTCAAACACTGCAGCAGCTTCTTCATCAGCGAAAGCTGAAGTAGCGGCAAACACAGTTGAACTAGTTCACTGTTACGGCGTTAACAAATGTAACGGTCACAACGACTGTAAAACCGCTGAAAATGCGTGTAAAGGTCAAGCAGTATGTAAAGGCCACGGCTTCGTTGCTATGCCAGCTAAAGCATGTTCTGATGTTGGCGGCGAACAAAAAGACGACTGGGTTGGTAAAACAACTAAAGTTGACCTAGTACACTGTTACGGCGTAAACGTATGTAAAGGTCACAACGACTGTAAAACTGCAAACAACGCTTGTAAAGGTCACGCATCTTGTCAAGGTCAAGGTTTTGTTGCGACAGGCGCAAAGTCATGTGAAGCCATCGGCGGTAAAGTTGGTGCTTAATTGATACTTCAGATCAATTAATCTTTAAAAGGGAGACTTTATGTCTCCTTTTTTATCCCCAAATTGAGCTGAGATTGGTTATAGTCACAGCAAAGTAATACTGAGTAGCGTCCATGATTAACAATCACTTTTTAGGTTTTGGCCTCGGCCTGCGTATTCCGCATTTCGAAGATGTTCTAAACGGTAATCACAATATCGATTGGTTTGAAATTCTGTCAGAAAATTACATGGTAGACGGTGGCAAGCCTCGTTATTACCTAGAACAAGTAGCCGAGCGCTACCCAGTAGTGATGCACGGTGTTTCCATGTCGATTGGCAGTACCACGCCTTTGGACACCACTTATTTAAAACAACTTAAACAATTAATGAATGATGTGAAACCACGCTGGATTTCAGATCATTTGTGCTTTACCCAAGCTAACGGGGTAAATAGTCACGATCTTCTGCCGCTACCTTACACCGAAGAAGCAATAAATCACGTTGCTAACCGCATCATGCAGGCACAAGATTATATTGGCGAACAAATGCTAATAGAAAATGTCTCTAGCTATCTCACTTACAAAGAATCTGGCATGACCGAATGGGAGTTCTACAACGAAGTCTGTCAACGCGCCGACTGTTTAATGCTATTAGACATCAACAATATCTACGTTAGCGCTCGCAATCATCAATTTGATGCGATGGATTACGTCAACGCCATCGACGGCAAGCGCGTACGCCAAATTCACTTAGCAGGTCATACTGACTATGGCGATTACGTCATCGATACTCATGATCACGACGTATGCGATCCTGTGTGGGATTTGTATCGCGCTGCGGTGAAAAAATTTGGCGCGGTAAGTACCATGATCGAGCGTGACGATAACATTCCACCATTTGCAGATTTAGTGGCAGAACTAGACATTGCCAAAAAAATTGCTCATCAAGAATTGCCGGATTTAAGCAGTTGGAACAAGGAAACAGCCAATGTCTGATCTCGCGCGTCTACAACAACAATTCGTCGCCTTTTTACAAGGACAAGAATCAGCGTTTCCTGAACTTATTGGCGATCAACCACCGGTACCTACCGATGTTAGGCTTAATATTTATCACAATGCCTATCGCATGCGACTGCGAGAAACCATCGATAATGACCATCCTATTCTAGGCACGTATCTTGGTGATGAACTCTATGACTTGATGGTGGCTAACTATATCGACAGCTATCCATCAAAAGTAAAATCACTGCGCTATTTTTGCGACGCTATTCCGCAGCTGTTAGCTGAGCAAGCGCCTTTTAATCAGCATCCTATTTTATCGCCACTAGCAGCATTCGAACGTATCTTGCTTAGCGGTTTCGACGCTAAAGATGCCGCTGTTATTGGTATTAACGAATTAGCGACTCTGCCAGCAGAGCAATGGCCGGAGCTAACCATTGCCTTTCATCCAAGCGTACGCATTTTTGAAGAATCAATAAATGCCGTTGAAACCTGGCAAGCACTAAAATCAGAAGTTCATCCGCCGCAGCCAACTCCGCACCCGCTGCCTATCTACTGGTTAGTGTGGCGCAACCAAGAGCGATTAACCGAGTTTAGACATCTGCCACCAGCCGAAATGGTGCTCTTAAAACACTTTATCGAGGGTGGTAACTTCGCCGATGGTTGTGAACTACTCACTGAATACTTCCCTGTTGATGAAGTCCCTGCCCACGCAGTACAAATGCTGCAAAACTGGCTCAATAGCGAATTAATCACCAGTTTCTAACTGTATTTAATAGGTGTTACACGCTTTGTAACACCTATCATTCACTTCTTGAGTCAGATTGATATAAAATAAGCGCATTTTTGTAGCCAGTGAATATCAATTCCCTATGTATGAATCGTTAAAATTCAATTTAAATCGACTGAAAAACAACAAAATTTTTGAATTATCTGTTGTTACCGTCATCATTATTTCCGCGCTTGAAATCGGCGCCAAAACCTTCGAGTTACCAGACAGTGCCATCTCTATCACCGATATTCTCGATATTTTTATTACCGTTTTCTTCCTGTTTGAACTCACTATTCGTTTTATCGCAGATGAAGATAAAAAGAACTTCTTTAAAAAAGGTTGGAATGTCTTCGATACCCTAGTTGTGGTGATCAGCCTGATTCCAATTAACGATTCCGAAATGGCCCTCCTCGCCCGTCTAGTGCGCGTATTCAGGGTGCTGCGAATGGTGTCGGTTGTGCCTGAATTACGTGTTCTAATCAACTCGCTAATCAAAGCACTTCCACAACTAGGTTATGTTATCTTATTGATGTTTATCATCTTCTACATCTATGCTGCTATCGGTAGTTTCGTATTTGCGCAAATTAATCCAAAGCTGTGGGGCGACATCGCGATCTCGATGCTAACCCTGTTTAGAATCATGACCTTTGAAGATTGGACAGATATCCAATACGAAACCATGGAAGTTTATCCAATGTCTTGGGTGTTCTATCTATCGTTTATCTTCTTTACCGCTTTTGCTTTCCTCAACATGGTAATAGGTATCGTGGTTAATGTGATGGAAGAAGAACACGCGCTTGCCCGCAGTGCCAAAGAGCCATCGATGACCGAGTTACAAGACGAAATTCGCGAACTCAAAGCCATGATTGGCGAGCTTAAAAAATAGCTTCAAAAGTAACTTAATAAGCAAAATAACAAACGCCGCGAATTACTGCGGCGTTTTTATTTCCATCGCAATTAATTCCTTTGTTTTCACTAAAGCATAAAAAACCTATTGACGATAGGTTTTTAATCTCTACAATAAACCCATCAACAATCGGTTTTTAATTACATTAGGTCACAACCATGAAACTCGGTGAATTAGAAAAACTCGTACTTCACTATTTATGGAACCATGATTCACGGGATGTGAAACAAGTTTTTACCCACTTCGAACGCATTCGCGGTGGTAGTCTTAATACCTATCAAAGCACCTTAGATCGTCTGTATAAGAAAGATTTACTGGCGCGCGAGAAGGTCGGGCATGCATTTCAGTACCGTGCTAAAGTCGAACGTCATGAGCTAATTGGTCAGCTAATTAAATCGGTGACGAGTGACTTTATGGCGGAAGATGATTCGAGTCTAGTCGCGGCATTCTCATCACTTTCCAAAGACTTTAACGTCGAGCAATTAGATAAGCTAGAACAGCTTATTGACGCCCAACGTCAGAAGCTCAAGCAGGAAGGCTAATGTTGCAAGACAACCCGTCAGTCATTCTCAATATGCTTACCATCGCCGTGTTAACCTTCGCGCTGGCTAACAGTGCTGTGTCAGCAGTGGTTAGCTTATTGGCGCAGCGTTTTCTCACAACTGAAGTCAAATCACGCCGCACCATGCTGTGGTTGCTGGCCGGCCTCCCTTGGTTTGCCAGCCTGTGTGTTACGGGTTGCTTTCTCTATAAATACTACGCTAGCAATCCCTTTGAGCAACCATTCCAGTTTGCTCACTGGCATCACATGGCGAGCTTTAATTGGCTAAGCTGGCACGGCGTAACATTGGTTATTGCTCTTTCATTAATTAGCTATGTGCTAATAAGTAAGCTGTGGCAACTGCTTAAGCACCACCGCCAATTGGCATTACTGACGCAGTTTTCTCAGCCGATTGAAGACAATCTCTATCGTCTCGAAGCGCCTTATGCCAGTGCCTTTACCAGTGGATTTATCAATAAGCGCTGTTTTGTAACAGATAATCTAATGGCTAATACCACGGCGCAAGAGCAGGCGATTATTATTGGCCATGAGCAGGCTCATGCAAAGAATAACGATCCCTTTAAAAAGTGGTTATTTAGCCTACTGTGCGCCTTTTTTATTCCGGCGATTGGTAAACGTTTAAAGCTACACATGACGCTCGCCATGGAGCAAGATGCCGACAACGCAGTCATTAATCATCAGCAAGATTCTACAATGGTTGCCAGTACGCTAGTGAAAATAGCTCGTTTAAACGCGCAACAAGTCCCCATTTGCGATAACGATTTAGTGGCCAGCTTTGGCGCTCAAGTATTAGAGCAACGGGTGTATTTCTTACTGGGACAATTAACACTCAAACCGGCAAATAAAGTCATTACCACTCTATTTATCGGCGCAACATTATTGCTGTGTTTAGGCTCTATCGATGCCTTGCACCATTTTATAGAAACCATTTTTAATCACTAAACGCACAACGTATCCGTGCGTTTTTTATTAAGCATAAAACCGATTAACAATAGGTTTTATGCTAGTAAACGAGGACACCATGTTATTAAACAAACTGTTATCTTGCACAAGGTCATCAACTAGCCGTTGCTGTAGATTTCATTTACACAAAAAACCGATTGGCAATAGGTTTAAACAGTGGCCGCTATTATCATTAACGGCCCTTTCACTCCTTAGCGCGCCAGCGTGGAGCCAAGACATTACCGCTGATGCAGACTTAAGCCTCAATCAAGCAATTAGTAAAACCCTGGCGCAGCACCCACAACTGCGCAGCTATCAATATGCCAAGCAAGTTGCCGATGGCCGGTTGCAGCAGGCCGCCACAACTACTCCCTACTCCATTAATGCGCGTGTGGAAGATGTGTTAGGCAGCGGTGAATACCGCGGTTTATCGGGCATGCAAACTAATCTAAGTATTTCATGGCTATTAGAAAATGACGTGATTGATTCGCGTATTGTTGTGGCTAAGAGCCAAGCGCAGCTTAGTCAGTTTGAGCGCCAACTGACCGCGCTTGATGTCGCCGCCGATACCGCGACTCATTTCATCACCCTGCTATCACAGCAAGAACAGCTATCTCTCGCCAAACTAGCCCAACGCACAGCGAGCGATATGCTCACCCAAATTAGTCGCCGCGTAGCCGTTGGACAACTCACCGCAATTGATGAGTTGCGCGCTAAGGCTAATTTATCGATAAAAGCATTGGTGGTAGAAGATCTTACTCATGAAATCGAGGCTACCAAGGCACAGCTGGCAGCGCAGTGGCAAGGCAATACCGAATTTAATGTCGCAGGAAATCTGCAAGTTATTCCAACGAGTAAGCAACTCGATGGATTAATTAAGCAACTAAAAAACAGCCCACAGTTTTTACACTTTGCAGCGCAGCGCCAAATCATGCAATCGCAGATGGCGTTAGCTAAAACGACGGCGCAACCAAGTTGGAAATTCGATGTGGGTATTAAGCGCAACGAAGCTATCGATGACACGGGATTCACGGCAGGCATTAGCATTCCTTTTGGTGGAAAAAACCGTAATCAAGGCAGGATTCGAACGCTCAATGCCCAGCAGCTACAAAACGAAGCGCAAGCCGATGCTTGGTATAGGCAGGTGAGCAAAGAGTTACTGCTAATTAGCCACAAGATCAGACACAACAGCCATGTCATAGAAACGTTATCTAATGAGACTATCCCAACGTTAGAGCAAGCTAGTAATCAAGCGAAGAAAGCTTATCAAATCGGTAGTTTGCGTTATAGCGAATGGAACGATGTCCAGCAGGAGCTTATCACCACACAAGGCGAGCTTATCGAGGCATACACCAATATTGCCTTACTCAATATCGAGTTAGAACGCCTCGCTGGTGTATCGCTTTCCGCCAGCGAATAAAACAAATTTTAAGAAGATTATTTATAAAGAAACCATTATGAAAAAGAATCCAATTATTAGCGCCCTACTGCTCGGCCACATCGCCCTCGTTGGTATCACAAGCAGTCAATCCGTCTTTGCTGGCGGCAGTCACGCTCATCAGCCAGCCTTGACTGACGAAGTAGAGAAAGGCCCCAACAACGGCCGTATGCTTCGTGATGGCGACTTAGCCATTGAACTAGCTATCTTTGAGACAGGTGTGCCGCCAGAATTTCGCATCTACGCTACCAATAATGAGACCGCAATATCACCGTCTGATATCGACATCAACGTTAAACTTACTCGTTTAGGCGATGTGGTGGATGATATTAGTTTTTTCCGTGAAAACGATTACTTACGCGGTGATATGGAAATTTACGAACCGCATTCATTCGCCGTGACTCTAACAGCTACTTACCAAGGTAAGGACTATCACTGGCACTACGATAACTTCGAAGGTCGCGTCACCATTGCCGATGATCTTGCCAAAAGCATGGATATTCAAACCAGCATAATAGGTCCCAAGGCACTGCATCAGCGCCATCAAGCTTATGGCAAGTTAGTACTAGCTCCTAATGCTATACGCAATATAAGTGCGCGTTTTGCTGGCGAAGTGAAAAAGCTTCACATCACTCAAGGGCAATGGGTAACCAAGGGACAAAAATTACTGACGGTTGAGAGTAATAACAACCTGAGTAATTACGACATCAAGGCACCGATGGCGGGATATATTAGCGCTCAGATGACAGGAGTCGGTGAACAAACTGGTGATAAAACACTATTAACTATTGCCGACACTCGCCAGCTAATTGCCGAAGTTGCGGTCTATGGCGAGATGAAAAAAGTCGTCCCTAGCGCTCCCGTTGCGCTAACCATTGGCGATACCACAGTTAATACCAACTTTTTCGATGCGCTGCCGCAGCTGACAGATAATCAGGCAAAAATTTACCGTGCTTATGTCGATAACAGCGACGGTAAATTCAGCCTAGGTCAGTTTGCTAAAGCCAGTATTTCACTCGGTACCTTTAACGCAGTCATGGCTGTTAACAAAGACGCGCTGCAAGCCTTTCGCGATTTCACCGTGGTGTACACCAAAATCGGCGAGCAATACGAAGTGCGTATGCTAGAGCTTGGTCGCGAGTCCGATGGTTGGGTTGAAATTCTCAGTGGTATCAATTCCGGTGATAGCTACGTCTCTAAAAACAGTTACATCATTAAAGCCGATATCGAAAAATCTGGCGCATCACACGATCACTAAGGACATCGCATGTTAGAAGCTATTCTCAAGTTTGCGATCCAGCGTAGCAAACTCATCATGATACTGGTGCTCGCCGTTGCAGCACTCGGTATTTACAACTTTACTAAGCTGCCAATAGACGCAGTGCCTGACATCACCAATGTACAGGTGGTGATTAACACCGAAGTAGCAGGTTACACGCCGCTTGAAGTCGAGCAGCGTATCACCTATCCACTAGAAACGGCGCTAGCAGGTGTGCCCAATCTTGAATACACCCGCTCGGTATCCCGATACGGCTTATCGCAAGTTATTGCGATTTTTAAAGACGATACCGATATTTACTTTGCCCGCCAGCTCGTTAACGAGCGCCTAAGCGCGGCAAAGTCTGAACTGCCAGCGAATGCAGAGCCAGAGCTTGGTCCTATCGCAACAGGGCTTGGCGAAATATTTATGTTTACCGTCGATGCCATCGACGGCGCCACCAATAGTGACGGTAGTGCCATTACGGCAACACAGCTGCGCACTGTTCACGACTGGATTATTCGCCCTCAGCTAATGCAAGTTGAAGGTGTGGTAGAGGTTAATCCGATTGGCGGCTTTGAGCGTGAAATTCTCGTTGCCATCAAGCCAGAGAAACTGATGGAATATGGCTTGTCTCAGCAAGATGTGATTAGCGCCATTGGCAGCCACAATCAAAATCGCGGCGCGGGATTTATCGAGCGTAACGGCGCTCAATGGCTGATTCGCCTGCCGGGACAAATCGAAGATATTCAGGCTCTTAACAACGTGCCAGTTTCAGGACGTGGTACACAGATCATTACCATCGGCGATGTAGCTACCGTTGGCGAAGGCAAAGAATTACGCTCTGGTGCCGCTACTCAAAATGGCCGCGAAGTGGTGTTAAGCACAGTATTTATGTTGATTGGCGAAAATAGCCAACAAGTTGCCAAAGACGTGGGTGAGCGCCTTGCTATCATCAACCAAAATCTGCCTGACGGTGTAGTCGCCAATGCGGTTTACGATCGCACAACCTTGGTCAATAAAACCCTAGACACGGTGAAGATGAACCTCACCGAAGGCGCTATCTTAGTCATCGTTATCTTATTCATCGTGTTGGGAAATTTTCGCGCCGCGCTACTTACCGCAGCAGTGATCCCATTTGCCATGCTAATGACAGTAACAGGCATGGTGCAAACCAAAACCAGTGCCAACTTAATGAGCTTGGGCGCGCTAGATTTCGGCCTCTTAGTAGATGGCGCCATTATCATTGTTGAGAACTGCATGCGCCGTCTATCTCAGGCATCTCACAACGCTGTACTGCCACTAAAAGAGCGCTTGGCCTTGGTGTTTGATGCAACGCGAGAAGTGATTCGTCCCGCGCTATTTGGCGTCTTTATTATCACCGCTGTTTATCTGCCAATCTTTGCCTTATCTGGCGTTGAAGGCAAGATGTTCCACCCAATGGCGATTACCGTAGTCATTGCACTGGTTAGCGCGATGATCTTATCCGTTACCTTTGTGCCAGCCGCTATTGCCCTATTATTCAAAAAACCGGTGGTTGAAAAGCACAATATAGTGATGAGCAGCGCCGAGAAGCTCTATCGTCCACTACTTAACATCGTCATCAAAGCCCGTTGGTTAGTGATTATTATTGCCGTAGGCTTAGTAAGCAGCGCAGGATTTGTAGCCAGTAAGCTTGGCAGCGAGTTTGTGCCTAACCTTGATGAGGGCGATATCGCGATGCACGCCCTGCGTATTCCCGGCACCTCCCTTAGCCAATCTATTGAGCTACAACGTGAGCTTGAAGCCCGTATTGCTCAGATGCCCGAAGTCGAACGCGTATTTACCAAAATTGGTA
This sequence comes from Psychrobium sp. MM17-31, assembly GCF_022347785.1. NCBI lineage: Bacteria > Pseudomonadati > Pseudomonadota > Gammaproteobacteria > Alteromonadales > Shewanellaceae > Psychrobium > Psychrobium sp. MM17-31. Next base: position 473,593 of record NZ_JAKRGA010000002.1, read on the forward strand.
CGCCAGATGTCGCCACAGATCCTATGCCGCCAAGCGTTGCCGATACCTTCGTCATCTTAAAACCACGCGAGCTATGGCCAAATCCTGACAAGTTAAAGACAGAGGTAGTGAGTGAACTCGAAGCCATAGTTACACCAATACCTGGCAACAGGTATGAATTTCTACAGCCTATTCAAATGCGCTTTAACGAGCTGCTTGCTGGCGTGCGCTCAGAGTTGGCCGTTAAAGTATTCGGCGATGATTTCGAGACGCTAGCCGCTACTGGTAAAGCCATCGAAAAAGCCATCGCTAAGGTAGAAGGTATTCGTGATGTATCACTAGAGCAAACCAAAGGTTTGCCGATGCTCACTATTGTCGCTAACGACCAGCAACTCGCCTTTTATGGCCTTAGCAAGCAAGCGTTGCAAGAGCAGCTAGCCGTTGCCATGGGTGGCATCAATGTTGGTAAGTTTTACGAAGGTGACAAGCGCTTTGATATCGTGGTGCGCCTTGGTGAGAACGATCGCAACAATGTCGATCAACTGCTTAATTTCCCTATCACCTTAACGGATAACCAGACTGTACCGTTAAGCCAGCTGGCAACTATTGAGATGGTTAACGGCGCTAATCAAATCAATCGCGAAAACGGTAAACGCCGTGTGGTGGTGACCGCCAACGTACGCGGCCGCGACCTTGGCAGTTTCGTCAAAGACGTGCAGCAAGCCATTAACGCGCAAGTGGAATTACCCGCAGGTTATTGGATTGAATACGGTGGCACCTACCAAAAACTGCAATCAGCTTCAGAGCGTTTGAGTATTGTAGTCCCTGTTACCCTGATCTTAATTATCGGCTTACTATTACTAGCAATGGGCTCATTTAAAGACTCGATGATTATCTTTAGCGGCGTACCTCTGGCGCTAACTGGCGGTATCTTTGCCCTAGTGTTGCGAGATATTCCATTCTCAATATCAGCTGCTATCGGATTTATCGCATTATCAGGCATCGCCATCTTAAATGGCTTGGTCATGGTGTCCTTTATTCGCGATTTACGCGTAAAAGTCAGTCTTGAAGCGGCGATTATCACAGGTGCTGTGACACGTTTACGCCCAGTACTCACCACAGCACTAGTGGCCTCATTGGGCTTTATCCCTATGGCGCTTAACACTGGCATAGGCTCAGAAGTACAACGCCCACTAGCCACCGTAGTGATTGGCGGCGTTATTTCATCGACGCTATTGACACTTTTTGTACTACCAGCACTTTATCGTCTGCTACACAAAGACACTTTTAGTTCAACCGATTCAACCGACTCAACACAGGAAACAATTTAGTGAATAAAGCAAAAATACTCCTGTTACTGCTTATTTCGACGCTGCTAATGGCACTGACATCATTCGATGTCCTTGCCCATGGCGTTGATGATAAGACCCGTAACTTTTTAGAAAACAACAGTGGCGTGCACATTCTGCCATTTATCTATATTGGCGCTAAGCACATGGTGACAGGCTATGATCACCTGCTATTTTTAGTGGGCGTATTGTTCTTTATCCGCCGCGCTAAAGAGGTATTAATTTACGTTACCATGTTTACCGTTGGCCACTGTATTACCCTGATGAGCGGTGTATTGGCAGATATTCAAGTCAATGCGTATCTTATCGATGCCATTATCGGTTTCTCAGTTATCTACAAGGGATTTGACAACCTTGGCGGCTTTAAACGCATCTTTGGAGTGCAGCCTGATCCGAAAAAAGCCGTGCTTATTTTCGGCCTCTTTCACGGCTTTGGCCTTGCCACCAAAATCCAAGAGTTTGGGCTGCCAAGCGATGGTCTAGTACCCAACCTTATCGCCTTTAACGTTGGGGTAGAACTTGGACAAGTACTGGCGCTGATCTTTATCTTACTCGCCATCAATATTTGGCGTCGCCACCCAAGCTTTATGCGTTTTTCAGACTGGACCAATACCGCACTCATGAGCGGCGGCATTATGCTGGTTGGCATGCAGCTAACTGGCTATTTCATCAACTAATTCAATTTATAGAGAAGTCACAATGGAACAACATCAATCAACAATTTCACTCGTAAAAGCGAGCTTACTCGCCAGCGTTGTCGCGATTATTACGCTAGTGCTATTTATCTTACCGGCAGAATACAACATAGATCCGACGGGCGTTGGTCAAAAGCTTGGCCTAACTGTATTTAACGAAGAAGCCTCAGATAGTGCAGGTTTAACAAGTAAGGCGGGCAAAGCGAGCAGCGGTGAGCAAGAAAGCGTTATCGTTACCGTACCAGCGGGACGCGGCGTAGAGTACAAACTTGCGATGCAACAATATCAAAAAGTGGCCTACGAGTGGATGACCGACAACGGCGCGCTTTATGTCGACTTACACGGCGAGCCGCAAGGTGATACGACTGGCTATTTCGAGTCTTACACCATTGCCACCAGCGACAGCATGAAAGGCAGCTTTACCGCCCCATTTTCAGGCTCTCACGGCTGGTACTGGAAAAACACCAGCGACCAAGACATTCAAGTACAACTTATCTTCAGTGGCGACTACGTCATCGAAGGCCTTAAATAATAATTTATTAATAAATAGGAAAACATCATGAAATTAATCAAAGCATTCTTACTACTAGCCACTGTTGTAACATCAAGCGGCGCAATGGCCCACGGCGGTGGTCACGGCGCTATTGAAGGCGATAAAGCTGTCGCCTTAGCCCAAACCTCAGCCAAGATGCTAACCTTTAAATCTTATGAAATGTCGGTAGGAAAATTAGATAAGTCATGGAATCAAGTCACCAAAGAGCAGTTTATCTTAGTGGAAGAAGGCAAAGAAAACTTCATCGTAAAAGCCACCAACAAAGCCAACAACCAAACCTTATACTTCAACGTCAGCAAAGAAGGCCGCATGACTGAAGTATCTGAATCAGCAAGCTTTGAAAAAGCCCATGGTCATCAACATTAACAAAAGCGATAATTTCAGCTAAGTTTTATTTGGTAGGTGCTTTACGGTACATCCCATCAAAAACCTGTTGCCAAGTTTTTCCCTTATCATTAGACACCATCCACTGCTGGCGCACTGTGCCATCGGTATTTGGTGTCCAGATAATTTTATTGAGGACTTCTTTGCCATCAGCATTATAAGTTAAGCCGCTGAGTGTCATTTTTCCTTGCTCAAACTTACCATCGAGTTGCAAAAGCGTGCCACTATTATCAATCCACGTCTGATGCCATTGTTGCGTCGTCGCATCATAGATATTAAGGCTTTTTCCCTGATAACCCGTTGCCGTGGTGTATTCTTCTAAAATACCGCAACCGTCATTAATTGAAGTGATGTTACTCTGACTCACATTAGTATTTTTCGAATTGGTGACTTGCCATTTACCGAGCCAAAAATCAAATTGACGATACTCTGGCACAGTGCACTTTGTTTCAGCATTAACCGATAACGATGTCCCGAATAAAACAACTACAGCAGCTAATATTAGGAGTTTAATGTTCATTTTAGTGTATCCTCGATGTTATTTTTCAACTACTTACGAATGCAAATGGGCTTCAATGAGGTCAAGTTACCATGAAATTACCTAATACAATTGCTTTATTGGCAACTCTTCTTTTATTACCTACATTGTCTGAGTTCATTAGTACCTTAACGAGTGCGGCCGGACTTACCGCTTTTTTTCAGTCAGCGTCAATAAACGGCGTCGCAGATCCCAAGTTACTTTCTGGCTTCCTTGCCAGTCATATCGTTTCCCAAATCCTGTCGATAGCTATTTTGCTCCCAGGGTTAATATTCAGTTTTATAGCGATAATCAGGCTCAAGTACACCGCTGCTTGGTTTAGGCGAGTACTAACCGTCTATCAGTGGTTACTTATCCTCTCTTTGCCAATAGTCTCATTCATTGGGTTATTGATTTGGTGGCTAAAAAGAAAAATACCCCAAAAATCACCTTAACCTTCAGATTGCTGCAACTCCCACAACGCTGCATACTCACCGTTTTTCGCCAATAACTGCTGATGGGGACCTTGCTCGGCAATGACGCCGTCTTTCATGACGATGATATTGTCGGCATCGACAATGGTGGATAGGCGATGAGCGATTACCAAGCTGGTATTATTGGCGGTGACCTCATTAATTGCCGCCATGATTTGCTGCTCACTGTAACTATCAAGTGATGATGTTGCTTCGTCAAATACCAGCACATGAGGGTTCTTTAAAATGGTACGGGCAATGGCAACTCGCTGCTTTTCGCCGCCAGAAAGCTTAAGGCCACGCTCACCAACCGTGGTTTGCGCTTTGTCGGGTAGGCTTTCAATAAACTGCTCTAAATGCGCCAGCTTAATGGCTTGTGCAACGTCATCATCACTTGCATCTGGTCTGCCGTAACGAATATTTTCTTCGAGCGTGGTGTTAAACAGTACGGTATCTTGCGGCACTATGCCGATGGCTGCTCGCAAAGATTCTTGGGTAACGTCTTTTATATCTTGACCGTCAAGCGTAATTGCGCCGTCGTTAACATCGTAAAAGCGATATAGCAGTTTGACCAAGGTAGATTTTCCGCTGCCACTTGCACCAACGACAGCAACCTTTTGACCGCGCTCAATGGCAAAGTTAATCCCCTTGATGATGGGGCGTTTTTCGTCATAGGAAAAATAAATATCGTTAAATTGCACTCTGCCCTTTTCAACGATTAATTCACCCGCATCTTTTGCATCGACAATAGCTGGCTTTTTATCGAGCAGTGAAAACATCTGCTCAATGTTTGCTAACGATCCTTTAATTTCGCGATACACAAAGCCCAAGAAATTCAGCGGCATAAAAATTTGCATGGTAAAGGCGTTGATTAGTACAAAATCACCGATGGTCATGGTTCCTTCACTAACCCGATAAGCCGCTAATCCCATCATCGATGTCATAGCAATAGCGATAATAAATGCTTGGCCGCCATTTAGTGCAAACAGTGATAATCGATTTTTTCGGCGCGCTTGTTCCCATACCGCAAGTTGCTCGTCATAAGCATTGGCTTCATAGCGCTCGTTGCCAAAATATTTTACCGTTTCATAGTTAATTAAACTGTCGATGGCACGAGTATTGGAAGTCGAATCCGCCGCATTAGCCTCGCGAATAAACTTGGTACGCCAATGAGTTGCTTTTACCGAATAGCTCACATAAGTCACCACCGCCAAGCCGATAATCAGTGCAAAGCTATAACCATAATTAAATAGCAATACGCCAATAACAAAGCACAGCTCTATAAAGATGGGAACGATGTTAAACACCATAAAACGCATCACGAAACTAATGCCAGTGATCCCGCGCTCCATATCACGGGCTACGCCACCTGTTTGGCGATTGAGGTGATAATTTAAGTCGAGCTTGTGTAGATGATTAAAGACTTCAAGACCAATGCGGCGCATCGCTCGTTCAGTCACTCGCCCAAACAAGGTATCGCGCAACTCCCCAAATAACACCGAACTCAATCGCAAGGCGCCATAAGCAACAACTAGAGCGATGGGTGCAGCCAGTAGCTGCTTGGCACTGTCGAGATCATCAACGATATATTTGAGAACAAAGGGTAAATAAACCGTAGCCACCTTCGCCATAATCAAACAGCCAACAGCGATAGCCACCCGCCATTTATATTCAGTTAAATAAGGCGCGATACTTTTAAAAACTGCCCAGTTTACTGTATCAGGCACATCCACTTGCTTCATTGAACGCATTAAACAATTCCAGTTTTAGTTATTACGGCTAGTTTACGCAGCCCCTCACCTAGTGTCAGTATGATTTTTAGGCAGTGTTCATTTATTTTCACACTCTTTAACAAAAAGTCTACAAATCAGCGGTTCAAAGGTGAGACATTCGCTAAAATCCCTGCTAGCATCGAGACAGATAAATTGGTAGTTATAAACCATAATAAAAACAAAAAGGTTTAAGTATGAACGATAACAGAGAGCAGTTTGGATCTCGTCTTGGGTTTATCCTAGCTGCGGCAGGAAGCGCAGTAGGTATTGGTAACCTCGTTGGTTTCCCAGTTAATGCGGCAAAAAATGGTGGCGGTGCATTCCTCGTAATGTACGCACTTTTCGTTGTTGCCTTGTGTTTACCAGTAATGATGGCTGAATTGGCTATGGGCCGCGCCACACAAAAAGGGCCTGTTGGCGCTTATGGTGGGCTGTCTTCATCAACGAGTAAATGGCGCATCGCCGGACTCATGGGGGTCCTGACCCCGTTTATGATTGGTATTTTCTACACCGTTATCAGTGTTTGGATCTTAGGTTACCTATTTATGGCAGCCACTGGCGATCTCGCTCATTTAGCCACCGATGGCACCTTTGGCGGCTTTGTCAGTAGTAATTATATCTTTGCCGCTATGGTTGGGGTTGTTGCCATCATCTACCTAATTCTAAAAATGGGTGTACAAGACGGTATCGAGAAAGTATCTAAAATTCTCATGCCTGCACTATTCATTATGCTAATTGGTTTGGTAATTTTCGTACTAACTCTAGACAATGCCAGTGCTGGGGTTGAATTTTACGTAATTCCAGAGTTTTCAAAAATTACCGCATCGGTAGTTAATGGCGCGCTATCGCAAGCGTTTTTCTCATTGTCATTAGGTATGGGTATCTTGATTACCTACGGCTCTTACCTAAGTCGTAAAACTAACATTGCTAGTTCGGCAAAAATGGTAGCAATTGCAGATACTTCAGTGGCTTTCATCGCCGGTCTAATGGTAATGCCTGCAATTTTCTCGTTTAACCCATCGGTTGATCCAACTGAGTTAAGCGATTCATCGGTGAGCTTAATTTTCGTATTGCTACCTAAAATCTTCTTAGCGCTTCAAGCCTCAATCGGTTTTATTGGCGCAAGTATCGTTGCAACGCTATTCTTCTTGCTCGTATTCTTTGCTGCAATTACTTCGTTAGTATCTATTATCGAAGTACCAGTTGCCTACCTAATGGATGAGAAGAAACAGACTCGTCAAAAAGCACTTACCACTATCGGTATTTTCGGTGGCGTGTTAACTATTGTGGCGAGTATGTCGCTGGGCATGGTTGGCTTCTTAACAGAAATGGTAACCTATGGCGGTAAAGTTAAGTCGTTCTTCGATATCATTATCGACATTTTCTACGATACCATCTTGCCATTAAACGGTTTATTGGTGTGTTTATTTGTTAGCTATCGCTGGAAGAAACACAACTTGAATCAAGAGATGAGTGATGGCGATGCCAGCTACGAAGGTTCGTTAATGCAAAAATACGTTAACTTCTCGCTAGGCACTTTCATCCCAGTTATTCTGCTAGTGATTTTCCTAAACACCGTAGCAGATAAGTTCTTTGCTTATTCGTTATTTGGGCTCTAATACTTCCGTAGAAATGAAAAAAGGCTGCAACTAGCAGCCTTTTTTATTGCCTATACGTAAACTCATACCTTAAGCACAATGTCACATTTTTATCACACTGGCCTTTTTAAACTATTCCGTGATAAAACTACCCAATGCCTGCAATGAAATTACTATTAATTGAAGATCACGCCGAGATCTCCAAAGTCATCTTTGAATACTTTGAACTTAAAGGTCATGAGATGGATTACGCCAGCGATGGCAAACACGGCATTGAGCTCGCCACAACCAACCACTACGACATGATTATTCTCGATATTATGCTACCGCAAATAGATGGTCTGTCAGTGTGTCGTCAGCTGCGCCAACAAGGCAATAACACACCAGTGATTATGCTCACTGCCTGTGATGAAAAAGAAGATATTCTCAGTGGTTTCGAACAAGGCGCCGATGATTATTTAGTAAAACCCTTCGATCTCAATATTCTTGAAGCTCGCATTAACGCTATTTATCAACGTTTTGCCGGAAAAAGAGCGGTTAACGAACTCTCGTTCAATGACTTAGTGCTCGACCTCACCAATCATCAAGCGCTCCGCGGTGAATGTCACTTCACGCTTAACAATGCGCAGTTTAAATTACTTAAACTGCTCATGTTAAAAAGCCCCGGTATTGCAACAAGAGAAGAAATAAGTCGCGAATTATGGCAAGACGACGAGCCAGATGAAGATTTGATCCGCAATCACGTCTACCGCTTACGCACACTCATCGATAAACCTTTTAAAAAAGGCTACATTAAAACTATACCCAAGGTGGGATACCAACTGTCTATCGGATAATTTATGAAAAAACTTTATACGGCCAAGCGGTTAACCATCATCTATTTTTCGTTAATCGCCATTGCCCTCGCCTCACTGCACCTATCCGTTTATCAGCTTACCACCAGCGATTTAGAGCAGCTTTACGCCAACAATAGACTCACGCATATCAAACGCTATACCACCGAATTATTCGCTAATAAATCGGTAAAACAACAAGAAAAAATCGAAGTCAAAACGCATCAACACCAAGAACTCGATCGCGGTTTTACCATCTACATCGACCTAACGAAATTGCCCTCTGATGTTCCTAGTGCCAACGAAATTCCTTACGATGAAGCAATAGAAATCATTGCCGAGAATTCACCAGCACTTGAGCGAGGCAAAGATTACTTTGTGCAAAAGAGTAAAATCAACTCTCTCGATGGCTGGATTGATGTTTACTTTGTCGTAGATAATAGCCTTTATGAGTTAAGTGAGCGCCAACTACTCGCATTACACAGCAAGCAAATAATAATTTCGTTAGCGCTCTTATTCGTCAGTCTAATTGCCGTGATTAAAATATCTGACAAGCTTACTAGGCCAACATCAGATCTCGCCAAAGCGCTGTCTAATCGTCCCGCCGACGATTTGTCGCCACTACCCAAGGGCAATAATCTAACAACCATTGAACACGCCAAGCTCATCGATACCTTTAACCATTATCAAACTCGAATTGGCGAGTCTATTGAGCGTGAGCGATCGTTTAACCGCTTTGCCAGTCATGAATTGCGCTCTCCTTTAATGGTGATGACGGGGGCGTTGAACATTCTCGAAGTATCAGATAATCCACAAGTCGTCGCCAAACAACACCTAAGGCTGAAAAACGCTACCTCCACCATGACAGAATTCGTCGATATCTTACTCAGTCTGACTAAATCAATTGCCACTCAACAAAACCAAACACTAACTATCGACCGTGCCGCAATCGGCGAAATTATCGAGCATCATCACTATCTATTAGAAAACAAAGCAATTGAGATAGTGATAGACATTGAGCAACCAACACAAGTTAATTTACCCAAGGCGGCATTTCAAATACTGCTAGGTAATGTAATAAAAAACGCTTTCGCTTATACAGTTGAAGGCGAAATAAAGATAAAGGTGCAGCACGATAAAATTACGGTGGTCGACAGCGGCAAAGGACTCAATAGTGCAGATTCAACCGCAGATGGCTACGGGTTAGGATTACTAATCGTCAAAGAGTTATGTCAAAGATATAACTATCAATTTTCACTTACCGACAATCAAAATAACGGTTGCAGCGCAGAGATTTTATTCAAACCTTAAATAATAGTGTTTAAGCGAACACATTTTGGTGACGTGATTGCTATTACAGTAGCAATTCACAACAACCAAAATACAACGCTATGAAAACCATAATTACCGCAGTCTGCATCGCATGCATTCTAGTGTCGAACAATGTCGCAATAAGTAAAGAGCGATCCACTCATCCCACCAAAAGCAATCACTGGCTTCTTGACGAAAAAGATCCGCAAAAGCGCTTACAAAAACTTGAGAAATACCTTCGAGGCTTTGATCAACCGATGCTTGAAGTTGGTCAGCGATTTAAACGTTTGCATCAAGCCCTCGTCGACAACAATCATGAGTTAGCGGTATATCAGTGGAAGAAGATCAAGAAAACCATCGAAAACGGTTACATGAAGCGCCCTAAGCGGGAAAAGAATGCCAAATTGATTTTTCTAAACGAACATTGGAAAGAAATATTAAAAGACTTTGAAAACCCCAACTCTGCAGTGTCGTGGCAAGGATTTCAAAAAGCGCAAGCAGCATGTATGGCCTGTCATGCTGCCGAAGGCGTGGCTTTTATGAATAATCAGCCCGTATTTAGATTAAAGATTTATGACAATAGCGCTAAACCATAGTGCTCTCGTCACAACTCCTTTATCATGAACTAGTTCCACACTTATCAATTAACCCACTATGTTTGACGTTATTAAACAATTTTTTATCTTAGGCTTAATGAGTTTTGGCGGCCCTGCTGCCCACATAGGCTACTTTCACAAACAATTTGTAATCGACCAAAAGTGGCTTAGCGAAGAAGAATTCGCAAGTATTGTTGCTATCAGCCACTTGCTACCAGGCCCCGGCTCAAGCCAAGTTGGCTTTGCCATTGGCTATCACCGTGCAGGCCTCATTGGTGCAATTAGCGCCTTTGTTGGCTTTACACTGCCATCATTTGTTTTGATGATAGCACTGGCTTATTTCGGTAATGCCTTTAACGATAACGCTATCTTGAACGGCGTTATTCACGGCTTAAAACTGCTGGCGGTAATTGTCGTAGCTGATGCAATTTGGGGCATGTTTAACAATTTCTGTAAAAACAAACTTACCCAAGCACTGTGTATTGCTACTGCAATAGCTATTTTATTATTCCAATCAATTAGCGTGCAAATGCTAGCGATTGTCGCTACTGGCATTATTGGCTATCGCTATTTGTCAGAATCAAAAAACACAACTCAAAACCAATATAAACTCGCGTTAAACCTACCTGTGCTAGCAGTGACCACAGTGCTATTTGGTGCAAGTTTCCTCGTTTATCAGCAAGAATTGCTGAGCGTGTTTTTCAGCTATTTTCAAGCGGGAAGCTTAGTGTATGGTGGCGGCCATGTGGTGTTGCCATTGCTGCAAAACCTTACCCAAGATGTGCTAGATAGTGATACCTTCTTAACTGGCTACGCCCTTGCCCAAGGTGTTCCGGGGCCTATGTTCACCTTAGCGACATTCCTAGGCTATAACACAACAAATGAAATGCCTTTGCTTGGCGCAACCTTGGCAACTTTAGGCATATTTCTACCAGGCTTTTTATTACTGTGCTGCTTTAAGTCGAGTTGGAGCGCTGTTTCTAGTAATCCAACCCTCAAAGGAATTACCGCAGGTATCAACGCTAGTGTTGTTGGCTTACTCATCGCCGCGTTTTATCAGCCAATATTCACCAGCGCTGTTAGCAACGCCTCAGATTTTGCAGTGATATTAGTTGGCTTACTCGCGCTAAAATCTCAAAAACTCTCAATCTTAAAATTGATTGTAGTGGTGCTCATCTCCAACTTTTTGCTAATGCAATTACCTGTTTAAGCCGTTCATAACTTGCTATGATTGTCGGGCGTACTAGACTGCGCCCGCCGTAGATATTAATTGAGTAATCCCGATGACTAGCACTATTGAAGATACAGCCAAAGCACTCAAAGAACTTGGCCACCCTATTCGACTAACTATTTTTAAACGCTTAGTTAAATCGGGAATGCAGGGATTAGCTGTTGGTCAACTACAAAAAGAACTTAAAATCCCTAACTCGACGTTATCTCATCATATCTCAAGCCTTGCATCGGCATCTTTAATAAAACAACGCCGCGAAGGAACCACTCTTTATTGCGTCGTCGAATACGATCGTTTTCTACAAGTGATTGGCTTCTTACAAGACGAATGTTGTATCGAGTCTCCTTCTCCGGTCAACTAATTTTCGTTAACACTCCTGAGCGCGAGTTCAATAATCAATAACTTAGCATTGAGTTTCTAATCGCGCTCACAAATCAGCCAGCTTATTTCCATAAAACACGAAATAAAAATTGATCTTTAATTCGATCCTTATTATATTTCCCACTACTTATTTCGATATTTTTAGAAATACAAATTTTAAAGCGAGAAACAAACCATGAATATCACCTCTGAAATGATAGAAAATACCCTCGGGATGTTTGCATTCCTAGCCGTAGAGCTCACCCTCTTATTCCTACTCATTAGCTATATTGTTGGCGTATTACAGCTATACATTCCACCGCAAAAAATCCAACAGATCCTCAGTGATAAAAAGGGGAAGGGATACATCATCGCCGGATTCTTAGGTGCCATTACCCCGTTTTGCTCATGCTCAACAATTCCATTTTTAAAAGGGCTTTTACGGGCAAAAGCAGGCTTTGGCACCATGATGGTATTCCTGTTTGCTAGCCCGCTTCTAAATCCGATTATTATTGGCTTATTCGCCGTTACCTTTGGTGTTGAAGTCACTGTATTTTATTTTGTGATGGCGATGGGCGTATCGATCATTGCAGGATTTGTATTGGAGAAATTAGGATTTGAAAAATACGTTAAAGCCGATGCCTATGCACAGCCGCAAATTTCAGGCTGTGGCACAGGCTGTGGCCAAGCTGCTCCAGTCAACAAATGGCTTAAGATTTGGCACAGTACCTGGAAAGACTTCTTAAAAGTATTGCCATACCTATTAGGCGGTATTGCCCTTGGTTCGATGATTTACGGCTTTATGCCAACAGAGTTTGTGGCCAATGTCGCCAGCGAAGACAATCCATTTGCAATCCCTGTTGCAGCGGTTATCGGTATTCCACTCTACATTCGTGCTGAAGCGGTGATCCCGCTAAGTGCCGCCTTAGCAGCGAAAGGTATGGGGTTAGGGGCAGTCATGGCATTAATCATCGGTAGTGCTGGTGCCAGCTTAACGGAAGTTATTTTATTAAAATCAATTTTCAAAAACAAAATGATCGCCGCGTTCTTATTTGTGATTCTATCGATGGCGGTTAGTGCTGGCTTTATCTATAGCTGGTTGTTCTAGCCATCCATTGGCAAAATGAAACGTAAAAAGCGGCTGCTAATTTAATTAGTTAGCCGCTTAATCAGGTGTTTATTATTTTAGTTTATAAACCACGTGAATTGATTTATTGAGTTCAATGGTTTCAGGGGTAAACATGTTCATCCCTGGTGACTGCAAAATAGAGCCAGAAACTGCCATCCGCTCGATTCTTCCACTATAGCTGCTTTCAGATACCCCAAAACGTGCAAAGAAGTTGTTATAACTACTATCTTGCGTTGCGGCATAAACACTGCCTAGCTCGGCACCTAGGCCAGAAGCCAAATCACTTGCTTTCAGTTTTGCGTCATTTGCTGCTTTCTTCACCAACGCCTGCACGAGTTGCTTACGATTGGAAACATCGAACGAAATATTAACGTCATTTAAATTTTTCATGCCGATTAGTTGGTCCATGATTTCAGAGTAGTCGGCTAAATTTCTCAACGTTATATCAAAACTTTGACTAACTTCGTAGCCAATTATTTTTCCCTCTTCATAATCTTTATTACGTTGGCGTCTGATTTCTTTGTATAATGCAAACGACTGAATATCTGATAATTTAACATCGTATTTTTTGAGTAAAGTTACCACTTCTACTCCTCGGACATTAACTACATCCATCGCTTTGTTGGCTTCTTTTTCATACGCTATTAATTCAAAAGTTATCGTAGCCATATCCGGCGCAACCTTCGATGTAGCCTCACCTTTCACCAACACAAAAGGAAAATCAGGTAAGTTAGTCGCATTAGCCACCGTACAACAGATAGCCATTAAAGGTGCGGCTAACCATTTTAATTTAATCATCATAAGATCCTGTTTTTGAATATGAATACTGCACACCCTACCTGTATTAAAACGCAAAATAAACAAAGATTACATTTAGCTACAATTGTGAACGCAGACTAAATTGCAATTACCGACGATGACTTTTATAGTTGTGTTTGCAATGTGATCTACCAATCAGCTACCCACAACAAAACCAATTACAAGGGACTGTGATGAGTAATAGATTTCAAGATATTTTAAGCCAATGGCATCCCGCCAAAGATGAGACCGATTGGGCACTAGCCACTATAGTACAAACCAAGGGCTCCTCATATCGCAAAGCTGGTGCACATATGATGATCAACAGCTTGGGTCAAAGCTTTGGCATGTTATCTGGTGGTTGTTTAGAAGCTGATCTCAAACGCCAAGCTCGAAAGTGCTGGGACTCGAATCAACCACATATTGTGTGCTATGACATGAGCGATGAAAGTGATATTTCATGGCAACTCGGCATCGGTTGTGGCGGCATGGTGCGGGTACTCATTCAGCCGGTCACTAAAGACAATAACTACCACAATTTGGCTGAGGTTTATCAAGCACTAACCAATCATCAGCCAGTTAGCTATTCACTCGATATCAATAACCCAAGCTCGATAAATGCGCTGAGCCTAGAACCAACAACAACAGTGAGAAGTAGCTCGTTTAATCACCACAGTCAGCAATTTACTAGCATCATCAGCTCAAAGCCCCAATTGGTTATTTTTGGCGCAGGCATAGATACCCTACCACTGATTTCATTAGCGAAAACAATGGCATGGAATATCACTCTAATTGACGAGCGCAGTAACTATGCTCGACCATCAGAATTTAAAAGCATCAACATGATGATTAATCAATCATATCAATCGCTTACAAATCACGCAGCGATAAAAAATGCCGATGCTATTGTTATCATGCATCACAATATAGAGCTCGATGCCAAAGCCATAAATTTAGCCCAACACAGCAACGCAAATTACCTTGGATTGCTAGGCCCTACTCATCGCACCGAACGCGTTTTTGAACATACAAATCACAAAGCTGATCAATTGCGATGTCCATTAACCAATCCCATCGGACTCGATTTGGGCGGCGACTTACCAGAGACCATTGCTTTGTCGATCGTTAGCCAAATTCAGGCGCATCTTGCACAGCGTTCGGCTAAATCATTAAATCAGTATAACAACACGATTGCAGAGGTGACCGATGCCTCTTAATGCAATAGTGCTAGCCGCCGGAAAAAGCACGCGTTTTAACGGCATTAAACAACTGGCTAACCTCAATGGTGAGAGTTTGGTTAATCACACTATCGCTCGCGTTGACTGCCCAACTATAAATCGTGTTTTTGTGACTTTAGGTGCCCACAGCTGCCGCGTAATGTCACAGCTACCAACGCATGTTAGTCCGCTAATTAGTCAAAATTGGGAGTTGGGATTAGGACACAGTTTGGCAGATTCGGTAGAGCAACTCTCAGATCTCAGCGGCCGATTGTTGGTTTGTTTAGCGGATCAAGTGGCAGTTAAAAATGAGCATTATCGTCAGCTAACAGCTCTTAGCCAGCAGCAGCCAGATGCGATCATCGCCTCATCGGTTAACGATCGTGCTTGTGTGCCAGCGATCTTCCCCAAACGCTTTTTCGATTCACTCACTCAATTGACTGGCGATCAAGGGGCTAAGGAATTATTAAAACAACACGCGGCTGATGTCGTCACCGTCGATTGCCCATGTGCGCAACAAGATATCGACACCAATGAAGATTTATATGCGTATCAACAACGCCAGACTTAAAAATTATTAAAAACAGTAAATTATTAAAAAAGCAATAAATAGTCGTCACCAAATAAAGGTAAACCTATGATCACACTCAATATCAATAATAAAGAAGTTGCTATCGACGCACCGCCAGAAATGCCGCTACTTTACGCGCTGCGGGATATTGCGCAAATGACAGGCACCAAATTTGGCTGTGGTCAAGGATTGTGCGGAGCCTGTACCGTACATTTAAACGGCCAACCAATTCGTTCTTGTGTGACACCTATTGCAGCGATTGGCGAACAAAAGGTCACCACCATCGAAGGCCTTGGCGATACCCCACAACACCACGTACAGATTGCGTGGCGCGATTATAAGGTGCCGCAATGTGGCTATTGTCAGAGCGGACAACAAATGAGCGCGGCAGCCCTACTGGCGCAAAATAGCTCGCCAAGTGACGAACAAATCGATCAGCACATGGCTGGAAACATCTGCCGCTGCGGTACTTATAAACGAATCAAAGCTGCCATCAAACAGGCGGGTAAGGCTATCGCAAGTGATCAAACCTTACCGTCAAATGCAGGAGGCCAATCATGAGTCAACATCAAGATACTCAAGCATTAACGCGTGACGAGCATAGCGTTGAAAACGTGAGTCGCCGCCGCTTTTTACAAGGATTAGGTCTCACTTCAAGCGCCTTCGTGTTAGGAGTTTCAATTCCACTGCAGAGCATGGCAAACGCCACTACCGACGGCCAAATCCCCCTCAACTTTTTTGTTAGTCTCGATAGCAGCGGCGCTATTACCATCGTCTGTCATCGCAGCGAAATGGGCCAAGGTATTCGCACCTCGGTGCCGCAAATTATCGCCGATGAGATGTGCGCCGATTGGCATAATGTTTCTGTAGTTCAGGCCCCCGCCGATCGCGAAAAATACGGCTCGCAAGGCACTGCTGGCTCGGCGTCTATCCGCAGCCACTTCAAAACGATTCGCACCATAGGCGCCACAGCACGCCATATGTTAGAGCAAGCCGCCGCCAACGTTTGGTCGGTGGATAAATCGCAGGTCAACGCGGAAAATGGATTTGTTATCAATAAATCCACTGGTAAAAAACTCAGTTTTGGCGAGCTCGCTAGCATTGCCGCTAAAGTAGCAGCGCCAGCAAGTGATGCCATTCAACTCAAAGACATTAAAGATTTCTCGCTGATTGGTCGCGACGTCAAACTCAGCGATCTTGAAGACATAGTCGCAGGCAAGGCGCAATACGCTCAAGATATTCAACTACCCAACATGCTTATCGCCAGTATCACGCGGCCACCAGTACTTGGCGCAACAATCAAATCAGTGGACGATAAAGCCGCGCGCGCCGTCAAAGGTGTCGTGGATGTTATCAAACTAAAACCGCGCAGCTTTCCCGTCAACGTCAACCCGCTTGGCGGTGTCGCTGTTGTTGCAACCAACACATGGGCGGCACTCGAAGGGCGTAAAAAGCTAAAAATCGATTGGGAAATGGGTGCTAAAGCCAGTCACAATAGCGAACAATTTAAAAAAGAATTAGTAAACGCGGTACAACAAAAAGGACAAGTGGTGCGTGGCCGTGGCGATGTTTATCAGCATCAATACAACGACAATGCACTAGAAGCCACCTATACCGTTCCTTACCTTCACCACGCTTCGATGGAAACGCCCGCTGCAACAGCCGTTGTAAATGGCGATAAATGTGAAATTTGGGCAGGAACGCAAAACCCGCAATGGGCGCAAGGGCAAGCCGCTGCTGAGCTAGGTTTAGCGCCAGATAAAATGAAAAATGTCATCCTCAATGTCACCCTGATGGGCGGCGCATTTGGTCGTAAATCAAAAGGTGATTTCGTTGTTGAGGCTGTTGAACTAGCCAAGGCGACTAAACGCCCTGTCAAAGTGGTGTGGAGCCGTGAAGACGATGTTAAACACGGTTTTTATCATTCCATTGCCGCCAATTATCACAAGGCGCAGCTCGATGATAAGGGCAATGTCGATCATTGGATCAGCCGCAATGCCTACCCGCCGATCGGCTGGCTGTTTAACGATCAAACCAAAACACCGAGTAGTAGCCAACTCTCGCTTGGCTTTGCAGATTTGCCATTTCAAATGAAAAATCTTAGCGTAGAAAATCACCAAGTTGAGTCTTATGTCCGTCCGGGTTGGCTGCGCTCTGTTGCCTGTATTAACAACGGATTCGCCCTTGGCTCATTTGTTGATGAACTCGCCCACAAAGCCAAAGTTTCACCGCGCCAAATGTGGCTTAACTTATCAGGTAATGATGCCTATATCGATCCCCGAGACGACGGTTTCGACAAATGGTCAAACTACGGCATGGTCAATGAAAAAGACCATCGCATTAGCACCAAGCGCATCAAGGATCTCATCAATCTAATCAGCGACAAAGCCAATGTTGACGAGAAGCTGCCTGAGAACCAAGGTTGGGGCATTAGCTTCTTGCGCAGTTTTGGTAGCTATGTTGCTGCGGCGTCGAAAGTTGAAGTTAAAAACAACAAGGTTACTGTGCTTGAAATGCATACAGCCGTGGACTGTGGCATAGCCGTGACGCCAGATCGCGTTAAGGCGCAAATGGAAGGCGCTATGGTGATGGGACTTACTATCGCGTTGATGGGTGAAATAACCACCGACAAAGGCGAAGTCGTGCAGTCCAATTTCCACGATTATCCAGTAGCGCGCATTAATCAAATACCGCCGCTTCACGTTCATATCGTAGAATCTGATCTCGCCCCCGGTGGCATCGGCGAGCCGGGATTACCGCCAGTTCCGCCTAGCATCACCAATGCAATTTTTGCAGCGACAGGTAAACGAATTCGCGACTTACCCGTTAACAAAATTTACTCAGTGTAAGATTAGTGATGTTGTTCAGTTAAATTGGTGCAGATTTGCGATACAATCTGCACCAATTCAGTCACATTAAATTAGACATATAAACTATGAGCATTCAAGACATCACCGTTTCAAACAACATCCGTAAGAAAATCATTAACGCCGTTCGCGATGATTCAGCCATTATCATCGAAGAAAACGGTGATGTGATTATCAGCGTTGCCGCCTATCAAGAATTTGCAGAGCGCATAAAACGCTCACCATTAGAAGAGATTTTAGGTGAGGATACACTTGATTTTTCGGCGGAATACTTAGTCTTTAGCTAGTCGTTAATAGTTTAAGCCTAATCAATAGCCAGTATCTCAAAGTGCTGGCTTTTGTTATTAATATTCAAACAAACTTCGCCATCAACACTCTTGCCCATTAACGCACTACCCAGTGGCGATTGCGGCGTGATAACCAACACTTCAATCTCATCACAAACCAATTTAATACCACCGGCACTTGGACCAATAAGTACATAACGCAAACCTTCATCTGACTCTAGAGTGACAATAGCACCGAGCGTAACTTCATCGCCAATTTGTTTAGTGCGATAAAGCTCATCAAATAATGCATTATCTTCAATGCATTGCGCCATGCGCTCTTGCTGGCCATGAGCAAGGTAGGATGCTTCTAAGCCACGGGTGTCGTATTTATTTTCGGCAATGGCTTCTTTATCGGTCGCCGCAGCGTGTGCCCGATCGGCGCCGTCTTTAGCAACGCCAATCAGCCGAGTTAGCTCGACAAATAGGCTTTGCCAAATCAACTCAGGATTTACTGTCATACTCACACTCAACAGGTAATTCTTGCTGACCCAATAATGATTTGACTGTAAATGGCTGTTGTTGATTATTTGGATCAAACACAACTTGCGCCGCATCGCTAATTCTAAAATCGCCCAAGCCATTTAACCGCCAGAAATTAGGCGTCGCATCTTGCATTTGATGCAAGCAATAGGCATTAGTGTCTCCATGAATCACTAACACTGGCTTATCTGTTTGCGCCGCTTTATGGACTAAATGCTGGCGAATTTTATAATAACCATCGCATTTAACAGGATTATCATCACTGCAAGCCACTGGATATTGCTTAGTGGACGGCTGATAAATATCCGCTTGGAACGCAATGACATAACCTTTGCTATCCGCATCTTTGGCAAACAAATCATCTAGCCAAGCAATATCATTAGCTTCTCGGCGTTTAGCTTCGTCCCAGACCTTTTGCTTATCGCCCATCACGATATTGTCACGACCAAAATTTGTGCCCGGTACGTTGATGGTGGCAAAGTGCAAGCCATTGATTTGCCATTGTGCGTTTTCAATATACTCTGGCTGGCGGGTTAAATTGCTAAGCTTAGACGTTAGCTTGTTGCCGCCATGACTAAAGAAATGTTGACGCAAAAAGTCCAAACGCTCTAACTCAAAAAAGCGCGGTGACATGCTCTCTCTGTCACAGTCTGTCCAATCGTTATCACCAGGTGTAAACACAGCTCGGTTTGGCCACAAGCTATAAAGTTGTTCACGGCGCTCGATTAGTAGCTCATTAGTACAAGCCGTCCCGCCAGATTTAATGTCACCAAAATGAATAACCACTTCTGGAGAAAACGCCTTTACCGCTTTTACGATCTTGCCGTTAGGCGCTGTTAGCATTTCATTTTCTTGTGGTAAATAAGGCATATCCCCTACGGCAATAAACGCTACTTGTTCATTAGCACTCTTTGCTGTGACCTGTAGCTGCCCTTTCTCACTACAACCAAACATCAATAACGATGTTAGGCTGGCAAGCAATACTGCTCCCTTGTTCATACCCTTTTCTCTTTAACCTTTTCGAGGGCTAAACATACCCTATTGAGCGTCAATTGGCTCTACTTTATGGTCGATTGACGATAAAAAATACACACAAAGTTTGATCTGAATTAGGATTTGAAGCATGATTTTGTTATATCGTCTTAAATCTTTGAATTTTAAATTCATCTTGAAAATTTTTGGGATCACTATGCTAACTTTGGCTCGCAAAATACAGCTAGCACTAGCCTTTATTGGCTTCTCGTTATTATTAACAACCGTGCTCTATTTTTATAACGACGAAAAAAACATGGCTGAAGACTACGTCGCCATCAATCTCGAAAGCATCGCGCAAAACTATTTCGATTCCGTCAACACCATGATGCTCACAGGCACCATGGCCAATCGAAAAATTTTCCAAGAAAAAATACTCTCCCACCACGACATCGTCGAAGCAAAAATTATCCGTACCGACATCGTAAATAAGCTATACGGCAAAGGCTTTAGCGACCAAGTAGCGGTCGATGACTTTGAACGCTCAGGATTAGCGGGCAATGAAGGCACCCAAATAGTTACCAAAGACGGTAAGCGCATCATGCAATACATTTTGCCGATTTACGCCCATGCCGACTATCGTGGCACCAATTGTTTAGCCTGTCATCAAGCCAAAGAAAACGATATCTTGGGTGCGGTAAAAGTCAGTTACGATTTGTCAAAAAGCGATAGCAATATTCACACCTCGATTGTCAAAGCAGGCTTGTTGCAACTATTCGTGACCTTGGTTTGTTTTGGTGTCTTAGGATTCATTCTTTACAAACTTATCTTTATGCGCATCAACCGCTTAAAGGGTCATTTAAATAATATTGAACGCGACCTAGATTTGAGCAAAGAATTAGTGATTCATCACGACGATGAGCTAAGCGACTTAAGCCGCGCCATTAACTCATTAATGCGCAAGTTTAGAGAAAGCTTACTCAATGTTTCGCAAGCAACACATGATCTAACTAGCGCCGCCAAAGACGTTAACGACATATCGATGCTCACCAAAGAAGCTGTGCTAACGCAAAAAACCGCAACCGAATCTGTGGCGGCGGCGATAAATGAATTAGATGCTTCAGCCAAAGAAGTCGAAAATCACACTCAGTTCGCCGCACAAAAATCGATTGAAGCAAACCAAGGTGCAAGCAAAGGCTTAACCATTGCCGAAGACGCTCATCAAGGCATCAATGTGCTGCGTGATGAAGTGCAGGTTAACAGTAAAAAAATCGAAGAACTTGGCGCGAAAACCAGCGAAGTTGGTACTGTGTTAGAAGTCATCACCCAAATTGCCGAACAAACCAACCTACTCGCGCTAAACGCCGCTATCGAGGCTGCGCGTGCTGGCGAACAAGGCCGTGGCTTTGCGGTAGTAGCAGATGAAGTTCGTAGCCTAGCAACGCGAACAGGTGAATCTATTGTCGAGATTCAAGAAACCATCAACAGCTTACAGCAAACCGCTGGAGAGGCCGTTGAGTCAATGGTTAACGTAAGTCACGAAGCCAATGAAAAGGCCGATAACGTGGCTAATGTAGCTAACTTATTGACTGACATTGCAGCGCAAATCCAAGAGCTAGATGAACTAAACTCACAAATTAGTACCGCTGCTCATCAGCAAAATCTCGCTGCCGATGAAATTAACGAAAATGTCATCAACATCAGCGATGTTGCTGAGAAATCAGCAGAAGATGCAATAAAAGGCGAAGAAATTAGTTTGTCCTTGTTAGAGCTTGCTAACGGCCTAACGGCTCAAGTGGATAAATTTAAGCTGTAAAATCACCTCCCCTCTTCACGTATCAGATGCTTTAGTTGTATCTGATACGTGGTTATAATGCTCACCAAATTCAATAATAATTAAGAAATATCATGAGCAATCAACTAACTGACGAACAATCACAAGAATTAATGGACGCCATTGCCAATATCTGTGGCGAAATGGAATTAGAGCCTGAGCAAATTTTAGATGGTATTGCTCGCTCATTAATGGGTGCCTGTAGCGCATTAGGCACAGCTAATTTAACGGTATCTGTCGATAACTTCGGCCAATGTGAAGTTAAATTACTCGAACACGCTATTGCAGAATAAACAATGGCGCAAGATCATTTTAAAGGCCAATTCGAAGTTGAACTAAAGTATCAAATCGATAATGTTCAGCGTTTTAAAGACGCATTAGCATCAATTAAACACCAAGTCCGATTTGAAAGTAACAACGAAGTCGACTGGTATTACGATTGGCCAAATGATTCCCTCAAGGCGCAAAATAAACACCTTATTTTGCGCGATATCCAGCCGGAAAACATTCAATTATGGATAGTCAAAGGCCCCGGCGGCGATGACTGCGAAGCCAGTGACATCTTAGATTTGAGCGCTGCTCACAACATGCTAAAAACGCTGGGATATCACAACACACTGACTCTAGCTAAAACCCGCAGCATGTACTTTGTTGGCGACTATCACATCACCTTCGATCACCTCGATGGCTTAGGCTATTTCGCTGAATTCGCCATTATGACCGACGATGAAGCAAGTCTTGAATATCACCGTAGCCAGTTGACTGTCCTAGCAGAAAAATTTGGATTAAGTCGCCATGAAGAAATAGCCACTTCCTACCGACAACTCGTTGAAAGACTAAGATAACGCCTTTGTAAAAGCCATCCGCAACTTAGCTGGCTTAATCGGTTTATGCAGCAGTATTGCGTCACAGGCGTTAGCGCGAGTGATACAATCAGGTGCCGTATCTCCAGTAAGAATGATTGCAGGCACAGTAACACG
This sequence comes from Psychrobium sp. MM17-31, assembly GCF_022347785.1. Classification (NCBI taxonomy): domain Bacteria; kingdom Pseudomonadati; phylum Pseudomonadota; class Gammaproteobacteria; order Alteromonadales; family Shewanellaceae; genus Psychrobium; species Psychrobium sp. MM17-31. The sequence continues at coordinate 496,421 of NZ_JAKRGA010000002.1, forward strand.
ATAGTTCTCTCTAACAAGGTCGATTAACTTATCACCGTATAGCCCTTGCTCGAGGCGTAAATCAGAAATAATTAATTCCGGCGCAGTTAGTTTTTTCATCATTTGTTCAACTTGCTCACTCGATTGAGCACTGTATACCGTTGCGCCCCAACTCTCGAGTAAACTTGTTAGCGCATCGAGAATTAACGTATCGTCATCAACAACCCAAGCAGTAATCGTCATTGAATCAACAGCTGTTGGCATAGTGTTTTGCTGAGCAATTTGCGAGCCAAAACAGCGCTTTACCGATAACTTAAACAAGCAATAGCGATTAACCTCCGATTGATGAGAAATAGAATGCCCTAATAATGCACAGGTTTTCTTTACAATGGAAAGTCCAAGCCCTAATCCTTTATCGCGTTGTCGCCCATAATTATCCACTTGGTAAAATTCACTATAAATATCGTCGGCGAATTCGGCGGCAATACCACGTCCATTATCCATCACAAAGATACTAACTGACTTGCCGCATCGCTTAGCTCCCACCAGAATTTTAGAGCCTTTGCTGTGCTTAATGGCATTAGTGATTAAATTACTCAAACAGCGCTTCAATAGCACCGCATTACTCTCAATCACTAACGATGTTGGTACAATACGTAACCTGATATCGTGCTGGGCGGCAACTTCATCAAAGCTGGCAATCGTATTCTCAAAGACTCTTTGCAGTGAAACTGGTGATTTTTGATGGTCAATATCACCTGCTTCCAAGCGCGAAATATCTAACAAGGTATCTAATAACGCTTGTAAAGACTCCGCAGATTTACTGACTTTAGACAAAATCTGTCGATGGGTTTGCTGCGTCAGTTCAATGTTCAATTGGTCGAGAAACAGCATCATCGCCTGCAATGGCTGGCGTAAATCGTGGCTAGCCGCCGCCAAAAACTTGGACTTAGCACGATTATTGGCTTCGGCTATTCTGCGTTGTTTGTCATAATCTTTTGCTAACTTATGATTGCTAATTTCTAATCGAATAGACTTAATAAACTGCTGATTAATGTTAAACGCAAACAAAAATAACGCAGCAGTGTAAACCACTAAAAAGCCAGCAATACCAAGAAAATAAAAAGCGTCTTCTCGCACCATCACAAACGAAGTTACGGTGATTATCATTAGCGGGGCTATTGCGGAATAATACATAGGGAGATAGGCGGTAATAGAGCCAAGTGCCGAACTAGACATACCTATGGCCAAAATAACGACACCAATGAGGAAGAAAATATGCTCTTTGCTATCTAGGGTAATATCAGTAATTAGCAAACTCGGCATTCCCCAGACAACACCAGTGAAAAACACTAAGCCAGCAAAATACTTTAACGCGCTATCGGCATGCTTAATCTCAGTAATTTTCTTCGTCGAGCGAGCAAAAATAGCGTTTGCTAAGGCGCAAATGAAAACAGCAGTCAACCAAGAGATAACGGTTTGAGAGTCGTCAATCACATCGAAAAACAAATAGGCAGCGGTCAAGCCCGCAGCAATTGAGCCAAACGACCCCATATACATTTGCGAGCGAATCAATTCCAACTGACGTAATTTGACATTCATAACAACTAATACCGCACAATAATAAAACCGAATGAATGTTTGATTCTAACGTTTTATTTAATTATTAAACAACCGTTTATAATTCCTTACTCGCCACTTAATATCTGCCGCCCATAACGCACGATTTCTTTAGAGATCTGCTTATGAATACCTTGAACCAACACCCAACTATGCCAATACAAGGTTAAAGTAATTGATTTATCGGGACAGAGGTTTATCAACTCACCATTGGCAATTTCTTCTTCAATTTGCAAGGTTGGCACCAAGCAATAAGCCGCTCCTTGCTTGGCCAGTTCAACAAAAGCTTGTGAAGAGCGCACACTGTGACAGTAATAATCACGCGCCTGAATATTAAAATGCTGCTCAATGAATTTCACATGCATATCATCATTAGGATCGTAACTGATCCCCGGCGCAAAACGCAGACTGTCTTTGGTAATGCCATTGGGGAAATAACGTTTAGCGAACTCCGGCGAGCACACCAGAATAAAAGTTACATCACCTAGTTCAAATGATTGATAGCCCGGCAATGCCTTTTCAAAACAACTTACCGCGCCAGTTGCTTGCCCCGAGCGCAATGCTTCAATGGTTTGGTATTCGTTTTTAACAATAAGATCGAGCTCCACTAAATGACGTTTTAGCACAGGTGTAATAGCACCTAGAAACCACGTGGCGATAGAGTCTGCGTTAACCGCCAGAGAGACTTTAATGGGTTTGGACGGTGAATCTGGCGCTAACTCGGGAATCAACTCATTTTCCAACTCTCGCACCATCTTAAAATGAACAACTAAACGCTCTCCAGCAGATGTTGCCGAAATAGGATTCGAGCGAATAATTACTGGCTGACCGATATTCTCTTCCAATAACTTAATGCGTTGCGACACCGCAGATTGAGTAATAAACAGCTTAGCCGCGGCCTTTTCAAAGCTTTGTAAGTCAATCACCGCGGTTAGCGCTTCAAGTAATTTGTAATCAAATTTCACAGTCGATGTTACCCCAATGTAAACACATCATTCAGATGGAATATTCCATGCCAATTAGCCCCAACCATCATAAGTAAAATTAATGATATATCAAATTTATTAATTTTATTTAATTAAGTTTCCACCGCACAATAGCCGCATATTTAGCCACACCGCTTAAACCACTCAATCACGAGGAGCTCACAATGAGTTATTTAGTCGCCATCAAAGGATTTACCCTAGGTCTTAGCATGATCGTTCCTATTGGCGCACAAAACGCCATGATCCTAAACCAAGGAATCAATCGCAATCATCACCTACTTGCCGCAGCGCTTTGTGCGTTTTACGACATTTTACTGATTAGCATTGGCATCATGGGTGGTAGTTTGATTCTAAACAGCAACGATACAATGTTCACACTACTGACTTGGGGCGGTATTTTGTTTCTGATTGGTTATGGAGCTAGTGCTTATCAAGCGGCGTTTTCCGAGCAAACAACAGATAGTGGTCAAAAACGCAGCGCGCATAAATCGATTAAAGTGATTGTGCTAACCAGCTTAGTGGTTACCTTTTTGAACCCGCATGCCTACATCGATACCGTCATGGTTATCGGCAGTGTTGGTGGACAGTTTGACGGCGTAAATAAATATTACTTCATGGCAGGTGCAATGGCGGCATCACTGGTATGGTTCTTCACATTAGCATCCGGCGCGGCTAAGCTCTCTCACTTATTAGCACGCCCTAAAGTAAAACAAGGTATCGACTTGGCGATTGCTGCCATCATGTGGATTATCGCTGCAAGCCTTTTTCAATCTTGGATTGAGCGATTTTATAGTTAATGTAGACCAAAAAGCACCGACTCATTGAGTCGGTGTTTATGCCTAGCGTAGCGGCTTACTGGGTTATTCAATAATAAACTCAGCTTTACAATAACTAGGCAGCATATTACCTGCCATTTCAACCATTTCGCGTTTTTCAGTAATATCTTCGACCTGATCTAAATCAGTTTGCATCATCGACACCATTTCGTCACACACAATGTCACAACTCGCTCTAACTGAATCTGCACCGTCATTTGCACTACATTCACTCATCGCTGTCATCATGCGTTTTTGCTCTTCATAGCTCATTGGTTCACGCTCTGCTGCCCATCTAAACATCGGTAAATAACCAAGGTTCTCAATCATGTTTTCCATGTCTTTATCAAACCCTTTCGTCACGTCATACGAGACAAATGCGCCAGCCATATCACGTGGTGTCATTCCTCCCATAACAGGCAGAACGACATAAGGTCCAGATCCAACACCATAAGTCGCAAGCGTTTGTCCAAAGTCTTCATCGTGTTGAGGAATCCCCATCATCGATGCCCAATCAAAAATACCTAATAAGCCAATTGTCGAGTTAATACCAAAGCGACCTAAGTCTTGGCCAGCCGCTTTGAATTTTCCTTGAAGAGCATTATTTAACGCGCTATTTGGCACCGACAAATTCTCTAACATCGACTCGACAGAGTCTTCAACAACATCTGGCACCACATAATCAATCGCTGTACCTATTGGTGAAAGAACCCATTCATGAACGCCTTGGTTAAAGCTATGCATAGTCTCGTTATAGCTCTCTAACGTCGACTTATCTTGTTGGCCATCCTTATTTGTTGCTTGCTGATCAGACTCTGATTCAGGGACACTTGAACAGCCAAAGGTAATAAAGATCACTGAGCACAGTGCGACAATGTTTCTATGTTTCATATTCAATCTCATCTAGCGAATTAGAAACAAATTGTCACACTTAGGGCGTTACATCGGGGTTACGGCAAGTAACCTTATTCACTAAAATATAAAGTTACTCGGCGCCCGCCGCTTACATCAATAGATTCAAACCGCCATGCTAGTTTTTCAGAGGCGCGTTTAACCAACTCAATCCCTAAGCCAAATCCATATTCCTCTGCTGCTAAAGTCGATTTTTTCTGATCTTTAACACAGCGATTAGTCACCCGAATATATTGCTCAGTTAACTCAATTTCAATTTCCCCCTGATGGGTATATTGATAGGCATTACGGATTAAATTGGTGAGAACAATACTGCACAATGCAGCAGGTACATCGATATCAATAGCAGCGAGCCGTGTATTGACATCGACGTCTTTGTTGGCGAGTAAATAACTATTCTCTTGCTTTAGCTGCCGAATAAGCTCGTCTAATGACACTTGCTGCGCAACAAAGTTGTCTTGCGTATCCTTACTCAGCCACAAAATAGTCTGCATTAACTGCTTCATATTTTCTGCCGCGCGGATCAAACGCTCTATCACCTTGTCTTGCGCGTCATTATCTTTATTGTTTAATCGCAGCTTCTCAAGCAATGCTAAATTTGTCGCCAATACTGCAACCGGAGTTCGCAGTTCGTGGCTAGCATTATTGAGAAAACGTTGTTCATTATCTAACACAGTGCTAATGCGTAAAAATGCTTCTTGTAATTGATTGGCAACGATTTCAAGCTCAACAAAGCGTAAATTGGGTAAATCATCATGTACATTGTCAACATTGAGGTGCTGCGCCCAAAGCGCTAATTCAGTAATGGGTTGGCTGATTTTTCTGACCAAGGCAAACGCCAATGCCATCAAGGCGACAAAAAATGCGCCAGCAATTGAAAATAACATATTGAGTGCAAATTGGAGCTGTTCCTCTTCCGCCACTTCAGGAGTGATTCCCATGGCAAAATAAATCCACTGCTCTTCATCGAGTTGATAACTGTAGAACAGAATGATTTCACATTCTTTATTGCGACACATCCAGTCGAGTTGTCGAACAATCTTTAACGTTTCTGACTTAAAGCCAAAATCAGATGTATCAATAATTAACATCTTGCCGTGTTCGCGCTTTTCCTCAGGAAACAATTTCGCCAATGGCGCTGGGATATTCTCTATCTTGCGATAACTTTTTAAGAAACTGCGCTCTGGCTTGCCTGCGGTTGTATCCTTTTTATAAAGTTCAGCAAAAGATCTCGCCTCATTCGCCAAGATAATTTCATTGGTTAACGCGATGCCATACATAAAAAAGGAAGAAATGACCAAGCTATACAGCACAATAAAAATAGCACTGCACGCTCCCAAATACGCCAATAATCGCCGATTGAGACGCTTTTTAGTCTTCATCGTTAACTCGCATCGCAAAACCTTGATTAACAACGGTGTGAATGAGTGGCTTGCCAAATGGTTTATCTATTTTCGAGCGCAATCGAAATATATGTACTTTAAGTGCTCCCTTATCCGGAAAGTCGTCTTGCCAAATTTCTTGCTCTAGTTGCTGCCGACTGACCGGGTTGGGGCTCTGTCGCAATAAAATCTCAACAATTTTCCAGCCAATCGCCCCCAACTCAATGTTAACACCTGCACGCGTGGCCTGTTTCATCGTTAAATCTAAACAGAAATCGTCTAAGCAAAGCTTTTTACTTTGTGTGCTGCGTCGCCGCGCTTGTACCCTAATCCGAGCGAATAGCTCTTGGATATCAAATGGCTTCACCAAATAATCATCCGTTCCGCAATCAAAGCCCTTGAGTTTATCCGCCATTGTGTCTTGCGCTGTAAGCATCAATATCGGGGTGTCATTTCCCATGTCGCGCAGCTTTTGACAGACTTCTAGCCCACTTTTCATCGGCAAATTAATGTCTAACACGATGATGTCATATTGATTGGCTAATGCGAGATTCAGTCCCGTCTGACCGTCACTGGCAAAATCACATTCAATATCTTCCAGCTCAAGAAACTCGATAATGCCATTGGCTAAATCAATATCATCTTCCACTAATAATAATTGTAAACTCACTTTGCGGTCTCCATATTGCTTGCTGCAACACTAAACAGTTTGCGCTTAACCTGCTTAACATCATCAAATATAACCAATAACACAGGCACAAGCACCAAAGTAATGACTGTTGAAAATAAAATACCATAGGCCAACGATGCAGCTGCGGGTATCAAATACATCGCTTGTTCAGACGTTTCCTGTAATAAAGACGCGAGCCCAGCGTATGTCGTTAACGACGTTAGAATAATTGCCCTTAAACGATCGCTACACGCTTGAGTAATTGCGCTCATCAGCGCATGTTCTTGTAATCGCAACTTATTAAAGCGATCCACCAACAACAAACTGTTATTCACAACTACACCACTTAGAGCCAATATCCCTAATATCGATAAAATACTAATAGGTAAACCAATAATCCAATGGCCTAAAATTGCCCCTAAGATGCCAAATGGTATAGCAGACATAATAATAATCGGCTGGGTGTATGATTTAAGTGGAATCGCCACCAGCGCATAGATTAAAAACAGCGACAGCGCGAATATTTTTATCATGGAATTAACCGTTTTTTCTTCTTCAGCTGACTCACCGCCGATGAGCACTTCAGCATTAGGATATTTAGCCAATAATCCCTGAAGTAACTGCTCATCCACTGCATTCATCAACCGATCAGCCGAAATAACAGCTTTATCTAAATTTGCTGTAATAGTAACGGCCTGACGTGTATTAACGTGCTTAATATCTTTAATGGTATACACGCGTTTTTGCGTTGCCACCAACGATAAAGGCACGATGACGCCACTTGGTGTACGAATACGAGCAGATTCTAAATCCGTTGTGTCTCGGCGCTTTTGAGCATCGTAACGCACGAATACTTTAACCTGATCTTTCCCGCGCTGAACTCGCTGCACTTCAGCACCAAAGAAAGCTTGTCTAATTTGCTGAGTTAAACTTGCCGTTGTTAACCCCAACGAACGGCCAGCGGCGGTCAATTCAAATTCAAGTTGCGGCTGGCCTTTCAATAAATCGGTTTCTATATCCGTCACACCACCGATATTTTGCATAAACTCAATAACACTATCATTCATTACACCAATTTCTTCTCGTGTATCTGCCAAGATTTTTAAGTTAAATCCATCGACATTTTCTTCAGAGCTAATGATCTTTAATTGACGAATACCTTCAGGTTTTGGGAGCAGCGCGCGCAACTCATTTCCGACAACTTCAGCTGTCACAGTGCGCTGCGGATCTCCATTGAGCTCTAGCGCTAAATAGCCATCGGTTTCATTTAATACCTGCGTCAGCATGCTAGCAATCACAGGGCCGTCGCTTTGTTTGCTGTCGATCCATTGTTGATTAAGCGTCGTTACCGCCGTCTCAACGTCTCGAGCCATCGCATGTGAAACGTGATACCCAACCCCCATTTCAGTCGAATAACGCACCTCAACAACTTCTCGCACAATATTTGGGAAAAAAACAAATCCGACTTTTCCAGCGGGTATCATGCCAACAACTACGATAAAAATGGCAATGAAACCACTTAACGTTAAATACCTAAAGTGTAATGCAGTGCGAATAGCAGGTTGGTAATAACGACTGTTAAACGTAGAAATGAGTCGATTAGCCAGCTGTTGAATCCATGAAATTGCCGCCATAAACCAATTAGGTTTAGCAGGCTGAATTGTATTTACATGAGCCAAATGCGCGGGAAGAATTAACTTTGACTCAATCAATGAGAAAATCAAACATGCAACAGCAACCAGTGCAAACATGCTAAAGACTTTACCCAGCATCCCTTCTATAAATGACATCGGATAAAATGCTGCCACCGTCGTTAACAAACCAAACAAGGTTGGTGCAGCAATGCTCTTCACCCCCCGTATTGACGCGGCTAAGTTATTACCATCTCGTTGACGATGGCTGTAAATACTCTCCCCCACAACCACAGCATCATCGACAAGGATCCCTAATACAATAATAAATCCAAAAGTCGTTAATTCATTTAACGTCATGTTCAGAAAGTTATCGCCCAGCAGAATAAATGCTCCAGCAAAACACACTGGAATCCCCATTCCTACCCAAAACGCGACCTTTAAATTGAGAAAAATCCCCAACACTAACATCACTAAAAACACGCCTACCAAGCCATTCTTAGCCAAGAGTAGTAATCGATCTTGCATAAACTGAGAACGATCCCACATCGTTGCCAACTGCATATTTTGTGGTAACAATCCTTCACTCTGCCACTGCTGAGTCAGCCGCTTTGCATCCTTAGCAATCGCCAAAATATCTGCGCCTTCATTCACCATCACTTTGAAATTAATCGCGCGCTGCCCTTGATAGCGAGAAAGTACTTTAGGATATTCGGCGTATACATCCTTAATTGTTGTAATATCTCCCAATCGAACTTCACTGCCATTGGCTAACGTTTTAACCAAAATATTGGCAAAATCGCGTTTGATATAGCCCTGCTTATCGGCCTTTAGCAATATAATGCCGTCACTTGAACGCAATTGACCGCCATTTTCACTAACCGATTCCGCAGCAATCACCTGCGCAATGTCACTAATGGTTAAATTCAGCGCTTGAAGTTGCAATTCATTAACTTCAATCGATATTTCAGGTGTTTTCCAGCCCGTGCGCTCAATGCTATTTACAGCGGGTAGACGCAACAATGCATCTTCAAATTGACGAGCTACCTTTTGCAGGGCTTGCTGTGTATCGCCGCCATACAAGTTAATCCACAACGCATGCTCTTCCATTTTTTGCTGAGTAATAATTGGTTTTTCGGCAGTATCAGGCAGGCCATAAATACCATCGACCTTGTTTTTTACCTCTTTGGTGAGAAGCGATAAATCATAATCTTCCTCTTTTTCGACAACGATATTGGCACCGCTTAATGAACTAGTAGAACGAATTTCTTTAATACCATTAAGCCCTTGCAACGCCTGCTCGATTTTTATCGCTATCCCTTCTTCAGTCTGCTTTGCACTGCCGCTATCAAAGCTCACATCGATCATAACAGTGTTGGCGTCTATGCTCGGAAATCCTTGTATTCTCAACCCTTGTAACGAGAAAAAGCCAATGACCAAAATTGATACCATCAATAAGTTTGCCGCCACTGGATTTTGCATAAACCATGCGATTGGCCCAGTAAACAATGATTTATCATCGTGGCGATTCGTTTGATTATTCATCATTCCCCCTAGCTTTGCGCTGCAACGGCAAGCACAGATTGCTTAACGACAAACGTTGGCAATGGCGTAGCAACAATATTTAAAACGTCAGATTGCTGTGGGTGTGCCAGAGATAACGGCGGTTTAATATAAACAACGCCATCTTTTTGATAAACAATCTCGACATCCATTGCATTAAGGTAGTTATCTTTGACAAACCAAAGCTGGCCGTCTGCGCTAACACTTTTTGCAGGAATAGCTAACAACGGCTCATCGATATCAAGAGTTAACTCAACATGAGTAAAAGTGCCGGCAAACAATTGGGGTTGCTGTTTGAGTGGTTGATCAACACGCACAATTACCGCTCGTTGCTGATTAGCCAAATCAATGTGCTGCTCGATGCGATCTACGCGCCCATGCCAGATATCCCCTTGCAAGCTCTTAATCGTAGCGGGAATAATCGCTCCATTGCGCCATTGCCGAGTGAGTAAACGCCACTGATTATTTGGCAAGAACACGCGAAACTCCATCGTATTAGCATCGTACAAGGTGGCAACTTGTTGACCTTGTTGTACATATTGACCTGGTGCCACCGCGCGTTGAACCACTAACGCATCAAATGGCACCTTGATGTGTGTATTGTCTAAGTCTCGTTTTGCAATAGCCACTTGACGCTGCGCGGTTTCAAGCCCCGCTTTCGCGGCTTTGAGCTGGGGCGTACGATAGACAAGCGCAGATCCATGTTGTTTTTTAACACCGCGATCACGCTCGACAATCTTGCGCTGACGCTCTTCCTCTAAAATCGACACCTTGGCCTGCTCAACGGCTTGCAGCGCACCAGCCAGTGATTGTTGATATTGCGTTGGTTCAATCCATGCTAAGACATCGTCCTTACGAAACAACTTGCCCGACTCAAAATTTTCAGCAAGTCGTTGTACTTGTCCATTCACTTGGGAAGTCAGAGCCAATTGATACTTTGGCTGCGCTTGAGCATTCCCCTGCAACACGATAGGAAATAGCGCCGGAGAAACCTCCATCACCGACACGCGTTGCAGTGAAACAATTGCCTTTTCAGGTTCGACAACAGGGCGATTAGCAATGGCAACGCTGTTGTAAAATAGCGCCGCAATAATTAGTCCTATGCCCAGAGCGCCTAATAAAGCAGAGCGGCCAAACGAAAAACGGTTAGAAAACATATTTTGATCCTGTCGAACATTGTGTAGTGAGTTATCCAATGTTCAACATGGTAAAAGAGATGGGGTTAGCTAGCGGTTACGCCTGATATTTGAATGGTTTGAAAATACAGTTCATTTAAAATAAAACGCCTCAAGAGGCGTTATACGTCAGCCAAATTATTCACCAGCTGATAGATACTAAATAGTGCAAATAAGAATGCTAATGCAATCAGCCAAAAGCCATAACTAACGCCAATCAGCATCAACTGCCACGAATGCACAATCACTTGATAGGCATTATCAATAATGGCCCATTTAGCCTCGCCACTTAATAACCATTCAATGCCAAGTACAGCAACAATGCCAACAAAAATGCAGCATATTACAACAGCCACATGATATATAAATTTAGATATCGAACTCAGCGGCATCAAAGAGCCAGTCTCAATTAGTTTCATCAAACAACTCTCCATTTAAACGAAAAAACACAACGTTTTTTCTAGCAATGGCCATAGACTAACCAAAGGCAAGTTAAGTGAGGGTTACATCGGTTTAGCAATAACCTGTTTATTTATTTCAGCGAAAACCTTTCCAATCAAGACAATCGCAATTGCGCCGACAAAGACAGGAAAAAGCAAAAACGGCCATCCAGCACCCGCCATTAAAATTAAGATGGGATTAGCACCTGCGGGCGGATGAGTCGTTTTAGTCATTAACATCCCGCTCACTCCTAAGCCGGTAGCCAACGCAATAGTGATAGGCGTTACGGGAAACAACACCACAAAAGTCACACCGATTACAGCAGTTAAAAAGTGTCCAAAAATGACATTTTTAGGTTGTGCTAACGGACTATCAGGCACACCAAATACCAAGACAGCACTCGCCCCTAATGGCGCCATTAAAAACATCAATCCTGTTTGCAACGTGTCTAACCACGCCAACAGTCCAATTGCTACTGCAGCGCCAACACCTGCAAAAACAGATTTAATTAACGAGTCTCTATCAAGCATTTCACGCCCTCACAAAAGTAGACAACATTGTCTACCAAGAAAAAACGCAAGTGTAGACAACTTTGTCTACTTGTGTCAATCTTCCTATTAATCCTCTGCACCACGAATTGAAAAAATGAGCGCCAAACGACAATTATTAGTAGAAACTGCCCTTAACCTTTTTTATAAACACGGCATCAACAGCATTGGTATTAACGAAGTTCTTAAAGTATCTGGCGTTGCAAAAAAGACGCTGTACAACCATTTCAGCACTAAAGAAGATCTGATTTTGGCGGCGCTGCAAGCGCGCGATGAAAAGTTTTTAGGCTGGCTATCGGCAGAATTATCAAAGGCGAGTGGCGACAAGCAAGTTATCTCAAATTTGTTTAATGCGCTGCACCGTTGGTTCAACAATCAAGTGTCAGAACTTACACCATTCAACGGCTGCTTCTTCATCAACACCAGCGCCGAATTCTCCGATAAATCACACCCGATAAATCAATACTGCCAGCAGCACAAACAAGCTGTACGCGAGCTCATCGCTAGCCATTTATCATCAGATGACGAACAGCTACTGACATTAATTTGTGTCTTAAAGGAAGGCGCGATAGTGTCAGCATCGGTGGCTAATGAGTTAGATACTGCGCCGAAATGTTTAAAAATCGTATTGCGGAGCATGAGTCAAAGCGCTTAAAACAATGGTGATATCTCAAACACATTTGTACACACTTTAGTTAAAACAAGGCGCTTAGAAATAGGACGATTGGTGATAACATAACAAAAAATAACAACATGGAATCACTATGAAAACCTCACCTTTTTTGCTCGGCTTGAGCATGGTGCTGTTAGTTAGCTTTAACAGCGCCGCCAAAGACTACAGTCGTAACATTGAAATCGACGCTAGCAATACCACCAAGCACAGCACCACCATTAACGGTAAGAAAGTCAAATACACCGCCACCACAGGCACCCAACCAGTTTGGAATAGCGAAGGCGAGCCAACAGCTAGTTTGTTTTACACCTACTACCAACGCACCGATATTAAAAACAAGGCCAAGCGCCCATTACTGATTTCATTTAACGGTGGTCCCGGCTCAGCATCAGTTTGGATGCACGTGGCTTACACTGGTCCGAAAACTCTAAACGTTGACGATGAAGGCTATCCGCTACAACCTTATGGCGTAAAAACTAATCCCCACTCAGTGCTAGATATCGCCGACATCGTATTCGTAAACCCAGTAAATACCGGCTATTCACGTGTGCTACCAAACAAAGACGGTAAAATGCCGAGCAAGGACAAACAAAAGAAAATGTTCTTTGGCGTTAATGCGGATGTTAAATACCTCGCCGATTGGATTAACACCTTCGTCACTCGCAATAATCGCTGGCGCTCACCTAAATACCTTATCGGTGAAAGCTACGGTACAACCCGTGTTTCTGGTTTAGCGCTAGAACTTCAATCGCGTCAATGGATGTATTTAAACGGCGTGATTTTAGTATCACCAACCGATATCGGCATCGAGCGCAAAGGCCCAGTGAAAGCGGCTAACCGTCTGCCATACTTCACAGCCACAGCATGGCATCACAAAGTACTGCCACCAGCACTGCAAAACCGCGATTTACTCGATGTCCTAAAAGAAGTTGAAGCCTTTACTATCGACAGCTACTTACCAGCTATTGCCAAAGGCGGCTTTATTAACGCCGATGACAAACAAGCTCTTGCCGACAAAGTCGCTTATTACTCAGGGTTATCAAAACGTGCGGTGTTAGATAACAACCTCGACATTAACACCAGCTTCTTCTGGAAAGAGCTGCTGCGTGATAAAGAATTCACCGTTGGCCGTCTAGATTCGCGTTACCTTGGTATCGACAAGAAAAACGCTGGCTCACGTCCCGATTACAACGCAGAATTGACTTCATGGTTACACAGCTTCACCCCAGCGATTAACTACTATCTACGCGAAGAGTTAAACTACAAAACCGATCTCAAATACAACATGTTCGGCAATGTGCACCCATGGGATCGCACAGGTAACCGCACTGGCGAAAACCTCCGCTTAGCCATGGCACAAAATCCATACCTAAATGTAATGGTACAAGCGGGTTACTATGACGGCGCAACAAACTATTTCGACGCCAAATACACCCTATGGCAACTCGACCCAAGTGGAAAAATGAAAGATCGCATGTCATTCAAAGGCTACCGCAGCGGCCACATGATGTACTTGCGCAAAGAAGATTTAAAACTGTCTAACGACGACCTACGTCAATTTATTAAAAACACAATGGTTGATGGAAAAACGGCGGCTAAGTACTAAATTAAACAATTTTTAATTCCCTCATCCGCGTCATACATTGCATAGACCTGCAATGTATGCCGCAGTGCAATCTTTCCTCACAAAAACTCATCTTCCCGCAAAGACCTTCAACCAATTAAGTAGTTGACAGCTATATATTTTATCAATAACGTAAGTGCAAAATTTAAATGTGTAATGTCGGTATTATCGTGCATGCACAATAAACTAATGTTATGCCTAAAAGGAAGTTATGGACATTAAAATAATTGTGGCACTAATTGGGTTGACTGGAGTTGGGGCTAGCACCTTAATTCAGTATTACCTTGGGCGTCGAAATGAGAAGACTAAAAAGGCTATTGATATTCGTGCACAAGCTTATCTTGACTTGGTCAATACAGTTTCTGAAATTGCGTCTTCGGCCAAGCATGATGAGAAACGAAATTTAGAGCAACTACAACAGCTCACACAAGCTAAAACCAGAGTAGTTCTAATAGGTAGTGATGACGTGGTAAACGAGATACATCAGTTTTTCACAAACTATGGAGCCTTAAACACCGAAGGTTCCTTTAATGCATTCAGCAATATAGTTGCAGCAATGCGCTCAGATCTTTCAGGTAACAATAATCTGTCAAGCCGTGTTCTCTCAGAGGCATTATTTGGCAAATAATTGCGGGCATAACAACGCAATGTGCGGCGTTATAACACGGGAGAGCCATGAGTTCTTACAAAGAAGAAAATAGAAAACGGCTCATTGATCTACTTGGGTATGTGAAAGCTGACAAAAATCCCGAAGGGTGGTCTCATGTTAATTCTGTGGCAGTAGGTGGGCTTCTTAGCGTCGGCTTCTCAAGGGTGGAAACCAATCTTCTCTTGGTTGTTTCTAGTTCCGGTCGTAGCTTGGTTGATTGCGATACGGGAAATAAAATCGAACGAGATTACGAAGAGTATGAAGGCCTAGATGACTGGAATCTTACATGTAAAGGAATTGGTAGGTTAAAGGAAGAAACAATTACCATTTGTGGGCTCAATGGTGGTGGATTACCTCAAAGTAATTCGGCAGGCGAATCGTTAGAAGTGGTTTCACCTAATTGGCCTGACTATGACCTTGTATTATGTAGAGATCACAAGTGTTCATTAATTGATGGTCATCAGAGCTATTGCAATATTATCTATACCGAACACTTGCGAGGCTTTGGATTTTCTTGGTGTGGCAATTACATTGTGGCAGCTTGCGGAAGTGATTTTGACATTTGGCGAAGAAATGAAAAGTTATGAGTAGGCAGAAACGTCTCCCAAATGGGATGTCAGTTAATTCGCTAAACCAAGTTTACAAAAATGAGCTTGAGTGCTATACGATTCAATTAATAGATGAAATTAAACTACTCGTTAGAGTTCATCATTTAATAAACACCTATCTTCTTGTATATCAAGGTAATATCAAAGCTATGCGCTTTAGCGAAGTAATGCGAACAAGAGATGCGTCGTAACGAATAAAACGCGCACCTTTATACAGAGAACATGTAATTCCATCAATAAAGTGCCACGACAGTGAATAAACAAAAAGCACAACGCTTGGTTGAGGCCGAGCTAGAGCAAATCAAAGATAAATACAATCCAATAGACTGTGTGGTAATTACAGAACAAACGATAGAAAAAAATTGGGGCTGGGTGTTTTTCTATCAAAGTAAAGCCTACATTGAAACTGGCGATTTTCGCGAAATGCTTAGCGGCAATGCCCCGATAATAGTTAATCGAATGACAGGAGAGTTGTCATATACAGGCACAGCTTATGACGTAGAACACTATATAAATGAGTATGAAGCGGCATTAGCACTCAATTCCAAATAGAAACTTAGTTTTACAGAGACATAACTGGAGTATTATTATTTTTATCCGCGCTTTACGAAGTGAATTTAATTTAAAACCTTACTTTCGTGTTCAAGCTAAGAAAGTGTGCGTAGCTGGATGTGTACTCGCCCTTCCCACTTGGTATTACTTAATACATATGCTGTCCCCCTTCTTAGGTATAGAAGATAACCTTCCCATTAGACAGCATGACGTAACAATTCAGATTGCGTTTTTTGCAAGCTTTGTAATCACATTAGTTCTTTGTCTTTATATGTTTGGCACCTTAACCGCGTTGATTTATTTTGGGATAAAGTACAAGAAAGGCCACTTGAGCAAGAAGGAATTATTCGACATAGTATTTAAATGGTTATACCCCGAACGTTGGCAAAATGGCTTTTCAGAATACTTTGAACATAAAGAAAAGTAGCCACAATACGCTCATATGAATTAACAAAACTTTTAATCAACTAAAGTCGTTGGCTTTTGTTCTTTCATCATTTAAGGTTACCAACCATATTAGTTTAATCATTTGAATCTAATACTCTTTTAGTTTCCCTAGTTAGAAAATGGAATTTAAAATTTGAAGATCCTTACTGCAATACTGCTCTGCTTTATCTCGACTATAGCCAACGCGTCAAATTTCACAGAGTTGAAAACTCCTAAGTCAAAGTACTTAGTCCAAGCGCCTAAAATCACCATTGCCTTGCCATCTTCTTACGAGAAAGATCCAACTAAGAAATATCCCGTTTTTTATGTACTCGACGGTGAATTAAATGGTGATTTGGTAGATGCAACGTTACGCCGATTACATATATCTAATGGCGCAAACGAACACATAGTTATTGGTATTTCTAGTCAAAATCGACTTAGAGATTTTGCACCGACAGTCAATAAAAACCCGAGAGGGCCTGTTGGCGAAGGTGGTGGTGGCGATCTATTTCTAGATTTTATAGAAAAAGAGTTAATGCCACAGATAACTAGAAACTACCGCACAAATGGTTTCAACATCTTAGCTGGTCACTCTATCGCAGGGCTGTTAGTCGTACATAGTTTTCAATCGCGACCTACTCTCTTTCAAAGCCATTTAGCTTTTAGTCCTGCGGTTTGGTGGGGCGCAAGAGAAACATCGGCAGCGGCTAAACAATATGTAACATCGGGAAAACAAGTACCGACGTATCTCTATATGGCGATAGGTAACGAAGGCGGAAAAATGCGAGATATCTATGACTCGTTAACGCAGACGCTCGTTCGAAATCGTCATTTAAACTCAAGTTTGCTGCTCGATGAGTTCGATAATGATTCCCATGATTTCACAATGGTCGCAGGCCTTCTTAATGCGCTTAAAGGTTTATTCCAATATCAAGAGCAGCGCATGAAATAATAGTCCCGCTATATAACAGGCTGCGGCGCATAATAAGAATGCCATCAGTTTATAAATAACCCTTTATAAGCCATTTACACAAGGAACTTGATCGGTGAAGACTAGTATTTTATCGCTAGACGATACAAATTA
The DNA here is from genome assembly GCF_022347785.1 of Psychrobium sp. MM17-31. NCBI lineage: Bacteria > Pseudomonadati > Pseudomonadota > Gammaproteobacteria > Alteromonadales > Shewanellaceae > Psychrobium > Psychrobium sp. MM17-31. Next base: position 513,762 of record NZ_JAKRGA010000002.1, read on the forward strand.
TGAAGTGCTCTGCGATGAGTACCGCGGCACTGAAATAAAATCTCTAAATGATATTCTCGACAAACTAGCTGAGTTTGAGAGTAAATATCCCAATCATGTCGCGTTAACAACACTAGATGATTTAGGTCAAGCAGAATACACGTCTATGCATGCAATAATGTCTCATGACTTAGATGATATTGAAGGCCATGATTTATCAACGGTTGACTCCTCTGCCTTTGAAGATGGGGAACACATTGGTTATCTATCTACAAAATCAGAATTTTTTATACAAAAGAGCAATTTTATTGCAAAAGCTAAATCCGTCACTTTCTCAAATGTTTGTCGTGAAAGTCTGACTTTAGATAACAAAGAGCTCAGTGTTATTGAGAAAATACACGCAAATCCACTCGACTATATTGACCGTGAAGTTGTAATAAAAATAGTTCCTGTTGAATATCCTGCTTCGGCCATTTGCGCATTTCCGAATGGGTATTTTGCATGTGATCTCAGTCCATTTGATAATTACGCACTTGCGAAGCATCTAGAGAAAAATTATGGATATAAACTATTTGGAATAGGTGCATCACTCGTTGGCTTTCAGCGTAAAGAGCCGTTAAACGCCACGCAAGCCTTACAGCTTTCAAAAGACATCGCCAAACTTTATAACAGAGATAACGATATTGCGGTTGTTAATTCCTTTTCGAAATTAACGCAAGAATTCAGCTACTTGTTCTTAAAATATGTTGAGTATCTTGAATATTAAATAGCTTTTAAATATTTCGGTCAATGGCTTCTAACTAACACTAATCAGTCGATAGTACGCAAATAAAGCCCGCATCACTTAATCAGTCAATGCGGGCTTTTTTAATCATCAATAATACGCTAACAGCGCCCTATTTCTTGCGATTTTTCCAACGACGCCACGATAGCATTACGCCAGTGTAAACCAACAAACACGCCATGAATGAAGCGACACCAGCGATGGTTTGACCGACAATACCGTAGTACTCACCAGTGTGAGCGAAGCGTACCCAGTTGCGGATTTTGCGATAGGTTGAGTAATCGTCGAAACCAGACGTATCGGCGATTACACCTGTTAGGTTATCAACGGCTACCGAGAAACGTTTCTTCGGCTCGCCGCCATTACCATTATCGACACTGAAGATGCTAACGTTTTGTGGCTCAGCTGCTACCGAGAAGCGGATAGTTTGCCACTCTGGATAAGTATCTTTGAGCATACTTAGTTGAGAATCTAAGCTTACAAGTTGCGTCGATTGCTCTGGTGCTAATGCCACAGGTTTAGCGAGCTCTTTAACAGGCTGTGTTGAAACGATTTGTTTAAGACCGTCGCCTGGCCATTTGAACGAGAAAAACAGCGCTGTTGCTGCAAGCACTACTAACACTGGCGTTAAATAAATACCAAATACATTGTGCCATTGATAATCACGCGCTTTAGTGCTGGTGTAGTTGCCCGGCAGCGTTAACTGCTTTTTAAAGGCACGGCGGTTAAAGCGTTTTGGTAGCCACAGGTAAATACCTGTTAGCGCGAGTAACACAAAAATAGCGTTAGATACGCCATTGACCCAGCGACCATTGGTGCTGAATTTGCCATCAAGCGTTAACCAGCGGTGGAAGGCGCGAACTTTACGCCAAAACAGCGTTGATTCCTTACCCGGCTCTACCAATTTTTCACCTGTGACAGGATGAAGATATGCTAATGTTTTACGGCCATCACGCAGCATAATCGGCGCGTTATGCTCATTGCTTAAAATGATCGATAAGCTGCGCTCGACTGGATAGGCGCTGGCAATGTCTTTGACTTGCGCCATCGATAGATGCTTTGCATCGGCGGCAACTACTGGATAGTCGGCGCGTTTGCCTGCGTTAATCATTTGACGTTCGTAGGTTAGTAGACCGCCAGTAATAGACATCAAGAAGATGAAAATCGCGGCACTACACCCAATGATAAGGTGAAACCAAAATAGTATTTTTCTAATGCTCATGCTATTGCTCTTTTTATTGCTTATTTTGTTACTTAAATTTTTAAGGCTGTAGAAACCCAAAAAACCAGCACCCCGTAGAGTGCTGGTTTAACATTCAGCTAACTATCTAATTCTTATATTGTTTTTATTGAATTAGAAAGATGTTTTAACTTCCAAACGCGCCATAGTGCCGTTGCCAACAGTCACGTTGTTTAAACCACCGCCTGCAACATAATCGGTGTCGAATAGATTTTCAATATTTAATCTAAAATCAACAGCTTGGCCAGAGAACTCAGTGCTGTAAGTCGCACCTAAGTTAACACGTGCGTAACCGTCTTTCTCAACAGTGTTTGCACTATCGGCAAAACGTTTACCTTGATAGAACACACCAGCGTTGAAAGCGATTGCTTCATTTAGTTCGTAACGAGACCAAACCGCTGCCGACCATTTTGGTGCATCAACAGGCGTTTTGCCTTGGTATTTAGCATCGCGCTCGTACTTAGCGTTTAGGTACATCGTTGATGCCATTAGGAATAAACGATCAGTTACCGCACCTTGTGCCGATAACTCAAAACCTTTGTGACGCTGTAAACCAGATTGCGTAGTGATTGAGTCAAAGTTAGGGTTGTCTAACACTGGCGTAGAAATTAGCGTACCGCTCTTTTCGATATCGAAAATTGCAGTTTCTACTAATAGACGTTCAGAAACCTGCCATTTACCACCGATTTCAACTTGCTTAGACTCAACTGCATCTAATGCCATGCCGTGGTTAAGATCGGTTTCGTTGTTTAGTGTTTCGCTACGTTGTGGCTCAAAACCTTCTGAGTAGTTCACGTAAACAGTCATGTCGTCTTGTGGGTGGTATAGCACGCCAAACTTAGGTACGAATGAATCGCTGTCAGCACCTTCGCGGTTTTGCTGGTCGAAACGACCACCAAATGCTACTTGCCACTCGTCGTTAAAGGTTACTAAGTCTTGGAAGTAGAAACCGTAGTAGTCATATTCACTGGTGTATAGCGTGTCATCTGTCTTGTAGCTAACATCAGGGCGTGCTGGCTCAGTTTGGCCTGGCGTGTGCTTGATGCTGCTTGATTTAGTACGTAATTGACCGTAGTAGTAATCTAACTTGTTAGCACCGAATAATACGTTGTGCTCAGTGCTGCCTAGCTTGAATTGCCCCGTTAAATCAACGAATGCTGTTTTGAACTGCCAGTCGTCGAAACGATCGTATGGGCTAGAGCTGTACTCTTGACCAGCAACGTAATCACTTGGCTTTTTAGGCGCAGATTCAAAGCGTTGACGCTCGAATGTTTGCTCGTTGTAGCCAACTTTTACTGTCCATGCATCGTTGATGTAGTAAGTTGCTTTAGCGCCAACGTTGTTTACTGTGATGTCAGTAAATGCCCAAGAGAAATCGTAAATTTTGTTCTTATCGCCAATTACTTCACCATCTGCATCTAACCAAGCACCAGTGTCTAGGCCTGCTTTGTCGTTAGTGCGATCGTAGTAAACGTTAAAGATTAAATCTTCGGTCGCTGCGTAATCGAAAGATACCGAACCTAGGAAACGGTCACGCTCGCGCTCTTCACCATTTTGGTATTCGCGATCGTACTTAACGTCTTGTTTTACTAACACACTGCGGAAAGTTAAATCATCAACGATTTGACCACCAAAGTCGCCCATGAAACGCGTAGAGCCGTTTTGATCAGTATCGAAGCTTAAGTCAATTAAACGCTTTGACGTTGGCTTTTTAGTAACCATGTTTACTAAGCCGCCCGGCGCAGACTGTCCGTACAGGATGCTTGATGGGCCTTTGATTACTTCTACGCGCTCAAGTGTTTCAATTGGCTGTTGGTAATGAGACCAGTGTTGGTGACCGTCGCGCAGGTAGCCGTTAGACGAGCTTAGCGTGAAACCACGTGAGCTAAATACTTCACGGTTACGCTGCTTAGAACCCGGTGACAAACTCGCGTCGTTGTTAAGTACTTCACCAAGCGTTGTCGCAAGTTGCTCATCGATGATCGTCTCTGGAATAACAGTAACCGCTTGTGGCGTTTCCATGAGCGAGGTATTTGAGCGCATTGCGCCTGATGCATTGTCTACTTTGTAGTTATTGAAGTAAGTACCTTTTACTTGAATAACTTCCATATCAGATTTTTTCTTTTCAGGCGCCTTGTCAGCGGCCATTGCAGACAATGGTAAAAGCGCAGCAGAAACTGCTAGAGAGAGGTAACTAAGTTTCATAAGACCAGCCATGATTTAATTAAGAGAGATTAAATTTGGGCGGCATTTTACGTTTCTTTACAATTAATGCAAACCATTCTCATTAACAACCTTATTACAATTGGTGATATCCTTTAATATTTCGACTATTTAAGAATATAAAAAAAGCGACCTATTGGCCGCTTTTTCACGAAAAATCAATGTCATTTCAAGACATTTAGCACCTTTATTACTTTGCTATGCCAGTAACAACAGTTGCATCAACTTTTTTGTCATTGAACGTCTGACTGCTGTTATTTTGAGCAACAGATTGATAGCGACGACTACCACCGAGCTTGTCACCAATGATCAAGAGACATGGTGTTAAGAACAAGGTTAGTAGAGTGGCGAAGCTTAAACCACCTGCAATAGCACTCGATAATTGTGTCCACCATTGAGTCGATGGCGCGCCAAAACTAATGCTACGGCCGATTAAATCGATATTCATCGCCAGCACCATCGGCATTAAACCAAGAACAGTTGTTACTGCCGTTAGTAATACCGGACGCAAACGCAAGCTACCAGTAATCAATGCCGCATCATATGGTTTATGACCCTTTTGGCGCAGATCATTGTAACAGTCAATCAAGACGATATTGTTGTTAACCACGATGCCCGCTAGCGCGATAATACCTACGCCCACCATTACGATACCGAAGGTTTGTCCCGTCACTAGTAAGCCTAATAAAACACCTGCCGTTGAAAAGACAATCGCCGACAATACCAAGGCCGTTTGGTAGAAGCTGTTAAATTGGGTCACCAAAATAAGCGCCATTAAGAAAATCGCAATGGCAAAAGCGGTCGCTAAGAAAGCGCCTGTTTCTTCTTGCTGCTCTTGCTCACCTTTAAACTTAAAACGAATATCTAACGGGAACTGCTCAGCTTTTAGTTTTTCGCCCATTTCAACCACTAAGTCGTTTAACAAGAAGCCCGGCGCAGGCTCTGCTTGAATAGTTACAACACGGCGACTATCAACGCGGTTAACCGTACTAGTCTTATTCGCTGGCTCAAGCGTCACGAAGTTAGACAGTGGCACTAAGCCTTGTACTGTATTGATCTTAAGCTGTAACAGCTGATCCAAGCTGCGCTGCTCTCGTGGAAAGCGAATGCGAATATCAACTTCATCATCTGACGAATCAGGACGGAATTCAGCGGCTTTAATGCCGTTGGTCACCATTTGAACCGCGTTACCAATGACACTGATATTAGCGCCATAACGACCCGCTTCTTGACGATCTACTTTTAAACGCCACTCGATACCCGGTAATGGACGGTTATCTTCAACGGCTTCAAAGCCCCCCATGTCATCCATCATGTTGCGAATTTTCGCTACCGTGGCATAAATGTTTTTGTTGTCCAAACCACTAACGAGGAGCTTGAATGGTTTACCTTGAACAGGACCATCATCGGCTTTCTTGAATTCAAGCTGCACACCGGCGATATCCTTGGTGACTTCACGCATATTCTGCAAAATTTCTTGGGCAGGACGACGCTGCTCCCAGTCAACAAACTGAAATTGAATGGTTGCGATAACATCTTCCGTCTTTTCGCCATCAACTTTGCTAAAGCTGCGACCGTACACAGATTTTAACTCTTTAAAGTCTAATAAGCGGCGCTCAACTTGGAACAATAAAGCATCTTTTTCGGCGATAGATAAATCGCCGCGAGCGTGAATATCTACCAATGCTGATTCAGGCTCAGTTTCCGGGAAGAATTCAACACCGTGCCCCAGTTGGAAATAGGCTAAATAAGTGCCCGCAATCAACAACAATGCAGCGCCAAGCGTTTTGCCTGGGTGACGCAGTAGTGTCGCCAAGATTGAACGATAGCGCTTATTAAATTCAGTATCAGGCAGTTCATCTTCATCAGCTACTGATTGCACGCCCTTGCTGCGACTGATTACGCCACCAAGCACCGGCATAAATACCAACGCCATTAGCAGTGAAGCCGTTAGACAGAACAATACGGTAATTGGCAGATACTTCATAAACTGACCAACAACGCCCGGCCAGAATACTAGCGGCATGAATACGACCAGTGTGGTTAGCGTTGCTGCTATTACAGGCCACGCCATGCGACGCGCCGCGTAAGCGAACGACTCTTTCGGTGCTATGCCCTGCTTCATACGACGGTCGGCAAGCTCGATAACAACAATAGCGCCATCTACCAGCATACCTACCACGAGAATTAGACTGAATAACACAACGATGTTAAGCGTGTAACCAATCATATTCAGTACTAAGATACCCGCAAGGAATGAACCCGGAATAGCCAAACCAACTAATAACGATGAACGCAGACCCATAGCGCCAAGGATAATAATCATTACCAGAACTATGCCTGTCATTACGTTGTTAAGCAGATCATCAAGCATGGTTTTAACCTGCGTCGACTGATCCATGATGTAGCTGTGTTTTAAGCCTTGTGGCCACAGTTTTTGATGCTCGTTAACCAGTGCCTGAACTTCTTCGATGGTTTGAATGATGTTGGCACCAACTTTCTTTTTGACCTCTAATACCATCGCTGGCTTACCACCAACGCGGGCAAAGCCTTCAGGATCCTTAAAGGTTGAACGCACGCTCGCGATGTCTTGGAAAGTCACCACCTGATCGCCAACCACTTTAACTGGCATGTTCAGCATGTCTTCAACGTTGTCGATAACGCCCGGTACTTTTAGCACCTGTCGACCGTTGTCAGTATCAATCGCACCAGCTGCAACAAGGCGGTTGTTAAAATCGATAGTACGCAATAATTCGTAGTAATCGATGTTGTAGCTTTCAAGCGCTTGTGGATCGACAATCACTTCCATTAGCTCTTCGCGATCGCCACCAATATCAACTTCTAGTACGCCAGAAAGTCCTTCGATATTGTCTTTTAAATCGCGAGCAATACGACGCACCACCCGCTCAGGAACATCACCTGATAGCGCTAAACTCAATACAGGAAATAACGCGACATTTACTTCGTGAATTTGCGGTTCGTCAGTGTCAGCAGGCAATTTACTTTTCGCAGCATCGACTTTTTCACGCACATCAAGCAGTGCTTTATCGGCGTCAAAACCCGCGTCAAATTCAAGCGTTACCGAGGCATGACCTTCACCAGAAACGGCGCGCATTTCTTTGATGCCTTCGATAGATTTCAGCTCTTTCTCCATCGGACGCACTAGTAAGCGCTCACCATCTTCTGGAGAAATGCCATCATAGGTCATCGACACATAGATAATAGGAATGGCAACGTCAGGCTGCGATTCCTTGGGAATAGAATTAAATGCCACCAAACCACTGATGAACAAGAACACCAAGATCATCATGGTGGTCCTTGCGCGGTCAACGGCGGCATTGATTAGTGCATTAATCATAATAACCTTCCTAACCTTGGCTTACGTCGACAGTTTGGCCAGCAATCACAAAATCCTGACCTAAGGTAATTAATGAAATGTTTGATGGCAGTCCCGCCAGCCACACTTTGTCACTATCAGTGCGTACAATAGTCACCGGATAAGCGACAACCTGATTGTTTTCATCCACCGCTTTTACCTGTAGGCGACCTTGATTATCGAGACTAATCGACGATGCACTTACCAAGTGTCCTTCGACTTCTTTAACCGGGATATTAAGTGATGCAGTCATACCCACCAAACGGCGGTGCTCAGGGTTGTCCACCAGCACTTCGATACGGTAGCTACGGGTATTTTCATCAGCAGTTGCCGAGATAAATGACAGAGCACCGTGAATGCTTTCACCGTTAATCAGCTGCGCTGTAACATCTTGACCTAGTACTAAACTGTCTACTTGTTGCTGTGGCACCATGGCAGTGATTTTTAGTTTCAAATCATCGACTAGTGAAATCACTTGCTGTCCGCGATCTAAGTAATCACCTAGCTCAACGTAACGACGATCGAATACACCGTCGAATGGCGCACTAATAGTCGAGTTTTCGATGTCATAATTAATTTGCTCAAGTGAAGCTTTTGCCGCAGCTACATTTGCTTGTTGTAAGCTTAAACGACTGCCAGACTCTAGCTTGCGATCAAATAATTTTTTAGTCGCTTCTAGCTCTTTCTCTTGATACTTAAGATTAGCAATGGCTTGCTCGCGCTGCGCTAAACGCGTTTTTAAATCAACCTTAGCCAGCACATCGCCTTTTTCGACACGACTACCCAATTCAACAGGCAACTCGATAATCTTGCCGTCAACTTCGGTTTTTAAGGACAGAACGCGGTTAGGTTCAACTTGTCCTTGCACGGTAATTTTCTTTGCCACTAATTTCGCTTCAGATGGCTTAACCACCACGCTCATTAGTTTATTGGCATTACTATCGCCGCTTTCGGCTTGCTCTGCTGGCGCTTCACTGCTACCAGATAACATCCAAACGATTAATAGACCAGTTAAGGCCGACGCCATAACAACGGATTTATTCATGTGAGTCTCCTGACAGATTAGCTGGTGTATCTGAGTAACCAAATATTCCTGTCATAGTAAAATTAATAATATTGGTAATAAATTTGTCTCGGGTTAAGGCGGGGGAGTCCTTAAAACAGCGAAATGTTTTGTTGTTGAGCATATCTAAGGCACCGAGATATGTTGCAAATGCTCCTAACAAGAGTTCATCAATAGGTTTTTCTGGTAAAACGCCTTCTGCTACTCCCTGTGCAAAAATACCACTGAGCATTTGAAAGTATTTCATCTCAATATCATCAAAAGCTTGTTGATATTCAGGTGGTAGACGATCATAGAACACTTCTTGATCGCAACGACGGCAGAGTTCGCTTTTTAGCGGTGATTCGATATGAGATACAAAGCTCAATTCAAACAATTGACGCATCTGGTGCTGGCATGATTGTGAACTATCAACCATAGCCATTCGATCTAATACTTCATAAGCAAAATCACACGACAAGCGCGCCATAATGGTGTCTTTACTAACGAAGTGCTTGTAAATCGTTCCTTTACCAATATCAGTCGTTTTTGCGATATCGGCGACAGTGACATTATCTAGTCCTTTCTCTTCAAATAAGGCAGCGGCAGCATCTAAGATTTCTTGCTCACGCAACCGAAATTCTCGCTCTTTTCTAGATTCAGGCATGCTTTTCTCAACTTTAGCTAATATTAAGCCATTGTTTTTAAATGGGAACCACTAGTCACACAAGGACCAACAGTCACTTTAAGACCGCCAGTCAAAGTGTGACCATCGGTCACGAATGACGAAATAGTATCTTAAATACGGCGTTGATAAAAGAGCTGTTCTATGAAAAAAAGTGATCTCAATAGATATTTTTTAGATCAGAGTGAGAGTTTATTAATTTATTTTACACAGAGTGTTTAATGTCCCCGTGTACGGGATACAGCAAACAATAAATTGATGGATCGACTTATGAAATACGCTCTGCTCTACCTCACCCTGCTCCCTGTAATAGCTGTTGCGGAAGTCACCAGTGTCAACATCGTGATTGAAAACACCATCGACTGGGGCAACGCCAAGTGGGATAAACTGGTTTGGCAATAACTTCTTCTCTCTTAAAGAAGAAAACCGCGACTCAATACGAATCGCGGTTTGCACAAATACTCTTATTTAAAAGAGCTTTGCAGAAAGAGAGATGAGTTACATGGTGGAGTTAATATCATTATTTCCTAAATAACGCTGGCGCTTCTTCGCTTTGATAAGGTGAGTATCCACCAGCACCAAACCATCGACACAATCAGAGAAATCAGGATCGATATTAAAATCTAAGAACTGCGCACCGCCCGCTTCACATAGCTCACTGTATTGTTTGTATAAGGTTGGGATTTGACATTCCATATTGGCCAACATGTTTTTAACGATAACAAAGTCGGCTTTATAGTCTTCACCAGTGATTTGCAGCTGCACCGCATCGCAAAAATCTTGTGGTAAATGATATGGCATTTTCGAGTTTACCAATTGCACATCTTCATTTGAGAAATGTAATTTGTAAAAGAATACCAATAGATCTTTAGCCGCCTTTGGCATCGCATTACTCAAGGTAACAGGCCCAAATAAATAACGTATCTCTGGGTGTTGATTGAGATAAGCACCAATGCCGTACCACAGATAATCGAGGCTGCGTTTACCCCAATATTTGGGCTGCACGAAGCTGCGACCTAGCTCCAAACCGCGCTCGAAATATGGCGTCATTTGCTTGCTGTAATCAAAGAGCGATTCTGTATATAAGGACTGCCCTGCATCCAAGATGCGTTTGGTATTGCCAAGGCGGTAAGCCCCGACAATTTCTAAATCATCCTTATCCCACAGGATCAAATGCTCGTAGTAGCGATCAAAGGGATCGACATCCCGTCTATTGCCGCTACCTTCACCCACCGCGCGAAATGCCACTTCTCGCAAACGCCCTATTTCGCGCATGACTGGCGAACTACCATGGTGTTGATAGAGATAAATCTGCTTGCCGTCTTGAGTTTTGCCAATGTGCTGACAGGCAGCAATGGCTTTTTTTAGTTCAACTTTTGGTTCGGGATGGGCAATAGCGCTCTGCGTCTTGAATAGAGGTTTCTTGTTTTTATCAATTTGATACAAATGACGACGGAACAAGCGCACTTTTTCTTTGAGATTAATGGGTAAGCCGCTATAGCTTTCAAATGGGATCAAATTACCAATGCGCATCGGTAAGTTTTTTGAACGCTGTTTAAACATCTCTTTGACTAAAAACAACGTCGATAACGGTTTGTAAATCATCGACAAGCTGTAAAACAGTGGCGAGTTTTTACCATCGACAAAAATCGGCAACACCGGCGCTTTCATCGACGTTGCCAAACGCAAAAAGCCACTGTGCCACTTGCCATCTTTAACGCCATTAGGACGCAGGCGCGATACTTCACCACAGGGAAACATAATCACCACACCTTCGTCGCTAAGTACCTTGTGCATGCGATTAATATTCTCTTTCGCTGTGCCGCCCTGCATATTGTTCACGGGAATAAGCAATTCATGCAGCGGTTCAAGTGTCATCAATAGCTGATTAGCCACCACTTTAAAGTCTTTGCGCACTTCACTAACCAATTTAATTAACGCCAAGCCATCGAGTGAACCAATCGGGTGATTTGCAACAATCACACAACGCCCAGTCGCGGGAATGCGCTCCAACTCCGAATCGCGAACCGAGTATGTAAAGTCGAAATACTGTAAAACCTGCTCGACAAAATCGAGGCCAGTGAGGTGCGGATAACGCTGAGAGAAATCGACAAAGTCTTTTTCGTGGAGTAAATCCCGCAATATAAAACGAGTGATAGAAGCCCGCAGCGAACTTGGCTCTAATTGCGGATAATTTTGTTTGATAACTTGGTCGACTGAAAACACAATTCGCTCCCTACCAGCTAAAGCTATTTCGATGCCTTAACTGTAAAAAGCGAATGTGACGAAGGTGTTCCAGTTTTATGTCGTTTTTGTGTCGAACAATATAATTGCCATGTTGTAAATACGTATCCACTCTTAATAACTTAGTTTGACTCAGCACCTAAAGCATAGGAAAATGCACGGCTAACCAACACTTGGAACCGATATGAAGTCAGACGACCCACTCTCATTAGACAATCAATTTTGTTTTGCGCTTTACGCCTCATCGTTAGCCATGACTCAATTGTATAAAAAGTTTCTTGAGCCAATCGGCATTACCTATCCGCAATACACTGTATTACTGATTTTATGGGAGCAAGATGGCGTAAGTTTAAAAGCCATTGCAGAACGACTTGGTCAAAAGTCAGGTTCGCTCACGCCTGTGTTAAAACGCATGGAAAGCGAAGGACTCATCAAACGCGTTAGAGGCATTGAAAATGACCGTTCATTAAGCGTGCAACTCACCGAACAAGGCAAAGCACTCAAATCAAAAGCTAGCGATATTAGTGATTGCGTTGTCGAGACATCTGGCCTGCCACTGGAAGAAATTAAGTCAATTATCGACAAATTAGCTCACATCAGAGCCAATATTCTCGCCGATTAGCAATAAAAAGGGTATATATCGGCTATCACGCTGGCTATTTAATTATCTCATTCCTTTAACTTCATTACATAAACTCTTCAGTTTTTTGCTTTCTACTTAAGTCTATAAAATCAATGTTTGCGCAATTATAGTTATCGCGATAACATTGATTGCAATAATACTGATTACGATAATTTAAATAGCAGGAGATATAATGCAATCTATAGTCACCTTCATCGGCAGTGGCATGCTTTTAGCTGGCGCAATAACAGGTCAATCGGCTATCGCGCAAGAGCAAGAAAAGGTGCAAGCCATCGACTTCATTAAACTGTTTCAACAAGCTGCAGGTGAAAACCCAGGCCAGCGCAAAGCGCATACCAAAGGAGTATGTGCGAAAGGAGAATTTCAACCTATTCAAACAACCGAATTTTCCTCCTCATCATTACTAACAAATGGCACGCTGCCAGCAACGGTGCGTTTTTCTATGGGGGGAGGCAATCCTAAGGCTGATGAACGAGAGCCGGGTATTCGTGGTATAGGCGTAAAACTATCACTACCAAATGGTAGCCAACACATTTTCACTGGAATAAATGCACCTGTATTTGCAGGTAAAGAACCCAGCGATTTCTTTGGCTTACTTAAAGCATTATCGCCTGATGAATCAGGCAGTGTTAATCAACAAAAACTCGCCGCATATATTGCTGCACACCCAAGCGTCGCTGAACATGTGAAGTGGGCAACATCATCAAAAACACCGACCTCATATGCCAATACTAAGTACCATGGTTTGCATACATTTTTTTATGAACAAAATAATAAAATGACAAAATTCCGCTGGCAGTTAATACCTCAGTTAGGCGTAACTACTTACAGCAAAACACAAGCAGAGAAACTACCGCCACACTTTCTTGAAGATACATTAATCCAACAAGCTAAACAGCAAACTGTTACCTTTGACCTTATTGCTCAGTTAGGTATGGCAAGCGACACCAATAACGATCCATCTCAACAATGGCCTACAGAGCGTCCGACTGTGAAACTTGGCACAATCAAACTTAATAGTGCGGGCGACGTTGACTGTCAAAACATCAATTTTGATCCCAACGTTTTATCTAGTGGCTTCTCGCCTAGTGACGATCCAATTTTGAGAATGCGTTCTGCTGCTTATGCCATCTCTTTTGGTAAGCGCTTAGCTGGACAATAAATCGTTAAAAATTTTTAAGCAATTAATTATCGCGATAATATTTACCGCAAAAACAACAAAAAGGAATAACTATGAAAACTCCCACAAAGCTACTTTCCTTAAGTGCAACTGCAATGCTGATCCTCAGTGTGTCAGGTTGTAATGACAGCAATAATCGTCGACAACCTGAGCCACCGGCTCCCGCACCTGTGGCACAGCCTGTAACACTAACGCAGGCACTTGATACCACATTGCCATCAAGCCAATTGATGAGCTCAAAGATTCAATCTTACGGTCTACCATCGACGTCAATTAATTCAATGCGTTTACCATCTTGGGAAATGGATGATGGTTCAGACACACTAGTAACAGTGTCTAGCACCTTAACAGCAAGTCAAGAAGTGATGGCGAATGCAGCTATGGCTTATGGTCAAACCATGGCTTCTGCGCAAGCAACCATTATGGTTGATAAAATGAGTGGAATGATCAGTGGCGAAGTCATCGTCAAAGACTTAGGCGAAGCCGTGACCGCCCTGCATATTCACAGTGGTTACGCCGGAGCAAACGGCCCAGTTTTAATCGGACTACAACAAGATCCTGAGAACGAAATGCGTTTCGTTATTCCAGATAATACGATGTTAAGCAACCTAGCGATGGAAATGGGCAATGATTTAGCGACTTTCGAAGCTGGTGGTTGGTATTTTAATTTACACACAGCATCTATGCCAATGGGACATCTACGTGGTCAAATCCTGCCAGATGGTGTTGAAACACTACGTGTTAAATTGGACAAGAAACAGCAAGTTCCAATGCAAATGGGTTGGAGCGATAGTGCAGCAGTCGCCTACTTCACCTATTATGACGAGGCAAACGACAGTGTAATCGGAAACGTACAAGTTATGGGATTCAGTGGCACTATGGCCCATATCCACAGTGGTTTTGCCGGTGAGAATGGCGACGTTACTATAGCGCTAGAAGACATTAGCTCATCAATTCCCAACAGTATGTCAGGTACCTTCTTCAGAACACCTAGCGATGCAAAATTGACGAACAAAATGATGCTCCAAAACGGCGGCTACTATTTTAATGTTCACTCTTCAGCAAACCCGGCAGGCGAAGTACGCGGCCAAATTGCACCAGCAACTGTAGAAGTTTCTCGCGTTGAACTACAAAGCGGTCAAGAAATTCCTAAAGTAACGACTCCAGCTAGCGATAATGTCACTGGCGTTGGTTATGTTACCGTAAATAAAGACAGTGAATTTGTAAAAGCCAACCTTCAGGTCAATGGTTTTGAGGCCACAATGGCCCATATCCACAAAGGATATGCAGGTAAAACTGGCGACGTTGAAGCGGGCTTAATGAATGTTACGGCCGACATGGGGATTGCCAATGCAGGTATGTTCTTCCAAAGCGCTAATGATGCCAAGCTAACTGACATGATGGCGCTAGCTAATGGCGGTTACTATTTCAATGTTCATTCAGCGACTAATCCAGCCGGTGAAATTCGTGGTCAAATCCTGATGAGTAATACCCAAGCATCTCACGTTATTCTCAGCAAAGAGCAAGAAATTCCTATGGTGAGCATGCCAAGTTCAGACAATGCGATGGCTGATGGCTACTTCACAGTAAACACTATGAATAACAGCATTCACGCCATTGTTCGCAACAGCGGATTTAGTGCGACAGCTGCCCATATTCACAGCGGATACGCTGGAAGTAATGGCGGCGTATCGATTGGCCTAACTGATACAAGTAGCATGTATGAAATGCCTGCTGGTAGCGTTTTTGAAACCGCTATGTACGCAATGACAGAAGATGCAATGGGTTTATTAAACGGTGGTTATTACTTTAATACACACTCGCAAGCAAACCCGTCTGGTGAAGTTCGTGGCCAAATTCTATTTAATGGCGTTCAAGCAATTCAATTCCCGTTGACAGCCATGCAGGAAGTGCCAAGTGTAATGATGCCAGCGTCAGCACAAGCCGGTGGTATGGGTTATGTTACTGCCAATATGAACAACAACATGGTCACAACCAATGTGTGGACTAACGATTTCACTCCTACAATGGCGCATATTCACAGTGGCTACGCTGGTGAAAATGGTGGTGTCGTTACGGCACTGACGAAATCTGATATGGACAATTCATTCTCCAGTATGACAACCATGACAGCAGAGCAAATGACTATGTTGGCCAATGGTGGTTACTACATCAACGTTCACTCAGAGCAAAATCCAGCTGGCGAAGTACGTGGCCAGTTACTATTGCCGAACATTGAAGTAACTCGTGTAATGCTTGAAGCAGCACAAGAAACAAATCCAGTATCAACGCCAGCGGCTGATAACGCGGGTGCAGTGGGTTATGTGACAGTTAACAAAAACACGCAGGATCTGGTAGCAAATCTATACACCATGAACTTTGCTGCAACAGCTGCGCACATTCACAAGGGTTACGCAGGTTCAGATGGTGATGTAGCTATTGGCCTACAAGATGTCAGTTCAATGATGCAAGCACCAGCAGGCACACGCTTTAAATCTGAAATGAATGCAAAAGTTGATAATTTCCAACAACTACTGATGGGTGGGTACTACTTTAATACTCACAGTAATGCTAACCCAATGGGTGAAGTACGTGGGCAAATCACCACTCAACAAAGTCAAGTGTTTAAGATTAACACTACAGATAATGGCGCGAGCGCAATGGGCTACGTTTCCTTAAAGGACAAAATGTCTGGCAGTGTAGAGGGTGTGTTAACTGTTTCTGGTATCAACAACACCATGGTGACACTAGAAAATGGCCAAGCAGAATCGATTAACTGGGCGGCATCAACATCAGCAGAAAATACCTATGTGCTAGATAGCCAAATGGTGAAATCACCAATGCCATTAACCAAAGGAGAATACTCTGTGACAGTTAAAGGTGAAAGAAAACAATAATTTTATCGTGCGATAAAAATCGGGCCGCTATCTATTTGATAGCGGCCTTTTACATTCTAAACCTAATCAAAAGGCAAAAAAAAGTTGAGCCGCAAGCGGCCCAACTTCACTGGATAACTCAGATTAACAATAAAATTACGCTTTCATAAAGCGGTCAAACCACTCGATCATCTCAGCTGGATGTTCGCCAAAATAGTTATAACCAATGAAACGTTTAGGATTTCCATCTTCAATCCAATGTAATTTTTTATCAGCTACAGGCAATAGATCAAAAGTAGTCTGTACATCATCCGGAACTGTCCAGACATCATCTTTATTTTGCAATAAGAAAGTTGGAATCTTGACATTAGGTGCAAACAAATGTGGTGTCATCTTATCGATATCAAACCCCGACGCTTTTTCAATTTCTTGGGCAAAAGCAGCTTTGTGTTCACTTAACCCCATACCAGCTAATGTTATGTTCGACATAATATTAATAGAAGCAGGTTGCGCGCAAACTAAGGCTTTAACATCGGTAAAATACTCTGGATTTTTAGTCATTGCATGCATCGCTGCATTGCCACCAGCACATGGGTTAAACAAACCAATGGTCATGTCTTTTAAGGTGTCTTGTGATTTCACATAATCAAATGCTGCTAGCACATCTTTGTATTCATCACCAAAACCCTGCCCCCAGTTATTATCTGGTGCTGATTCACTTTCACCGTGGTTACGAAAATCGTAAGTGAGAACATTGTAACCAGCTTCATGCAACGCTTTATAAACCTTACCGAAAGTTACTTGTACATCTTGAAAATCACTCCATGGTTCTTGATGCCCAGGAAACCCGTAGCGATTAAACGTTGCAGGATGATTACAGATGATCAGCTTATCGGAATCGGCACATGGAATTAACCAAGCAGCTAATTCAACACCGTCTTGCGCTTTAAACTTCACATCGCAATAGGTCAAACCGTAATCTTGTGGCGTTTCTAAAACTGGAGTTGGATGATCCACTGTCGTTAACCCTTGGGCTACGGCAGTTAATGTTGCTAATTGCTCAGGTGTCGTTTCAATATCATTACTTGTTGCCATATTCTAGCTCTCCGTAAATTTGGTTGCTGTATTGAGTCTATATTTTACCCAACTAACTTTACCCATTGAATTAACTTACAACTAGAGGGTTTAAACCTAAGTAACTATTAGAACAATTCTAACAATAAGAAATTCAAACCAACAAATTAGTAACGATAAGAATTAAAAAATATTTAACTATTACAGGTGATTAATCGTTTTACGCCAGTAAAACTATCAAATAATTGCTGGTGAGCGCGTTGTGAAAAAGTGTCGTCGCGCTTTGTGTATTGCGCTATCCAGTCAATTAACATATCAAGATTAGCATCTTGCGCGGCTTTGCTTTCGTACTTATGAGGCTCCCATGGTCTAGCTTTGGCATTAGCGATACAGGCTTCAACGGGCAAGTTCATAAAAATCATTTCACTAGCGACAGGCGTCAGCAACTCCAACAAGTCAGCGTAACAACCTTCAATAACCCAGTTATCATTCTCCGCAGTGAAGTCATCCAATAAGGCTTTCGATTCTTCAATCGGCATACGAGTGACAGGCGTAGTAGCCTGCCATGCAACTGTGTCTAAATCTAGATGAGCTAGCTGGTTTTCCGCTGCTAGCTTTTTGGCCAAGGTTGATTTTCCTGAGCCTGAGTTTCCAAAAATTAGGACTCGTTTCATAATCGCATTCCCTGTAATTTATTACTGTAATTGCTCAACCTTAGCGCGCACCAAAAACACCGACAATGCACCTAAGATTAGTGAACCGCCTGCCATCCACATCATGCTGATGGCGTGGTTGTTAAACCAGTAGAGTAAAATAGGTCCGGCGAGAAAGCCACAGACAATTTGCGGACCAGCAACAGTAAAGTTAAAGATCCCCATGTAAATACCCGTGCGCTCGGCAGGCAATGCGCTTGATAGCATGGTATATGGCATCGCCAGTAGCGTTGCCCACGCAATACCGACACCAAACATCGGCACTAACATATCGACTGCGCCTTGTGGCACCACAACTTGGGTAATGAGTAAGTTAAGCTCCACTGCCGTTGGATCGTTAAATAGTCCGAGTGAAATAAAACCAACGCCACCAATAAATAGCCCCAGTGCGTATATCGGTTTGCGGCCAAAGGTATTGGCGAGCTTGCCCATGATGGCAGAATAGAAAGTAGCAGACACATACATCGCCGCGTATAAGATGCCAATCCAGTCCCCTGCTTCACCGCGCGCTTTTGTGATTTCCGCGGGCACTTCACCCACCGATTTAATGTGGTCAGGATCGAACCATATCGGATCGATGCCCCACGCCGTTTGCGTCACAGCTGCGAAAATATAAACCCACATTAAAAACATCGGCAGCCAAGAGAAAAACTGTACCAATGCCAATTGCTTCATGGTCTTTGGCATTGACGATACTAGGCTGAAAAAGTCACGTAACCGCTGTGCTAGCGGTAGTTTTTCACTTGGTTCTGGCGATACTTCGATGTTATTCATCGCGCTATAGGATTGTGGGTCGTACTCGCGGGTTTTAAATACCGTCCAAGCCACCGAGCCAACCATAATGGCTGCGCCAATATAGAATGACCACGCGACAGTTTCGGCAACTTCACCTAAATTCGACTCATTGCTCATCATCAACACGTTAGTCAACACGAATGGAAGGATTGAGCCGACGACTGCACCAATATTAATAAGTAGTGATTGAATAGCATAACCTTGATTGCGCTGCTCTTCTGGCACCATATCAGCTACCAGCGCCCTAAATGGCTGAAACGCGGCGTTAAATGCAGCGTCCATAATCGCTAGCATCACTAGTCCGAAAATCATTGGCGCTACAACGGTGACAAATAACGGCGCTTGCGGCATCAGTAACATCGCCACACCAGCGGTGAGTGAGCCACCTAGAATGAATGGTGCGCGGCGGCCAAAACGATTCCACGTTCTGTCAGATTTAGCGCCAACTAGCGGCTGAATAATAATGCCCATGATCGGAGCCAGCAGCCACATGTAAGACAATGAATAGAGATCTGCACCTAAATCGGAGAGCACCCGACTAATGTTAGCGTTTTGCAGTGCAAAGCCTATTTGCACGCCCAAAAAGCCAAAACTCAAATTCCAAATTTGCCAAAAACTCAATCGCGGTTTATTCATTATTATTATCCACTTTTTATCAAGGTCTTGATAATTGGCGATAAAGCTCAATAAGTAAACGTTTTCGGCAATACATACGTATGCAAACACCCAACGAAAATCCGCCACTAACCCTGCCACTGCGATCACATAAACAGTGATAGCAATCAGTCAGGCATCGGGTTAAAATATGCCGCTTTTTTATCCTCGCTGCTGTAAACAGCGCAGAATAATATTTATCAGTTACTTAAAAAGAGAATCTAACTTTGATTACTACCGCTAATATCACCATGCAATTTGGCGCCAAGCCTTTGTTTGAAAACATCTCAGTAAAATTTGGCAACGGCAACCGTTACGGTCTTATCGGCGCAAACGGCTGTGGTAAGTCAACGTTTATGAAAATCTTAACTGGCGATTTAACACCATCGTCAGGTAACGTGAGCGTTGAGACAGATCAGCGCATCGGTAAACTACATCAAGACCAGTTCGCCTTCGAGCAATACTCTGTTATCGATACGGTAATCATGGGTCACAAAGAAATGTGGGCAATCAAAGAAGAGCGCGACCGCATTTACGCCGACCCAGAAATGAGCGAAGAAGACGGCATGCGTGTAGCCGACTTAGAAACGCAGTTCGCTGAAATGGACGGCTACAGCGCCGAAGCTCGCGCTGGCGAATTATTGTTAGGTGTAGGCATCGAAGAAGAACTGCACTACGGCCCAATGACCGAAGTTGCACCGGGTTGGAAACTTCGTGTGCTACTAGCGCAATCGCTATTCTCAGATCCAGATATTCTATTACTTGACGAGCCAACCAATAACTTGGACATCGACACCATCAAGTGGTTAGAAGACACGCTGAATGAGCGTAAATCAACCATGGTTATTATCTCGCATGACCGCCACTTCTTAAACTCAGTGTGTACTCACATGGCTGATTTAGATTACGGTGAAATGTCGGTATTCCCAGGTAACTACGACGAGTACATGACAGCAGCCACTCAAGCTCGTGAGCGCTTACTAGCGGATAATGCTAAGAAAAAAGCACAGATTGCCGAATTACAGTCGTTCGTATCTCGCTTCTCGGCTAACGCATCTAAAGCGAAGCAAGCAACTTCACGTGCTAAGCAAATCGATAAAATCAAACTTGAAGAAGTTAAAGTATCGAGTCGTGTGTCGCCGTTTATTCGCTTCGAGCAAGAAAAACAACTTTACCGTAATGCCATCACTGTAGAAGGCGTAAGCAAAGCATTTGACGACCTAACGCTATTCAAAGATTTCGAAATGATCACCGAAGTTGGCGAGCGCATCGCAATCATCGGTCAAAATGGCGCGGGTAAAACCACTTTAGTTCGTATCTTACAAGGCGACTTAGAAGCAGACAGCGGTGAAATCAACTGGTCTGAAAACGCTAACATCGGTTACTACGCGCAAGACCACTCAGCTGATTTCGACATGGACATGACATTATTTGAATGGATGTCACAGTGGATGCAACCGGGCGATGACGAGCAATCAGTACGTGGTATCTTAGGCCGCCTATTGTTCTCACAAAACGACATCGGTAAATCAGTGAAAGTAATCTCTGGTGGTGAGCAAGGCCGTATGCTGTTTGGTAAGCTAATGATGCAAAAGCCAAACGTATTAATTATGGATGAGCCAACTAACCACTTGGATATGGAGTCGATTGAATCAATCAACTTGGCGTTAGAAAACTACCCAGGTACCTTATTCTTCGTATCTCATGACCGTGAGTTCGTATCGTCACTAGCGACGCGTATTTTCGAAATCACGCCGAACGGCATCAACGATTTCCGCGGTACTTACGATGAGTTCTTAGCAGCGAAAGAAGCCGCTAAAAGCTAATTAAGTTTAGCCTCCGAACAAGCCGACATTGTCATGATGTCGGCTTTTTTATTGCCTGTTAAAAAGCACATACCAATATAACTCTTTGTTATAACAAGCATCATTGAATACGTATGCAATGGCTTTCGCCAAATGTTAAATCTATGTAAACATGCCAGCAGTTAGGCAGGAACCACAAAGGACTGCGCCTAGCATTCATTGGGACATAATAAAAATAACCTATCTATAGGAAGACTAATGAACATCCAATCGACCTTCAAAAAGGCCGTTGCTTTAGGTGCTATTGCACTAAGTAGCGCCACCATTTCACACAACGCTAGCGCCGACACCATCCTGCATGCCTTTAACTGGGAATATGATGAAGTTGCGCAAAAAGCCAAAGAAATAGCTGATCTTGGCTATAAAAAAGTATTGGTGTCTCCTGCCTATAAATCGACAGGCGATCAATGGTGGGCACGTTATCAGCCGCAGGATTATCGCGTTATCGACAATCCATTAGGCGATACCCAAGACTTTAAAGCTATGGTTACCGCACTAAAAGCGCATGGCGTTGAAACCTATGCAGACATTGTGTTTAACCACATGGCAAATGAAGCACATCAGCGTAGTGACTTGAACTATCCTGGCGCAGCTGTATTAGCCGAATATGCTCAAGATGCCACGAAAAACGAAGCCAATAAGCTCTTTGGTGATATCACCGATAATTTCCTAGCCGCTCATGATTTCCAAGCGCCGGGCTGTATTACCGATTACACCAATGTTCACCAAGTACAAACATTGCGTTTGTGTGGCGGCAATGGCGATTCTGGCCTGCCAGATCTCGATCCTAATAACTGGGTCGTCGAGCAACAAAAGCTCTATCTCAATAAGTTAAAGTCTTTCGGTGTCACCGGTTTTCGCGTCGATGCCGCTAAGCACATGACCAACTATCACATCAACGCTGTTTTCACGCCTGAAATCAAAGCTAATGTTCACGTGTTTGGCGAGATCATCACTCTTGGCGGCGCAGGCCACGGTGATCACGACAACTTCTTGGTGCCATATTTAAACGAAACAGGCCACAATGCCTACGATTTCCCGCTGTTTAACCAAATGTTTAACGCCTTCAAATTTGGTGGCTCGATGAACTTACTTGTCGATCCTGGCGCCTATGGGCAAGCGCTACACGGCAGCCGCGCTATCACCTTTAGTGTTACCCATGATATCCCGTTAAACCAAGGTTTCCGTCATCAAATTATGGATCCTACCGATGAGAAGCTCGCAAATGCTTACATCATGGGACGCGACGGTGGTGTGCCACTAATTTACTCTGATCACAACGAAAGTGGCGACAACAGATGGCAAGACTTCTACAAACGCGATGACATCAAAGGCATGCTGAAATTCCACAACGCCCTACAAGGCCGTGGTATGCAGGTGATTAATCACAATGACTGTATGATCCTATTCAAACGCGATCACGCAGGTGTGGTGGGTATCAATAAATGTGGCAACGGCCAAGATGTGTGGGTGAATACAGCCACTGACAATCTGTACTGGCATCGTAATTATCGCGATGTGTTAAGTAACGATGTCCAACGTGTATCTAGCCAATGGCATAAATTCTATTTACCAGCACGCAGCGCACGTATGTGGTTAATGGAATAACAATAAGATGTTGATCTCAACAGAGATCCACATCATCACATCCCTTTAGTGGCTTTGAAATGCCTTACTAATAATCTTCCAGCCACTGCCATCGTTTATTAGATGAAAGAAGTTAGTAAAGTCAGTTTCCCCAAGCCCCTGCTCTTTTAATGTTACCGTAGCTACTGTGCCATCCACTTCAAGGTGGGTGATTTTCGCTTGATACTTAGCACCTGTTGTATTGAGTTTTAATTTCCCCATACTCTCAATAAAGCGCTTCGGAGTTGCCAACACCATTTTGCCACGTAACGAACCGTTCATTACTGCATTAGCGTGAAACGCTCGGGTTAGTTTATCGGTATCGCCTTCAAAAGTGCCTTGGGTATATAAATCAATCACGGCTCGAACCGCGGCTTCTTCATCTTTGGCTTGTGCAGACCATGTCATCAAAGTAACAACGGCGGCTATAAATAGATTTTTTATGCTCATTACGATTTCCCTACCATGCGTTTTAGGGTCGCATCTTTATCGATAATGTGATGTTTTAGCGCTCCGACCACGTGCAATACAATAGCGCCAATAACGACATTACTTACTAAGCCGTGTAATTGATGGCCTAAACCGCCAATAGCATCACTGCGAGCAACCGTCTCATTTGTCACAGGATCATGATTTGAGCCCCACACTTCAACACCAAATACAGCCAGTTCATGACCGCCGCCCCACGACATCATTAAGCCTGATAGTGGAATAATTACCGAACCAATGAGCAGTACGTAATGCATTAGCTTTGACATCAATTGCTCTACTTTTTTGTATTCACTAGCTGGCGTTGGCCAACCTTGTTTAATACGCCATACAACACGTACTAAAATGACAACGAAAATTAGTGCGCCAATGGATTTGTGCAAATCATAAAATTGGTAGGCTTCGTTCTCTTCCATATAGATACCGAGCGCAAGTAGACCAATAATGGTCCACGCGATTATCCAATGGAGGGAGATGGTTATTTTGCTCAACGGCGTTACTTGACTATTCATTGCTGTACTCACTTTGCTAGGTTTATTTTATATTGCTATGTAAGCAAATATAAAATAAGCAACGTCACCGCAACGTGAAGATGTGATTTGACCTTATTTGTACCAATGAAATAAAGGATCTGATTATAGAAATTATCTAAATGACTTTATGGATCCGATATCTTGTCGTTGGATAAAATTGTCCAAACCTTCAGCCAAGCGCTCAGTTTCTGCGAAAACCTGTTGCCAGTAGGCAATTCGCGTATCTGCGTCCAGCTCGGTAAAGTCGGTACGATCGGGGATTTTTCCATAAGGCAGGTTAGCGATAAACTCAGGCGACGGACAAATCAGCACTACGTTATCGTAACTCTGTTTGCTCACACCACGTTTGAGGGATTTATCAAACCAGCCCGCTTTTGGAGTGGCATTAAAGTGCGGATAAAGCACCAGCCCTTTATTCTTGAGCTTGAGATCGAAGTGATAGTCAATAATGCCGCCATCGCGATACATCCCTTTTGGGCAACCGGGAATATCGCGGATCCCTTGCATCACTAACGGAATAGAGCCAGAGGCTAATAAAGAAGGTTTTAAATTATCGGCATCAAGCGTTTGCGTATGAGTGGTAAGCTGCACCGGATCGTCAAACAACAAATTGCCACCCGCTGCACTAAACACATAACGCTCATATTGCTTGGCCAACAAGGCGCGATCTTTACGATTGAGTAGATAGCTCTTTGCTAATCCCAACGCTTGCAGCGGTTTCTTTTCACTTGCCAATACACCATTGGTTTTGGCAACAAAAAAGTGCGCTTTGTAGCGTGGATTGTTAATGATTTCATCCACCCCGCTATCACCGAGCATAATATCAAGCAGCTCTCGCGCCTTGTCGGTAATTTCAGCGGCCGTCGCCTTATCCGAATAACGGGTATGAGCATAATTGTGAGCTAAACGCTCGATAGCAGCCACGGGATCATTTTGCGTAAAACACGCCGCGCGAAAGGCCCCTGCACTAGAGCCTATAATATCGAGTTGCGTTGAGCGGCCTTTAAAAAACTCACCGAACAAGTATTTGTCCCAGCCATAAAGAGAAAACCACTTCGGACCACCGCTCGCGCCTATAAACACATCGAATAAATCTTGGCTAAAGCCGTGTTGTTCAATTTCCTTTTTCGCCTTGTCACCTGCGTAAATCTCAAACAAGGTGCAACTCCCTAATCACTCAACTTAAAAGCGCATCTTACCCATTACGCTCAACTTGTTCAAAAGCAATCAAAAATTCCCTTAGCTAATAAATTAAAGGGTACTTTGGTACCGCATGAAAAATGTACGTAATGTGTTAGGCTAATTCCAATATTTTCTATTTCACAGGAGACATGGCGTCATGTTGGCAAATAAAGTGGCTTTAATTACCGGCTCAACCAGCGGCATTGGATTAGCCGCCGCACGCGTTTTAGCAGAGCAAGGAATCAACTTGATTTTACACGGATTGATGAGTGAGGAAGACGGCGCAGCGCTGGTCAAAGAGTTTGAAGCCGAGTACAAAATCAATGCTTATTTTAGCAATGCCGATTTGCGCGATCCTGATGCCATTAGCGACTTTATGGCCACAGGCGCAGCGGCGCTTGGCAGTATTGATATTTTGGTGAATAACGCAGGTATCCAGCACACCGAAGGTGCAGCTACTTTTCCTACCAACAAATGGAATGACATTATCGCTATCAACCTCAGCTCAGCATTTCATGCCATTCAGCAGTGTTTACCAGCAATGACAGAAAAGAAATGGGGCCGCATTATTAACATAGCCTCAGTTCACGGCTTAGTGGGCTCTAAAAACAAATCAGCCTATTGTGCCGCTAAACACGGCATCGTTGGTTTAACCAAGGTAGTAGCACTAGAATGCGCCGAAGACGGCATTACCGTAAACTCCATCTGTCCCGGCTGGGTCGATACCCCACTTATCGGCCAACAGATCACCGATATCGCTGAAAAAGAAGGCGTCAGTTTCGACGAAGCCCAATACAAACTCATTACCGCTAAGCAGCCACTACCAGCGATGGCAGATCCACGTCAGATTGGTGAGTTTATCCTGTTCTTATGCAGCGACGCCGCCAAAGGCATTACTGGCTCAGCACTACCAATGGACGGTGCTTGGACGGCGCAGTAATTCCGAGAGTTTTTCCCGTCTTCAAGCCTTGCTTTATGCAGGGCTTTTTCTTGCCCAACTTATAGCACCTAAACATGGCATTTAAAAAACCTATAAATATATCAAAACTATAAATTTGATTAATAAATAAACTACCACCAAACTTAAGCCATTATCAGTAACGAGTTGTGAGGTTTGATATGACGGGTTTTAACAAAGTAGTTAACGATTTTTCTACGGCGCTAGATGGCCTAAAAGACGGCATGACAATAGTGGCAGGAGGATTTGGTTTATGTGGCATCCCACAGGGTCTTATTGACGAAATTAAACGCCGTGGTACGCGAGAGCTCACCGTGGTTTCCAATGATTGCGGCACCACAGAGCACGGTTTAGGTATTTTACTGATCGACTATCAAATCAAAAAAATGATCGCATCTTATGTGGGAAACAGCGCTAATTTCGAGGCACAAATGATCAGCGGTAAACTCGATGTAGAACTCACGCCACAGGGGACATTAGCCGAAAAAATGCGTGCTGGTGGCGCGGGCATTCCTGCTTTTTATACCGCTACTGGTTACGGTACGGCGGTAGCTGAGGGTAAGGAATCTCGCTTTATTAATGGTCGTCACTGTATCCTCGAAGAGTCAATTACAGGTGATTTTGCACTAGTCAAAGCATGGAAAGCCGATACATTCGGCAATCTAATATTCCGTAAAACAGCACGTAACTTTAATCCCCTTGCCGCGATGGCGGGAAAGATTACTGTTGTTGAAGTTGAAGAGTTAGTGGATGCAGGCGAATTAGATCCCGATGAGATTCACACTCCAGGGATCTACGTCAATCGCGTTATTGTTGGTTCGCGTCATAAAGAAATTGAATTTGTGACCACAAAACCTAGGCAGTGAAGTCCTTGATTAGCTTAAAGGTTTGTTGATATTCATCTTGAACTAAATCATTAATCAACATATACGCGTGGATCATATCGTTAAACTGATGGTGTTTAACCTTTACGCCGTGTTGAGCCAACTTCTCAGCATACGCATTGCCTTCGTCTCGTAATGGATCACAGCCTGCTGTTATCACTAAAGTCTCAGGCATTCGATCGTTAAAAGTTCCAAATAGCGCTGATGCTGATTGCGCAGCTTGATCGATATCTTGCTCCGAATGGAAATATTGCTCGAAATACCACTCAACTTTAGCCGTTTCAAGCAAGAAACCACTGCCGTTTTCTTGGTAGGAGTCAAAGCTCATGGTGTAATCGACGCTTGGGTAAATCAGGATTTGCTTATCAATTTTTATATCGCCACGCTGATTATTGTTCATCACTAAGTTAGTACAAATTGCGCCGCCTGCGCTATCACCAGCGATATAAAGCACGTCGTTGTGATTGTGCTCCACTAGCAGCTGGCGATAGTTTTCGAGTAAATACTGACAATCGTTTAAGCCCATCGGATACGGAAATTCTGGCGCTAAACGATATTCGATACACAGCACGATTGCTTGGCACTGCTGTGCCAGCTCACGGCTGATAGGATCGTATAACTCCACCGAACCACACATGTGTCCGCCGCCGTGAAAATGCAATAACACAGGTAGCTTTTTATCGGGTGCAGGGTTGTAGATTCGGACATTAATCGCCGCCTCATAGTCTGGCATCAGCACATCAGTCACGCTCGCTATCTCAGGCCCTTTGGCCATGAGTCCCGCTAAATTATTTAAACCTTCGCGAGTTAACTCGGGCGTATAACCAATCCCCTGCGCTCTGGCATTGGCCATAACTTCATTTACTTGGTCGAGAAAAGGTTCGAGTTTGGAAGATACAACGCCGCGCATTAGCTTTCTCCTTGCGTCTTTGCAGTCTCTGGTAAAAAGAAACTGCCGATAAAAAAGGTGGTGCTCACTACTGCAATCAATATGAATGATTGGGTGAAATCACCATTGTTCATATCCACCAACTTGCCAAACAACCATAACAAGACGGTAGAAAACAGATAACTAATCGAATAGAACAGGCTAAAGATAACGGTAATGCGTGCTGTAGTCATGTTTGCCATTTCGTGTGGAATGGACACTAGCGCCGTTACAGGTAGGAAAATAAAGAAACCCAACAGCATCGCCGAAATCATTTGCACAGCTTCTGAGCCACCAAAAGATAAACCAATAATAGTTAGCGTGATCATTAAGCCCGACCAACGAATCACTGGCACCCGTTTCGGAAACTTCTTGCTGTAAAGAATACCGGCGAAGGTACCGATAATGCCAAAGCCAATCACCCATTTACTCTGACTGATGCCTGCTTGCGGATAGAAGGTAAATAGACAAATGTAGAAAGTTAACAGACCCGCATAGGTCAAACCATAAACCCAGTTAAATTTGTCTTTAAGACCTTCGATATAGCTATAACTTTCTTGTTGTTGATCATCGTTATTATTGGCCGCTGGCGCGTTAAATTTCACTAATAACCAAACTGCCGCCAAAGCAAAACTAATAATTGAAAAGGCGATTAAGCTATTTTTCCAGCCGCCAGTGATGGCGTTAATATCCGCCATAAACCACAAGATAATCGCCGTACCGACATTAAAGGCAACCGCGTTTAACCCATTAATCGCTGGGCGCTCATCGACTTTGAAAAACTCCATCACAATCGGATTGAAATAAACAATCATAAAGGCGCCGCCAAGTCCCATTAAAAAACGGCTCAGTAATAACAACTCGTAGTTAGGTGATATAGGCGTAAATAAGCCGATGGCAATGAGAATACTAGAAACAAAAAACGCTCCCTTAACCCCGAGTTTTACCGCCAACCACGCAGCGCCAAAGGTGCCGACAATTTTTGCAAAAGTCACCATGCCGCTAATAAAGCTAGCAGAGGCTAAGCTGTCGATATCCATCGCCGCCATAATTTGCTCCATGCTAGCGGCACCGCCAACCCACGCCATGGCAAATAGCATATAGCTTAGAAAAACTAGGGCTTCAACGAGGTATTTGTTCGTTATTTTCATCTGTGATAATTTCTTGTGTCGATAGAACCGTCTAGCTAGATTACCGCAAGGGCTTTTTCAAATATCTGGCACCTTAGTACACTACCCAAATTCGGCTCTGATAGTCACAATACGCCATAAAAAGGAATCGCTGTGTTAGTTTGGATCTCGTTAGATCGGTGGTTTGTAACCGCTGTTGCCATCGGCTATCTAGCACTGTTATTCGTCATCGCCTATCAAGGGCAAAAACAATCACCAAGCCAATGGCGCTCTCGGCCATGGATTTACAGTTTGGCGCTCGGCGTTAGTTGTACCTCATGGGCGTTTTACGGCACCGTTGGCCAAGCAGCTACTACAGGCGCATGGCTCGCCCCCATCTACATTGGCAGTATTTTGTGTTTAGTCGCCGCATGGCCGATGCTGGCCAAAATACTCAGTATCGTAAAACAGCAAAACCTCACTTCCATCGCCGACTTTATTGCCTTTAGATACGATCGCTCCCCGATGCTCGCCGCCGCTATTGCACTCGTGGTATTGGCGGGAACAGTGCCTTATATTGCGCTACAACTCCGCGCAATTAGTACCAGCTTTGATTTGCTAACAGGCACCTATCAATCGGGAATTAGCACCGCCTTTGTCGTGACCCTAGTGCTTATAGTTTTTAGTATTTTATTCGGCACGCGACAAATCGCCGCTAGCAAACAAAACCAAGGTTTGATGCTAGCGATAGCGGTTAGCTCAGTGGTCAAACTCTTTGCCCTATTCGCCGTTGGCATCTTCGCGACTTTTTATGTGTTTGATGGTGTCGAGCAACTACTAACCGCACAAAAATCACTGCCACAAACGCCAGTAAACAATGCTTACTTAGCGGTGTCACAGGCAATATTAGGCGCTATCACTATCTTTATTCTGCCGCAGCAATTTCACATGATGATGATCGAGAATCATCACCGCGACGAGCTTAAAGCCGCCCGCTGGCAATACCCGCTTTATCTATTATTGATAAATTTATTCGTCCTGCCGATTGCTATCGCTGGCCAATCAACTTTTCCCGGTGGCAGCGTCGCCGCCGATACCTTCGTGCTGACATTGCCATTGTTTTACCAACAAGCTTGGCTAGGTTTAGTGGTGTTTATTGGTGGCTTGGCCGCGGCCACCAGCATGGTGATTGTGTCAGCCATCGTGCTTAGTAACATGCTGTCAACGGAAGTCATTACCCCGCTGATGTTAAAAATGAAGCGTTTTGACGCCAGCCAAACACCGCAATTATCAGGTTCGTTATTAAGTGCCCGTCGTCTGACTATCGGTATCATTTTACTGCTCGCTTTTAGTTTTGAACGTGTGATTAACCAACACGATCATCTCGCCACCATTGGCCTTTTATCGTTTGTATTACTGTCACAATTCGCGCCTGCAACAATCGGCGCACTCTACTGGCGACAAGGCACATCGCAAGGAGCGCTAGTTGGTTTGGTTGTCGGAACAGTCGTGTGGTTATACACCTTGTTTTTACCGCTGTTTTTCAAAGATTCTAGCTGGTTATCACAAGGATTATTTGATTTATCATGGCTTAAACCAACCGCGTTATTTGGCCTCGATTGGCTCGATGAAATCAGTCACGGCGTAGTATTTAGTCTGCTGCTCAATACGCTTGCTTTTGTGATTGTTTCCCTAAAAAGTCGCCGCAGTGTTGGCGAAAAGCTCCAAGCTGAGCTCTATCTTGCCAAAAGTCAAAGTAAGTTCGAACAACGCCTAACCTTTGATGATCTCGCCAACTTACTGCATCGTTTTACCAACGACGATATCGCAAATAAACTCAACGACTTTAAACACGGCAATCGTCCTAATGCCGCTCTCAATGAAGCCATTGAGTACACAAGATTACAGTTATCAGGCGTATTAGGCTCAGCCTCGACACGCATGGTAATGAAAGCCGCTTCAACCTCGCAACAGATGCCACTTGAAGATGTGGTGAGCATTGTGGATGAAGCGAGCCAGATGTTCGAATTTAACCGTGAACTATTGCAATCTGGGGTTGAAAACATCGAGCAAGGGATCAGCGTTGTCGATGCCGATATGCGCATTGTAGCGTGGAATCAGCGCTATGTTGATTTACTGTGCTACCCTGCGGGATTTGTTACCGCCGGCAAATCGGTGCGAGAGTTGCTGCAATACAATGTTGAAAAAGGCATTATCACAGGCGCACAAGCCGACGAACTAGTCGAGCGCCGAATCGAACACATGCGCCTTGGCCACAGCCATCAGTTTCAGCGCACCATGCCCAATAACGTGGTGTTAGAAATTCGCGGCCAAGCAATGCCCGGCGGCGGTTTCGTTAGCACTTACTCTGATATTACTGCCCACATTGAAGCGGAAAAAGCGCTGCGTCTTGCCAATGAAAATCTCGAAAAACGAGTAAAACAACGCACCCAAGAGCTAGAAGATGCCAAGGCACAAGCGGAAGCTGCCAATCGCAGTAAAACCCGCTTTTTAGCGGCAACCAGTCACGATTTAATGCAGCCTTTTAACGCGTTGTCACTCTTTACTTCGATGCTGAAAAACCGCGTTGAAGGCACAGATTTAAGCGAGCTTGCAGATCATATCGACGATTCCCTTAATGTCGTTGAAGGCTTATTGTCAGATTTAGTGGAAATTTCACGGCTCGATAGTGGCTCGCAAAAAATAGAAATCAGCGAGTTTGCGGTAGATGATGTGCTGGCAACATTGGAAAACGAATTTACCCTGCTTGCCGCACAGGACAACATCACCTTTAGCTATCAACGATCCAGCGCCAGCGTTAAAACCGACAAGCGCATGCTGCGCCGGATCATTCAAAACCTGCTTAACAACGCCGTGCATTATTGCGATGACAAAACAGGCGCTAAGGCCAATATTCGCAACAAAATAGTGCTTGGTGTTAGACATTGCCCTGATACGATTTCGATTGAAGTATGGGACAACGGCCCGGGCATTTCGCCAGCCCAACAGCAGCAAATATTTAAAGAATTTGAGCGCCTTGAGACCCACCGTGAAGTGCCCGGCCTCGGCCTTGGACTAGCGATTTGTGAACGCATGGCCAAATTGTTAGAGACGAAAATCACTATCGAATCTGAGCTCGGTAAAGGCACTGGTTTTAAAATTCGTATTCCTCGGGTCGCTACTACGCAAACGGATGTTCCAAGCGCGGCTAAAGTGCCAACTGAGCAAAGCGGTAATGAGTATCACGGCATCCGAGTATTAGTGATTGATAACGATAACCTGATGCTAACTGCCATCGCCTCTCAGCTATGTGACTGGGGCTTTACGGTAATGACCGCCAAGGATAAAGCCAGCGCTGAGCATGAGGTTATTAGCGGCACGCCAAGCCTGATTATCGCCGATTATCATCTGGACAATCATTGCAATGGCGTCGACGTCGCGCGTCAGCTGCAAAGCGAAAACAGTTGGCAGTTACCTTGTATTATTTGCTCCGCCGATCCTTCGGAGCAAGTTCGCCAGCACACGAGTGAGGCGAGTTATTTATTCTTGCGCAAACCTGTGAAAGCACTGGCGCTGAAGCGGATGATAAAGCAGTTGCTATGATGAATGATTCTAATTTTATAGTGGTATTTCTTTCGCTAATTATTGTTCATGGAGCTTGTTTAATCGGACTTTACGTGACAGTAAAACGCGTTCGATATCGTATGGAAGAAAAGAAAAACAATAAGAAAACTCGTAATGCCTTTGAAGATAAGCTCAGACGGCAACGAGTTCTCATAATCGTCTTGCCAATCATCGGTCCTTTGCTAGGACTAGCTACCTGCTTTGGTTTAAATTCAGGCCACCAAGATGCGGGAAAGAAAGTAAACTTCCCCGCAGACAATCACTCATCAGATAGTGATTAATCGCTGCGATTTTCAGGGGCGGCTAGCATCAGTTGCTGATAAGCAAGACCCGCTAAGGTGCGGTTGTTGACTTCTAGCTTGAGTAAAATGGCCGACACATGTTTTTTGACTGTGGTTTCTTTGATATCCAAATCATAGGCTATTTGCTTGTTTAAGCGGCCATCGGCGATTTGGGTCAATACGACATATTGCTGCGGCGTGAGCTGAGCCAGTTGCTTAGCAAGATGTTGATTCGCTTTGGTTTGTGTATCATCAGTCAAGGCTTGGTCGACGTGCTCAGGCAACCACACTTCACCATCCAACACCACTTCAATAGCACTAGCAATTGTAGAAAGGTCGGCTGATTTAGGAATAAATGCCGCCGCGCCAAAGCTAATGGCCTTTTGCATGGTTTCGACATTATCGTCTGACGACACCATAATCACCACCAAATCCGGATAGTGATTTTGCAATTGCATCAATCCAGTAAAACCATTGTTACCGGGCATGTGAAGATCTAAAAACACAATCTCCAAGCTAGGATTGGCCTCAACGGCTTCAAGCACTTCTTCGAAACACTCCGCCTCTAAAATCTGCGCATCATCAATACACTCAACAATCGCCTGCTTCAACGCCGTGCGAAACAGTGGATGATCATCGGCAATAATAACTTGTGGCTGCATGTTTTTTCCTTGAAATGAAGTGTGATGTAGATTTCGACGAACAATTTATACATTAAAAATCAGAGTCAAACAAAAAGAGCCGACAATGCGTCGGCTCACTAAACTAATCACTGAAAGTGACTAAAACTGATAACCCACTGTCAACGAGACTGTTCTAGGGTCGCCATAATAACCAATCAACGTATTATCACCACCTAACCCTGGAGCATAACCGCCATCAGCTTTTGGTGTAACAAATTGATAACCACCAACCATATACTCTTCATCGGTTAGGTTTTTAAGATGTAAACCAACACTCCAATCTGTATCGTCGTCATACCAAGTGATGCTGGCGTTCGCTAAACCGTAACCGTCTTGAGTTAATAAACTATTTTCTTCAAACAACACATAGTCATCGCGGTAGTAGTAGCTGGCGTTAACAATAAAATCACCCATGTTCGATTCGATAGTGTAATTAGCCGCTAGGTTATAGGTAAAATCTGGCGTGTTCGAGATAGTAAAGTTGTCAGATTTATCAAACACAGCACCTGTTTCAGGGTTAGTATCTAACACCTCTTTAAACTCAGAGTCGATAAAGCCAAAGCTTGCCGTTAGCACTAATTCGTCAGAAGCTAGGTAAGTAAATTCAGCTTCAATACCCTGACCTGTCGACGAACCTATGTTACCTAAACGTTGGTTTAATTCCGTTGAGTCTTTACCGGGTAGTACTGAGATGTATTGGCGATCTTCGTGATCAAGCGAGAACAAGGTCACGTTGGCGCGTAAACGATTGTCTAACCACTCACTCTTCATACCGATTTCGATTGAATCAACGTTTTCTGGATCCGCCGCTGGCTCAGCAGTTGTAGCACGCGGGTTAAAGGTACCTGATTTAAAGCCCTGCGAGAAACTAGCGAAGAACATCATATCGCGGTTCGCTTGGTATTCAACGCCAATACGCGGCGTGAATTTCGACCATTCTTCAGAATCGTCTAATACCACAGGCACCAAATCACCATCTGGGCGGACATAGCCATCAACCCAACCTGATTCTGGATAAACGGTGTTAAACACTAAACCGTTGCGCACTAATGAGTCTTTCTTGTCTTTGGTGTAACGAGCACCTGCGGTTACCGACCATTGCTCATCGATATCATAAGTTGCTTGTGCATAAATCGCTTGGCTCTTAGCATTACTACAACCGCTCACTTCACGGGTTAAGCCCGGGGTTTTAAAGGCTGATTGTCCTAGTACGTCTAAGATGGCGTCGAATACACCACATGATTCACCGTCGTAAAGGTAAATACCACCAACCACTTTATAGTCATCGCCAACATTGTTGATTTGTAGCTCGTGAGTGCTTTGCTCATCGTCGTAAATCGCTGGTACGTCGAAGATGCGTAGTGGCGTGTTATCAAAGTCGATATTAGTTGGTGAATAGCTATCGCGTGACGAATAAACGTATTTCAGCGTAGTGCTATCATTCACATCGTATTTTGCTGTAAAGCTAATGCCTTCAAGCTCAACTTTGTTGTTGGTTGGCAAACTGGTGTAAGAATCGTAAACGCTATCTGGCACTGGCGCGTTGGTGAGCAAACTAGGCAATAAACGATAACCGCCTTTGGCATTTGACTTATCTTCGGTACGATCCCAGTTCAGTTTTAACAATAGATCTTCAGTGGCATGGTATTCCAGCGTTACCCGCGCCGCCATCACTTCTTTGTTGTAGTTATCGGCATCTTGATCTTCTAACGCCGATAATAAGTATTCGCCATAACCATTGCGATTTAAGCTCGCAACACCAAAACCAAAGTATAATTTGTCTTCAACCAGTGGCATTTGACCAGTGAGTTTTACATCGCCTTGGCCGTAACTACCAACAGTGCCTTGCACGCTAAATTCAGCATCGCCAGACATTTCTTTAGTCACGTATTTAATCGCACCACCAATGGTGTTTTTACCGTATAGCGTACCTTGTGGACCACGTAAAACTTCGACGCGTTCAATATCTAATAAATCTAATACCGCCCCTTGAGGACGCGCCATGTAAACATCATCGACATAAATACCGACACCCGCTTCATAGCCCCATAAAGGATCTTGCTGACCTACACCACGGATAAACGCGGTAATGGTCGAGTTAGTACCACGGCTGCGTTGCAGCGTTGTATTTGGCGAAAACTGTTGAACTTCGGTGATCACTTCAATGCCGCGCTCGGCTAAGTCTGTGGCGCTAATCGATGTAATAGCAACAGGCACTTCTTGCAGGCTTTCAACGGTTTTACGTGCCGTAACCTCGATGCGTTCAAGCGCGCCGTCTTTTGCTTTCTTTTCGTCTTCTGCTGCCATTAGTGGCTGAGTCACTAGCGCACTGCTCACGGCCAGTGCAAGCGTACTTAGACTTAGCTTTGCATATGTCATTTTCATGATCTTCCCCATCGTTCCTGTATTTTTAATAGTAATTTTTATGGCCAAACCTTTAGCTCAGCGGGTTATTTGGAATTAGTTCAGTTGCCAAAAATCGACAATTTGTTGCGCAGTACTCAGCTGCGCTTTAGGTAAAAATGGCGCGGTTGAGCCGCCATTTTTTACAGCAGGATTAACGCTCCAGCCGTGATCCATTCCTTTGATCGTCACCAGCTCGATCGTTGGTTTATCGCCGCTTTTCCATTGGCTAAAACTGGCGCCTAACTTATCTTCGGTTGCAACTTGCTTGCTGCCAGAAAGCGCGGCCCATTGCTCGGCTAGTTTTTGAGAATTGACCGCATTTACTACCTTGTCGCTATCGCCAGTCGCAATAAACAGTGGCGGCCAAGTCGTAGTCTTTGGCGATGTTTTCTGTGCCAAGGCAACCAATTCTGCCGCGCTTTGAGACGGCCCCGCCCGCATACAAGAAATGGCTTTAATCAAGTTGTCTGCGCAGGGGTACGGCAAGCCAGCAATCACAGCACCGCCGTCAAACATTTGCGGATAAGTCACCAACAATCCACTGGCCATGGCGCCACCAGCAGACAAACCAGCGATGTAAACTTGATCCACCTTTAATGATCCTTTTACGGTGGTGATCATATTTTTCAGCGAAAGTGTCTCACCTTGATCGCGTGCGGTGTCCGGCGTTGAAAACCAGTTGAAGCATTGCTTGATGTTGTTGCTTTTACTTTGCTGCGGCAAAAGTAGTGCAAAGTTATGGCTCTTCGCTAAACCGCGAAAACCACTGTCTACAGCAAGCTTTTCAGCGTTTTGTACACAACCGTGCAATAACACAACCAGTGCTTTTGGCGTTTTAGTCGGCCTGAACACGCTAGCGGTTAGTTCACCAGGATTTTCACCAAATTGAGAGAGCGGTAAACTAGCAGGCACTTGTTCACTAGCGGCGTTTGCAAGCGGCGAAAAACTCACACTAGCAACAAAACCAAGGGCAGCGATGGCAGAAATTAACAGAGATTTATTTTGGGGCATCATAGATTGCCTACTTTATATTCGATGGGGTTAGCATGGCGTAAAGTGTTTTGGTGTTGAATGGTACTTTAGATCCAACACAGGCAATTTAATGATGAAATGATTATTTATCAATTGGTTAATTGTTTAGTAACTTTATTTTTCAAGCAAGAAACGACGGAAATTTTCTTTATGCGTGATTCGGTTCATCCATACTTTTCAACCAATTGCCCTATAAAAGACTGCGCAGCTACAGATAGTGGCTTTCGTTGCTGAGTCACTATACCAACACGGCGCATTAGCGGCGGAGATTGCAGTGGTACACACTTGGCGCCTTGCGCTTCAAATAACGGCGTGCAGAGCGATGGAACCGCGCTAACGCCTAGTCCGCTTGCTACCATTTGACCGATTGTCGCCAGTTGATTTGCTTCAAACTCTACATCAAATGCCAGCCCTTGTTCATCGAGCAAGGCTTCAATTTGTGCACGAATGGTTGACGGTTGTTGTAGCGCTATCAAAGGGGATTCTAATAGCTGAGCCCAAGAAAAATGTTCAGTGCAATCCTGTGCAAGCGCTGGTGGAATGGCCGCAACAAATTTATCTTCAAACAGTGGAATGAAATCGAGTTGTGGCACATCGGGCACTTCAAATACCAATGCTAATTCGACTTGATCGTCAATTACCATTTGCACCGCATCTTCTGCCACAACATCGTGCAGTTTGATTTTGACATCGGGAAATTCATTGCGAAAACGCTTGAGATAACTTGGCACTAACGAGCTGGCAAAAGACGGCATGGCAGCAATAGATAAAATGCCATGCTCAAGAGTGAATGCTTGTGATAAATCGATAAAAGCATCATCCCAATCTTGCAGTAAGCGTTTAGCGGTGGGTAAAAAACGTTGCCCTTCTGGTGTTAACACCACCGCACGGGTGGTACGTGAAAATAGCGCCCCTCCCACTTCTGTTTCTAGATTTTTAATGGCAATACTTAATGCAGGCTGTGAAATATGCAGTAGCTCACAGGCGGCCATAAAACTCTCTTGCTGAGCGACCACCACAAATGCTTTGAGTTGTTTTAGCGTTACATTCATTACAGCTCCTTACACTTACACCATATTAATAAAAATAATCTATCAATTAATCAAAACAATAAATTTGTTTAATAAACAAACTTAGCACAAACTAATCTGCAACGAGTAGAAATTGATGAGATTTAGGAGCACATATGGCGGGATTTAATAAAGTCGTTTCCAGTTTTCAAGAAGCGATGAATGGCCTCGAAGACGGTATGACAGTGGTCGCAGGCGGTTTTGGTTTATGTGGCATTCCTCAAGGCTTAATCAATGAAATTAAAAGCAAAGGTACGCGCGAGTTAACCGTAGTTTCAAATAACTGCGGCACCACAGAGCATGGCTTGGGTGTGTTGTTAGTTGACCGTCAAATCAAGAAAATGGTGGCGTCATACGTCGGTGAAAACGCTAATTTTGAGTCGCAAATGATGAGTGGCGAGTTAGAAGTTGAACTGACTCCACAAGGAACACTGGCAGAAAAAATGCGTGCTGGCGGCGCTGGCATTCCGGCATTTTTCACCGCGACGGGTTATGGCACGGCAGTCGCCGATGGCAAAGAAGAGCGCGAATTTAATGGCCGCCAATACATTTTAGAAGAATCGATTACGGGTGATTTCGCCATCGTAAAAGCGTGGAAAGCCGATACTTTTGGCAATTTAATGTTTCGAAAAACGGCTCGTAACTTTAATCCACTAGCGGCCATGGCTGGCAAAGTCACCGTGGTGGAAGTCGAAGAAATTGTAGAGCCGGGTGAGCTTGATCCCGATGAAATTCACACGCCGGGGATCTATGTTAATCGCATTATTTTAGGCACTAGTGAAAAACTGATTGAGCAACGCACCGTCGCTCAACAAGGAGAATAGTCATGGCATTATCAAGAGAACAACTAGCAATGCGCGTGGCGCAAGAGCTACGCGATGGTTACTACGTAA
Source organism: Psychrobium sp. MM17-31 (assembly GCF_022347785.1). Classification (NCBI taxonomy): domain Bacteria; kingdom Pseudomonadati; phylum Pseudomonadota; class Gammaproteobacteria; order Alteromonadales; family Shewanellaceae; genus Psychrobium; species Psychrobium sp. MM17-31. The sequence goes on from NZ_JAKRGA010000002.1 coordinate 552,833, forward strand.
ACCTTGGTATTGGTATTCCAACTTTAGTGGCGAACTATATTCCCGATGGCATGCAGGTCATGTTGCAATCTGAAAACGGTTTATTGGGTATGGGAGAGTTTCCGCAAGAAGAAGATGTCGATGCCGACTTAATCAATGCCGGTAAACAAACAGTAACCGCAGTAACTGGCGCAAGTATTTTTGACTCAGCAGAATCTTTTGCGATGATCCGCGGCGGCCACGTTGATTTAACCGTGTTAGGCGCATTTGAAGTGGATACTCAAGGTAATATCGCGTCTTATATGATCCCCGGTAAGCTCATTAAAGGCATGGGTGGCGCGATGGATCTTGTGGCTGGCGCCGATAATATCATAGTCACCATGACTCACGCGTCTAAAGGCGGCGATTCTAAATTACTACCCGAGTGTAATCTGCCACTCACAGGCAAGGGCTGTATCAAGAAGGTACTTACCGATCTCGCTCTCATCGAAATTAAAGACGGTAAGTTTCACCTGCTTGAACGCGCCCCCGGCGTCAGTGTTGAAGAGATAAAATCACTAACCGCAGGCGAACTGGTGGCTGACGGTGACATTCCGGAGATGCAGTTTAATTAATCTTTTTACTTAGTTTGGTTGTCTTGCCATTGATAGCGTGTCAACTGTCAATGGCCTTTTTCCTTCTTCTATGTTGTTAGAGTTTTACAATTCCTTTCGTTACTAAAATCCCGCCAACCAAGGTAGAGCCGCCATAATCTTTTGCTAAGCGCATCAGTGTTTTGTGAAAGCCACAATTAGCGAATGTCGCTTCTACTTTTTTAATATTTCCCCGACTCACACCTTTGCGAATTGTTCCCATTGAAGCGTCTATCCAATCTGCTTTACGACAAGCGTTAATCAATCTTTCATGCTCTCCGCGATAGGAAAAAATCTTGTGATGCCAATGAATGGCACCCACTAGTGCACTTTCCTCTAATCCCCAACCGTGTTTTTTATTATCTGCTAACGCAACGGCTTCTGAAGGCTCTAGGTAGGCCAGTTTGTGATCTGTCCACAAACCAATATCGTGATAAACAAAAGCCGTTTCAACGAGCTGTTCGTAGCTAGGATCGTTATCTAAAAAGTTCATTGCATAAGTCACGGTGCGATAGACGTGATTGCGATAACCCTCAAAATCATCACCAATTACGATTCTGTACTGCGCTAATAGCTCTTCAACTCTTGGACGATGTTGTTTGATAATAAATTCTTTCACGGTGACTCCTAATATTTGCTAATACCAATGCAATTATGGAGCAGTAGTAAGTCTCCCACGAGAGTCACAAATGACTTTTATCATGCCATTTACGACATTGATGAATCGAAAGCAAAAAAACGTCGAATTGACAGGCAGACAATTCGGCGTGAAAAAGGTTTACAACAAGGAGAGGAAATCTAAAGTGCTTTAAGGCCTGCTACGGCTTGTTCGACAAATAGTTTTGATTGCTGCCAAATGCGTGTTTGCCACTCATCGCTAGGCGTCATAAAGGCATCGCGCACGGTTTGAATGATACGTCTACGCTCGCTATCGCTACAATCTGGATTGGCTTGGAGCCAGCTATCGTTGATTAAAGAAACCAGCACGTGATCGATATCTTGCGTGCCAAACTCCAAGGCGATGGCAATGTTATTGACATTAAAATTATCTAAATGAGATGCAAGATGTCCTGTAATAGGTTTACTCGTACTGCCTTCAGTGCCGGGGATTTTTACGATATCTTCACCAAACCACTCGATGACACTATCCTTAATTTTGTCTTGATTGCCACCGAGATACATCAGCTCACAATCGCCGTTTTCACCAAGTCCAGTATGGATATCGATATGGACCACATGCTCGAACTCTGCTGCTAGCTCATGACAAACGCGATCCCATAACTTGCGTGTCCATTGCGGCTCAGTACCGCCATAGAAAATACCGCCGGGATAATGATATTGACCGCCAGTGAGCACAGTTTGGAGCTGCGATACACCACGTTGCTCGCGATATTGATAAACAGCTTCAAATACATCGCTTAGGTGAGAGCCTTTCCATTGCAACGGAAATACGGTTTCATTGAACTCTTTAATATCATCATCGAGCGGGATTTGCAGCGTGTAATCCATGAAGTTACGATTCATATCGACATTGTTTTCATTCACCCGCTTAGAAAACGAAAAACCATATGGATTAAAGGCGTGAATGAAAATAACGGAGATATCTTGTGGTAAGTGCTCTAGTGTTTCTTGCAGCAGTAATTGATGCTGAACACCCGAGCCACAGTAGCCTTCAACGCCATGCAGGCCGGAAGAAATAACGATACATTTATTATTGCCGTCATGTCCTTTTCGAGCAATGTCACAATACAATAATTCATCATCAATGCCGCGATAACCTTGAAGCAAGTTATTTTCGATGGCATACCCCTTCGCTTCTGCTTGCGCTAAAAAGGCGGCTCTGGCGCTTTGATAAGATGGCGATAATTCAATCATAGTGTTACATCCTCTAGCTAGAACAATGCACGCTACTCACGGCAGGCAGCATTGAGTTTCGATAGTATTTTCAACAGTGACTTCTTCTCATTTTGAGTGATAGCACTATCAAAAAAGTCATTGTATTTACTCAGAATCTTCGTGACACTCGCGCCAACTTCTCGACCGGAGTTAGTAAGCGTAATAACTTTGCGTCGCTTGTCATTTTCATCTTGAGTTAGAGTGATAAGGTGCTTACGACTTAGTGAGTTAATGTTTCTGGTCACTAAGGCTTTATCCATCCCCAACGCCTCGGTAAAGTCAGACGGAGAAGCAGCCTTGCCAAAGTAAATACAAACGAGTACACGCAGTTCTCCTTGCGATAACGGCTTACCATCAACCAAAGCGGTTTCCATATCTTTACGCCCCACGCGATACATCATTAGCTCGGTGTAAAGCACGTTAAATGGAATATAACTATCTAAGTCGAAAGAACCGTCGTCGTAATTTTGCTTACTCATTTACCTATCACTCTTGTTAAATAATCGTTGTTTTCTAGCTGATTCATTATCACCCAGAAAATAATGATTTACAAAGTAAACCAAAATTAATTTACATTGTAAACTAATTTAATTTAAAAAAAATGTTAAAAAATAGTTTGCGATGTAAACTAAATTACCTTAGGTTTAGTTTACACAGTGAACAAAATATCGTCATTTATAGCTCTCATTCGATACCGTTTACGTGCAATAAAAATTAGCTACATCAATCTCTAAAACTGGTGTGGTTGTAAAAAGATAAGTAATGTCGAGGATAAGAAAATGAAGTTGTCAAATGTAGCAATCGCCGTAAGTGCTCTTATGTTTACCAGCGTAAATGCCGTAGCAGAAGAAACAAAAGACCAAGCGAAGCAAACAGAAAAACGTAAAATTGAAACCATTTCTGTTACTGCGCAAAAACGTGTCGAGAGTGTGCAAGATATTCCTATCGCCATCACAGCCTTTTCTGGTGATCGCCTAGTAGAATCCGGCATTGAAAATTCCCTCGACCTACAAATGATCGACCCAGCATTAGTAATTACCACTAATACCGTTGCCGCACAGCCATACTTACGCGGTGTAGGTACTGACATCTTTACTCCGGGTGCCGAGTCGAGTATTGCCACCTTCGTTGACGATGTTTATGTGTCACGTACGACATCTGCTCTGCAAGACTTTCTAGATATTGAGCGTGTTGATGTTGTAAAAGGCCCGCAAGGCGTACTATTTGGCCGTAATGCGGTAGGTGGTGCAATTAACGTTTATTCCAATAAACCGACAGAAGATTTAGAAGCCAAACTAAGTGCAACTATTGGTAATTTCAACAAACGTCGCCTCGAAGGTATGGTGAATGTGCCACTAGTCGAAGACAAAGTATTTTGGCGCTTTGCAGCACTTAGCAGCCAGCGTGATGGTTATTCACATAACCTGCACACGGGTAAAGATGTTGATGATGATGATGTATTCTCTTTTCGTACACATCTGCGCGTTGATGTGACCGATGATTTTACTCTGACCTTCTCAGCCAATCACACCAAAGAAGATAGCACCCGTAACCTTGCGATTCACGTTGATGATTACGGAATTAGTCCAGCCAGTGCTGCCGATAAGCGCATTGTAAAAGACAAGCACGATGTGTCGCTCAACGAAGATAGCTACCTAGATAGTGAAATCAGCGGCTACTCAATGACCGCAAATGTCGACTTTGATAGTGTGTCATTTAAATCTATTACCGCCTATCGCGAATCAGACGTGGTTGAGCACCTTGACTTAGACGGTACCGAGTTAAATTACCTGTCAAATACACCAATGTTTACTTCTGAAGTGCTCACGCAAGAGTTTCAGTTGGTATCTAACACTGGTGGCGATTTAGATTGGGTTGTTGGTGCATTTTTTCTAAGTGAAGAAGCGACGCAACAACTTAATATTGCACTAAAATTTGTACCTGATGCCTTTAAAATCCAACCTGATGGTCTAGTAGAAACTGATGCCTATGCGCTATTTGGTAATGTGAAATACCACATTAACGATGAGTGGGCTATTTCGGGCGGTATTCGTTATAACAACGACGAACGTAAAATCGACTTCGTTCAAAACAGCGTGTTACTGGCCGATAATTCAATTATTGATGGCCAGACGCTAGCTCATACAAATTCTAAAAAGTTTAATTCAACTACTCCACGTCTAGTTGTTGAGTACACACCAGAGCAAGACCTTATGTTCTATGGTTCGGCATCTCGCGGCTATAAAGCAGGTGGTTTCAATACCAACGTTTACCAAGAAGAATCGTTCGCACCGGAATACGTTTGGGCCTATGAAGCGGGTATGAAATCGACAATTTGGGACGGCAGCGCGCGAATTAACGGCGCCGCGTTCTACTACGATTACACAGACATGCAGTTAAACTCGATTCCACCGGGCTCGTCGACAGGTACTTTCCAGGTGGTTTACAACGCCGCCGCGGCAACCGTACAAGGTATTGAGTTAAACACCACTTTTGTGCCAAATGATGACTGGGAATACGGTATTAACTTACAACTACTAGATGCACAATTCGATGACTTTGTCGCCGAGAATCCAAATGAGCCTGCAGCAGGTGAAGTAAATCGTTCGGGTGAGCGTATGCCACGTGCGCCAGAAGTAAGCTTAAGCTTTACCTCAAAATACATTTGGCTCATTGGCGAACGCGCACTAACATGGCATGTTGATGCTCGTTATGAGAGTGACCAATACCTCGATGTGTTCCAAGACGACTTAGTACAACGCGATTCAAATGTAGTGATTAATACTCGTCTAAACTATGAAATTAACGATGATATGACAGTGTCAGCTTGGGTACGTAACCTAACCGACGAAGAAGTTGTGCAATCGTCTATCCGCGCCGACAACCTAATTGGTACCGCAAACTTCTATGCGCCGCCACGTACGTTCGGCCTAACGTTAGATTGGAGCTTCTAATATGATCTCCCCAACCGCAAAGCAGTATGAATTTAAATTGGGAGCCGCCAGCTTGGCGGTAACCCGAGGTGGTCCCAATACCGACACCAGCATCTGTTTTATTCCCGGCTGGGGTGGCGACCACTGGTTGTGGCAACAACACTTTGAGCAGTGTAGTCAAACCCACGACACCCTAATTGTCGATTTACCGGGTTTTGGTCGCTCGCAAGTACCACTGTCACAACTCACTGTTGAAGCCTCAGCGCAATTAGTTTCCGCTGCGTTAACCGATGCAGGCATCAAGCAATGTGTGTTAGTCGGCCATTCACTCGGCGGTGCTATTTCATTGGCCATCGCAGCATTGTTGGGCGATAAAGCGCAAGCAGTTATTGGCGTAGATTCATTAGCATTTAATGTTATCTACCCCGCAACCTCGCAAGAAGGCATCGACGAAATGGTCAACCCATTTCGCTGTGATTATACTGCTGCAATTAACGGCTTGGCAGATGCCTATATGAGCGAAAACACGCCAGCAGGCGCACGAGATAAAATTGCTGCTGATATGCTTAGCAATGATCAGAAAACAGGTGTAACAGTGTTAGAAACCTATTTGGCGTGGGACAGAGACGCAGATTTAAAGCGTTATCAAGGTCCAGTTTACGGCTTGTTAGCTCAGGTACATGAACCCATTATCGACCATCGCGTAACCGACAGAATCGATATCGAAATCGTCGATGGCACCGGTCATTACATCATGCTCGACCAACCTGATGCCCTACACAAAAAAATAGACGAAGTACTCAACTCATAAGTACTCCGCCTAAAAATTTATCTCTCATTGGGGACTGTGAAGTCCCCTTTTTTGTACGTTAGTTATCTAACTTAAAAGAATCCCAATGGATTAATATCATGACTTACCAGCATGTTTTTAGTTTGCTGATAGTGATCTAACATCATCTTATGGTTTTCACGGCCAATCCCCGATTGCTTGTAACCGCCGAAGGCTGCATGTGCTGGGTAGAGGTGATAACAGTTAGTCCACACACGACCCGCTTCAATGCCACGCCCCATGCGATACGCACGGTTAATATCGCGCGTCCATAAACCAGCACCTAGACCGAATTGGGTGTCGTTAGCAATGGCCAAGGCTTCAGCTTCATCTTTAAAGGTAGTGATGCTAATGACCGGACCAAAGATTTCTTCTTGGAACACGCGCATGTCATTGGTACCTTTAAGCAGCGTTGGCTGAATGTAATAACCATCGTTTAAGCCATCAACCTTTTCGTAGTCACCGCCAGAAAGCACTTGCGCACCTTCGTCACGGCCGATGTTAATATAAGACATAATGCGATCGAACTGCTCTTTTGATACTTGTGCACCAACTTGACTGCCCATGTCTAACGGGTTGCCTTGAGTAATGGTTTTAGTGCGCTCGACAAGGCGTTTAATGAATTCATCGGCGATTGATTCTTGGACTAAAAGACGCGATGGACAAGTACACACTTCACCTTGGTTAAAGAAGGCTAAGGTTGCACCTTCTAAACATTTATTGATGTATTCATCTTCTTGATCAAGTACGTCTTCGAAGAAAATATTTGGCGATTTACCACCAAGCTCTACGGTCGATGGGATCATGTTATCTGCAGCGCATTTTAGAATGTGTTTACCAACAGGGCTTGAACCCGTGAAGGCCACCTTAGCAATGCGCGATGACGTTGCTAGCGCTTGGCCGGCTTCGGCGCCAAAACCATGCACCACGTTTAGTACTCCCGGCGGCAATAAATCACCAATAAGCTCCATTAAGAACACAATTGATAGCGGTGTTTGCTCTGCTGGTTTAAGGACGATACAGTTACCTGTTGCTAATGCAGGTGGAATTTTCCACGCCGCCATCAGTAATGGGAAGTTCCAAGGAATGATTTGCCCCACTACGCCGATTGGTTCGTGGAAATGATAAGCAACGGTATTATTGTCGATTTCACCAATAGAGCCTTCTTGGGCGCGAATACAACCTGCGAAATATCTAAAATGGTCGACTGCTAATGGCACGTCTGCGCCCATGGTTTCACGGATACACTTACCGTTATCCCACGTTTCCACCAGCGCTAATGTTTCAAGATTTTGTTCGATGCGATCGGCAATTTTAAGCAGAATATTAGATCGCTCAGTCACCGACGTTTTGCCCCATGCATCTTTAGCAGCATGTGCGGCATCAAGGGCTAGGTTGATATCGTCTTCATCTGAGCGCGCGACTTCACACACAGACTCGCCTGTTACGGGCGTAGTGTTAGTAAAGTACTTACCATTGACGGGAGCGACCCATTCGCCATTGATATAATTGTCGTACTTCGCTTTGAACGATACGCTAGATTCACTTGTCCCAGGGTTTGGATAGATCATAAAACACCTCTAAATTATTTTTATTGTTTAATGGTTGTTGAGCTGTATATTATTCATCCTAAGTTCAAATTTTTGATGCGCATGACTGACAATTCACATTAGTTGACTGACAGTCCAATTCGACGGAGATATGGCTGATATGATCAAGGAACGCCTTCATTTACAACGCAAAGATCCTCAGGTTTTGGTGGAAAATAAATTGTCTTTTGCGGGTGAAGAATCAGAGCTGAGTATTTACGATACTTTTGAGCAAGCCAATGCCATAGATTTAGTGTCAGACCAATTGATGTTTTGCGGCATGGTGACAGGGAAAAAAGTCATGCACGGTGACGCGGGCAACTTTAATTGCGACTTTTATCCCCACGAATCTTTTGTGATGGCACCTAATCAACCCGTCGCCATCGATTTTCCTACCGCCAGTCTAAATGAGCCAACCACCTGCATCGCTATCGAAATGAGCGATGAGCGCATTAAACAAGTATGTGACGGTTTGAACGTCGCTGCGCCGCTTGAGAGCTATCAGCAAGAATGGCATTACCGCGAAACTGTGGTTCACACGCATCACAATGCCCAAACCCAAGCATTGCTAGATCGCATGGTGACGATCTTTACCGAAAACCATCAAGATCGCAGCTTTATGATCGATTTAGCGGTGAGAGAGTTAATCGCGCGGTTGCTGCGTCACCAAACCCGCGATTTTATTATTAATCACTCCCTATCTCAGCCTGATCATAGTGGCCTTAACGCCGCTATCGATTATTTACATCACAATCTGAAAGATGAAATTGATATTGACCATCTGTGTAAACTCGCCTGCATGAGCCGCACCAAGTTCTATAGCGAATTTAAACAACACCTAGGAAGTTCGCCAGCCGAGTTTTTATTCCAGCAACGCCTAAAACAAGCCGCCCAGTTGCTAAGTCAAAATCAGTCAGTTACCCAAGCTTGCTTTGGCAGTGGCTTTAAAGATACCAGTCACTTTAGCCGCAGTTTCAAACGCTTTTATGGCCTATCTCCACTGCAATATAAAACACGGCATCAAGAACTCCCACCACAAACAAGCACCAAAGTACTACCAACTCAAAAATAAAGCACCTTTTCATTATTTAACAATAAGTTAAAGGTTATTATTTGGATATTTAGTCTGTTCATTTTAAGCTGCTGAGCTATCTTTAAGTAGTCAGCTAATCCACTTTACACGGAGTTTGAAATGAACCTTCACCAACGCGCCTATTTTCTTATGCAGCGCCTGTTTTTGATTATTGGCATTGTTGCAATCAGTGCTTGTAATGACGGACCTGAAACGAATCAATCCAAGACCAAACCAACAACTCCTGATTTAGCTGCTAATGCAGTTGGTGAATTTATGGTAATCGATGACGAGCAGCAGCCTGTCAGCGATGCCATCTTTGTATTAAAAGTGGAAAGTGACGCTGCAATTACGCTGGGAATGAGTGACGCTGACGGTAACTTTTCATCACATGTTTTTCCCAGAGGCAAATCAGCCAATTTAACCGTCAGTAAAGAAGGATTTCTCGATACTGTTATTAGCTATGATGCGATTCCCAATCTTGATACGCTCGAATTACAAAACGTTGTACTTTCATCAAGCACACCAAAGCCTGAGCCAACAACCTCTTACGCTTCTTTCGTAGTAAAAGACGAAAGCGGTCAAGCACTCACTGATGCCTCTGTCACTCTATCTATTGAGCAACAAGCACCAATTGATATTGGCAACACTGATAGCGAAGGCAAATTTTCCTATAGCGACTTCCCTAACGGCAAAAGTGTCAAAGTAACCTTTTCAAAAGCGGGTTATTTACCACAAATTATTGAATTTAACGTGCCAGAGAAATCGCAAACACTCGATCCCAAATCGCTCACATTAACAAAAGAAGTACCGGAGCCAACAACCTCAACCGCATCCTTCTTTATTCAAACTCCTCAAGGCGTTGCTATTGATGAAGCAACTTTGACCCTGAATATTGCAGATAAAGAACCTGTTTCTCTAGGAAAAACCAATGCATCTGGTTTTCTGGCATCTAGTGTATTCCCCAACGGTAAAGCTGTTTCAATTGCCGTGACTAAATCTGGATTTGCCAATCAAGTTATTCAATTTGAAGTGCCAGACACTAGCCAACAAATCAGTCCACAAACCATTACCCTTCTTGAACGCGTTGCCGCAAAAACTTTTGATGGCTCGCAGGACAGCGAAGTGAAAGGCGATGACGGGGCCCAAGTCGCCGTTAAAGCAAATGCCTTTGAAAATGCGCAAGGCGAGACGATAAGCGGTGACATTAAATTGCATATCACGCCAGTTGATGTTTCAAATGATTCTGCCGAGCAAGGCGGTTTCCCAGGTTCATTCTCAGGCATTACCGACGATGATGAAACTGTCAACATTGTGACCTACGGTACTACCGAATTTGTATTTACTGACGATAATGGCAATGAATTACAACTTAAAGATGGTGAAAATGCCGATATTTTATTACCAATCTATTTAACCCAGCACATGGATGGCACACCAATCAAAGCTGGCGATAAGATCCCCTTATGGCACCTTAATGAGGAAACAGGTATTTGGCTCCAAGAAGGCGAAGGTGAAGTAGTTGTGTCAAGCAGCTCACCGACAGGCTGGGCATTATCTGGCACAGTCAGTCACTTTACGTGGTGGAATGTTGATGTCGCGCCACCAGAGCAGCAAGAAGGCCTCACTTTCGAGTTAAATATAGATACTCAGCTGGATAATGACTACCGCGTTACCTACCGTGTCGCGCCACTCAATAGCCGTGCGTCAACAGCTATTGACACTTTTGAAGTAACCAACGAACAAGTTAAAGCAGGCACCATAGTAAACGCGTACCCGGTATTTATGAATATTCAATTGATTGTCGATATTTATATCGATCGATTAATTGATGATGAAGGATCCTTTATTCCTGTTTATCGCGACACTCGTTCTATTCGCGTCCCACGCAATATTCCAAAAACTATCACCATCGATATCGAGGACACGCAAGAAGCACCGAAGGTATTTTTACTCGATGATGAGCCTCGCGAATCATTACCAAACGTTGACGACGCAATTACGTTGTTTGATGGAAAATTCAATAAAGTTAAATTTTTAGGCACAGAAGATTTTGTTGTTTGCATCGATTGCAGTGAGCAAGATGAGCTAAAAGTGACTGTGGTGCAAAGTGACATCAGTGATGAGCAATGGGACAACCTAAAAATAAAGTTTGATTATCAAGAGCGCACCTTTTCATTGTTAGGTGAACTGCCGCACCGCGCCGCGCCTTATACGATGACATTAAAAATAAGTGATGGCGCAAATAACGAAGTTACCACTGAGCCAATTGCGATCAAAGTAGTCGGAACACCAACACTATCTTTCGCTAGCGATAGTATCGATTTAAAAGTTGGTGAAGAGTTATCTTGGCAAGACATTGTAGTCAATCAAGGTCGTGCACCATTTAAGTACTTTATCGAGAGCATTTCGAATGCTGACCAACTCACTACCTCAATCGATAATTTAGTCTTTAGTAGTCAAGGAGCGTTAACTGGTATTGCTGCATCACCGTTAACAGATCTAACGATGACATTTTACGCTACCGATGCTAACGGCTTAAAAAGTCCGACATCAGCACCTCTAACTATCAATATTGAAGCCGTAGGTGTTGCGCCAAGCTTTGCGAACGCCACCAGCAACGTCACATTAAAGTTAAATGATAATTGGCAGTCAAACAGCACGTTAAGTGGAAGTCCGGTGACCAGTTATGAAATTGATGGCGAACTCCCTCGCGGTTTAAGTCTCAACGACAACACGGGCGTAATTAACGGTGACATTGACGTTGTCGGCCAATACAGCTTTAAACTTGTGGCTAAAAATGAGTTTGGACAAGCGAGTAAGACTTTCTCACTTGATGTCGCCATAGATACATTGACCCAAGGAGACGCTTTTTCATTTGCGTTAAATGATTATACCCAAGGTACTGATAGCGCTTGGACCTTAATTGGACAGCTACCTGCTGGTTTTGTGTTTGATGGTGCATCAGGCGAGTTCTCCGGCATCAGCTACGCCACGGGTAACTTCCCTATCACGCTTACTCAAGGCAGTGACCTCACTGTTAAATTAACATTGGTGTTGCAAAGCGCAGACAATCAGCCGCCTATAATTACTTCACTAACGCCATTGACTGTCACTCATGGCCAACAAACCGAGCTTGCTGTAAGCGCAAGCGATCCCGAAAACGGCGCTTTAACCTATGCAATAAGTCTTGTTGAAGATGTTACTGGTGTATCTCTAGTTGACGACGATAGTGATACGCCGAGTCTAGATGTCGATTTATCGGTGGTTGCCAACACACAAGTTAAAGTAAAAGTGGAAGTCAGCGACCGTTTTGGCGTTGAAACCGAAAAGACTTTTGACGTTACTATTGCCCAACAGCCGGTTACGCTTGGTTTACAAGACGCATATTTGCCAACAGCAGAACCCTTTAGGATCAGAAATTTTGATGATGTATGTTATCTAATTGGTGGCCGCGATAATGATATATTCACGCTTGGCATCGACAGTAAATGGCAACGCATAGCGAACCAAGGCACGGCAGAAATCAACCAGTTTAGTGTGACTGATGTGATTAAACTGTCTAATGGTACTGTGCTGTGGACTGGTGAAAATAGATTAAATACTGCTGGTGCTGGCCTTGGAAAACTCAACGATGATGGCACACTAGCGTCCTTTGCAAACTTGCCTGTGATTGATAACGGTAAACACGCTGCATTTTCAACGTTAATTTCTAACGGTAGTACTGTGATTGCAGCGGGGCACAATCAAATCCTTTACAGCAATAATGATGGTGAGACATGGCTGCGCAGTGATATGACTGCTGGTGCTAGACCTGTAATTACTAGCGATAAGCATAGTTTCACCATTCTAGACGGGGTTTATGCAGCAGGTAATTTCACGCTAGTTGGTGAGTTTTCCGATACCACTGACGAATCAAATCGCCAAGCTGGCTATCTAATCATTAGCAGCAGTGACAACGGCGCAACATGGACACCAGTAGTTACGGATTTACAAACCATTGCCAAAGATGTGAGCGATGATTTTGGCGAATTCGACTTCACGCCACGACAAACTGAATTGCAGCGCATTGGAAAAATAACCAACCATACTAGCGTTCACAATGGTCGATTAAACGCCATCGCCTTTGATTCTACCAATAATAAGTTTATTGCAGTAGGTTCTCCCCAGTATCGCGGTTATGCCGAAGGTTTAGAATTGCCAATATCGAACGCGGTCTACAGTAGTGACAATGGCACCGAGTGGACTAAGGTTGCAATGACTCCCCGCGATGTTCAACGCGGTGCGAACGATAACGACTATATTACCCGCTCAGGTTTATCGAGTGTAACTCATCATCCAACCCTCGGCTGGCTAGCTACCGACAACACGCTAAAAAACGGCCAAGGCTTGCTTGCGAGTGTTGATGGAGTAACGTGGCAAACAGAGCAACAAATTGCACTGAACACCATTGCCCGCTGTGATAATTCGCAACAGCAACGCTGGCTCGCCGCGGGAAATAATTACAACGAGTTGGTGATTAATGACGCCGCGATCACCGTCAATAATCAGCAAAATGCGCTATTAATCCAAAAGACTTTTATCACTAACAATAATACAACGTTCACCGCTTTTGGTATTGAACTTCCCGTCGAGCAAGAAGTCATGCTTCGCTCAACCGACAGTGGAAAAACGTGGAGCCGTGCGCCAATTGTTATCGCTGACAATCCAAATGGCGAACGCGTTGAATTTATCGACATGGTTAAAATCAACGATAATAGCTGGTTGTCGCTAAGTGCTAATTCCTATCATTCATCTGATGGTGTGAACTGGACTAAAGTAGTCAGTCCTAATATGGTGAATGGAAAGTTCTCTGCATACTTTCAACTATTTAGTAGTGACAACAAGGCTCATGTTATCGTCGAGCAAGAAGATAACCTTGGCAATGCCCATTTCTTCTATCGCAATACCAATAACGGTTCAATTTGGTCAGATCCCGTTGCCATCGATATTGGCGATTTCTCGGGTTTTACGAGAGGATCACTACGCTTTAGCGAAGACAGTAGCAAGCCTTGGCACATGACCAATGTGAACAGTAATCAGAGTATTGCAATTTCTACTGCAGACGCTGTTGGAGAATGGCAGTTAACCGCTGAAGATGTGTGTAGCAATGAAGCAGAATGTGATATCGAAGAAGTTAATGTTCGAGCAGCACCGCTATCGACCACCGAGTTATTTAGCATGCAATACAGCGAAACTTATAGCGAACAATTAGATACAACCTGTTTCGCCAGCGACTTAAAGTGGTGGCACAAACAAGACGACGATAGCTGGTTATCAACTGATACCAACTTGGCGTCACTAACCCGAAATCAAGGCTGTAATGACGAACAACCAGCACCGCTACAAGTATTAAGTCACAATAACGGTAACTTGGTAGAGCTGCGTACTGAAAATGGACGCAATAGCTATTTTAGTGAAGATAAAAGCTCTTGGCGCAGTTTTAACTTTGCTAACTTCCCACTACAACAGGTTAGCTACTCACCCACGGCAGTATTAGCGACCATAGACACCTCTGACAGCGGCCAGTTCTTGTTTAAGCATTCAGCTAGCTTGCTGGGCGTATCCAATCATCGACTAGTGGTGGTTGAGACGGAGTAATACCTCAATAAATTGTCCCCAAGAGCAAGCAACTTCGCTACTTGGGAACATTTTGATTCTTTGCCAAAAACTAAACGGCAATCAGACAACAAAAAGCCCCGCCTATCAATCGATAAGCGGGGCTTTAAACGCTCTAAGAACTAACGATTAAACGCGTTTTACAGGAACTGCAGCATCGTATTTAGTTGTCATTTCTTCTGTAGGCGGAGTAAAGCGTGTTAGGTCGATGCCTTCAACTGCTGACTTGTACTCGTCCATAGTTGGGAAACGACCAAGCACTGTTGAAAGAACTACTAACGGTGTAGAACCTAGTAGTGATTCACCTTTCTTATCGCTTGCATCAGCTACAACACGGCCTTGGAATAGACGTGTTGAAGTAGCGATTACAGTGTCACCTGGTTCAGCTTTCTCTTGGTTACCCATACATAGGTTACAACCAGGACGCTCTAGGTACATGATGTTGTCGTACTTAGTACGTGCTGCTTCTTTCGGGTTAGTATCGTCGAATACGAAACCAGAGTACTTAGCTAGGATATCCCAGTCGCCTTCAGCTTTTAGCTCATCAACGATGTTGTACGTTGGTGGAGCAACAACTAATGGTGCTTTGAATTCGATAGCACCGTTTTGCTTCTCAAGGTTACGGAACATTTGCGCGATGATTTGCATATCGCCTTTGTGAACCATACAAGAACCTACGAAACCTAAATCTACTGGCTTGCCATCGTAGTAAGAAACTGGACGAATAACATCGTGAGTGTAGCGCTTAGATACGTCTTCGTTGTTTACGTCTGGATCGGCAATCATTGGCTCAGCAATAGCGTCTAAGTCAATTTCAACTTCAGCGTAGTACTTAGCGTTGTCATCTGGTGCTAGTGCTGGTTGCTCGCCAGACTTGATGCCTGCGATACGCTCGTCAGCTAGCTTGATTAAGCCACCTAGCATGCCTGCTTCGTTTTCCATACCCTTGTCGATCATGATTTGGATACGGCTCTTAGCAAGTTCGATAGACTCGATTAACGTCTCGTTGTTTGAGATACAGATAGACGCTTTCGCTTTCATTTCTGCAGACCAGTCAGTGAACGTGAACGCTTGGTCAGCTAGAAGAGTACCGATGTGTACTTCGATGATGCGACCTTGGAATACGTTTTCACCGTCGAACTGCTTAAGCATTTGTGCTTGTGTAGCATGTACGATATCACGGAAGTCCATGTGACCAGCCATGTTGCCTTTGAACGTAACTTTTACCGACTCTGGAATTGGCATTGCCGATTCACCTGTTGCAAGCGCAATTGCAACCGTACCTGAGTCAGCACCGAATGCTACACCTTTAGACATACGCGTGTGAGAGTCACCACCGATAATGATTGCGCGATCATCGATAGTGATGTCGTTCAATACTTTATGGATAACGTCAGTCATTGAGTGGTAAACGCCTTTTGGATCACGTGCTGTGATAACACCAAATGCGTTCATGAATGCCATTAGCTTAGGCGTGTTAGCTTTTGCTTTGTTGTCCCATACAGAAGCTGTGTGACAACCAGATTGGAAAGCACCGTCAACGCTTGTTGAGATAGTAGAAGCAGCCATAGCTTCTAATTCCTGACAAGTCATTGGACCCGTAGTATCTTGAGAACCAACGATGTTTACTTTAACACGTACGTCAGAACCGGCGTGTAGCGGCGCGTCGGAAGCAACACCTACTGCGTTGCGGTTAAAGATCTTCTCAACAGCAGTTAGGCCTTGGCCTTCATGAGAAATTTCTTTTGATTGTGCGTAAACGGCTGGCGCATCAACACCTAGCGTTTCCGCTGCGAAAGTTTGTAGCTTCTTACCGAAAGTAACAGCATAAGAACCGCCAGCTTTCATGAACTCCATTTTTTGTGGAGTGAATGCCGAAGAAATGTCTGCTAATTCGTCGCCGCCGTTGAATAATTTCTTCGCTTTCGTGTCGATAGTTAACACAGTACCTGTAGCAACTGAGTATGCTTCTTCTAGTACTGGGTCGCCGTTAGCATCTGTTACTGTGTTGCCGTCTGCGTCTACTTTCTTAACCCAGTTTTTAAGGTCAAGACCGATACCACCTGTTACGTCAACAGTAGTTAGGAAGATAGGTGCGATACCGTTTGTACCAGCAACAACTGGTGCAATGTTAATGAATGGAACGTAAGGAGACGCTTGCTCACCAGCCCATAGTGCAACGTTGTTAACACCTGACATACGAGAAGAACCAACACCCATGGTGCCTTTTTCAGCAACAAGCATAACTTTCTTGCCTGGGTGCTGCTCTTGAAGAGCAACGATTTCTTGCTGTGCTTCAGGTGTAATCATACACTGGCCGTGTAATTCACGGTCCGCACGTGAGTGAGATTGGTGACCTGGAGATAATAAGTCAGTTGAGATATCACCAACACCAGCGATGTAAGTAACAACTTCAATTTTCTCTTGAACTTCAGGAAGTTTAGTGAAGAACTCAGCGTTTGCGTAGCTTTCTAAAATGTCTTTTGCTACAGCATTACCCGCTTTGAATGCATCTTGTAAACGTGCAGTGTCAGCGTCGTATAAGAATACTTGCGTCTTAAGTACTGTTGCCGCTTGTGTTGCTAGTTCAGCATTATCACCTAGTGCTAAGTCTAGAAGTGCTGCGATTGATGGACCACCTTTCATGTGAGAAAGCAATTCGAAGGCAAACTCTACTGAAATTTCAGCAACAGTTTCTTGGCCTGTGATGATTTCTTTTAGGAAAGCGGCTTTAACACCTGCAGCACTTGTTGTACCTGGCAGAGTGTTGTAAATGAAGAATTTTAAAGACTCTTCGCGGTGCTCGTTACCAGTATCTTTGATTTGAGCGATGATTTCAGATAACAGCTCTGCGCTGTCGATTGGCTTTGGCGCAAGACCTAGTTCGGTTTTACGGCTTTCAATTTCTGCTAAATAATCTAAATACAGACTCATTGGACACTCTCTCGCTATCTAACGCTAATGCTCATTGTCATTAGCTGGGAATAATTTTGCGGCACATTTTACCTGATTTTTTGTTTACTATAAATCCTTTGAATGCGCAAACGACATTCATGCAGATTATGGTTAACATAAATAATTCATATACAAGTGTAGCACTCATATCAATTGTGACAACGTGTTAAATCTTCGGCAAATTATCCTGCAATTTCACTCGTTAATTAGTCGTACAACTAACTTTACCGAAATATATAACCAACTGATATTTAATAACTATCAACAGCGTACATAATGAGGATTAACAATCTACACCCTAAGTCGAGTCAACAAATTTGATTATTTCCGTAAGATGGTGATTAAAAATCAATCGTTGTTGGTTAACGTATCGTGAGAGATTTGTAGTACTAAGAAATAAGCTCTCCACCAACACTTATAATAATAAGAGGTAATCACTGTGCTTGAACAATACCGTAAACACATCGAAGAGCGCGCCGCAGAAGGCGTTGTTCCTAAACCATTAGATGCAGCGCAAGTTGCTGAATTAGTCGAGTTAGTTAAACAGCCACCAGCGGGCGAAGAAGAATTAGTCTTAGATTTACTTACCAATCGCGTGCCACCGGGCGTTGATGAAGCGGCTTATGTTAAAGCAGGCTTTTTAGCCGCGGTTGCTAAAGGCGATACTAGCTCTCCTATTTTATCTAGTGAACGCGCGACTGAACTTCTTGGCACCATGCTCGGCGGCTATAACATCGCACCGATGATCGATTTATTGGATTCTGATCTTGCCGATACCGCCGCCGCTGGCTTAAAGAAAACGCTGTTAATGTTCGATGCCTTCTTTGATGTAAAAGAAAAAGCCGATGCGGGTAACGCAGCCGCTAAATCAGTAATACAATCATGGGCAGATGCCGAATGGTTTACTTCTCGCAATAAAGTGAGCGAAAAAATCACCGTTAAGGTGTTTAAAGTCACTGGTGAAACCAATACCGATGATCTCTCCCCTGCCCCAGACGCGTGGTCGCGTCCTGATATTCCAGTGCACGCTAAAGCCATGTTAAAGATGGAGCGCGATGGCATTACTCCTGATGATGCTGGTCATGTTGGACCAATCAAGCAAATCGAAGCACTGCAACAAGACGACATTCCACTGGCTTATGTCGGCGATGTTGTCGGCACAGGCTCTTCACGTAAATCCGCTACCAATTCAGTATTGTGGTTTATGGGAGAGGACATTCCGTTTGTGCCTAACAAGCGCACAGGCGGTGTCTGTTTAGGCGGAAAAATCGCACCAATTTTCTACAACACTATGGAAGACTCTGGCGCGCTGCCAATCGAGCTTGACGTACAGCAAATGCATATGGGAGATATTATCGATATTTACCCGTATGAAGGTGTGGTCAAAAAAGGCGACGAAGTCATCTCAACCTTTGAGCTAAGTCCAGTATTGCTTGATGAAGTGCGTGCAGGCGGTCGTATTCCTTTAATCATTGGCCGCGGCCTAACAAGCCGCGCTCGCGAAGCCCTTGGCTTAGGCGAAACCGACTTATTTGCTAAACCTGTTGATGCAACAGACACCGGTAAGGGTTATACGCTAGCGCAGAAAATGGTGGGGAAAGCGTGCGGCGTTGAAGGGGTTCGTGCAGGTCAATACTGCGAGCCTAAGATGACAACTGTTGGCTCACAAGACACCACAGGGCCTATGACACGTGACGAGCTTAAAGATCTTGCCTGTCTTGGCTTTTCAGCAGATTTAACCATGCAATCTTTCTGTCACACATCTGCTTATCCAAAACCAGTGGACGTAAACACCCATCACACGCTACCTGATTTCATGATGAATCGCGGCGGCGTGTCTCTGCGCCCCGGCGATGGTGTTATTCACTCATGGCTCAATCGTATGTTATTGCCTGATACTGTGGGTACAGGCGGCGATTCTCATACTCGCTTCCCGCTCGGTATTTCTTTCCCAGCAGGCTCTGGTCTAGTGGCATTTGCCGCTGCAACTGGCGTGATGCCGCTTGACATGCCGGAGTCAGTATTAGTGCGCTTTAAAGGCGAGATGCAACCGGGGATTACGCTACGCGATCTAGTACACGCGATCCCTTATTACGGTATTAAAGCGGGAATTCTCACGGTAGAAAAAGCAGGTAAAGTGAACGAGTTTTCTGGTCGCGTATTAGAAATTGAAGGTCTTAAGGGGCTTACCGTCGAGCAAGCTTTTGAATTATCTGACGCCTCAGCTGAACGCTCAGCAGCAGGCTGTACTATCAAACTTGAAGAAGACGCGGTAAAAGAATATCTAGAATCAAACATTGTGATGCTCAAATGGATGATTTCTGAAGGCTATGGTGATGTGCGTACCATCGAGCGCCGTATCGCTGGCATGAAAGAATGGCTTGCCAATCCATCACTAATGACAGCCGATAGTGACGCCGAATACGCTCATGTACTAGAAATCGACCTTAATGACATTAAAGAGCCTATCGTTTGTTGTCCTAATGATCCTGACGATGCCAAGCTATTATCAGAA
This sequence comes from Psychrobium sp. MM17-31, assembly GCF_022347785.1. Taxonomy (NCBI): domain Bacteria; kingdom Pseudomonadati; phylum Pseudomonadota; class Gammaproteobacteria; order Alteromonadales; family Shewanellaceae; genus Psychrobium; species Psychrobium sp. MM17-31. Next base: position 572,891 of record NZ_JAKRGA010000002.1, read on the forward strand.
GTTCACGGCGCTAAAGTCGACGAAGTCTTTATCGGCTCTTGTATGACTAACATTGGCCACTTCCGCGCGGCGGGTAAACTGATTGATGCTGCTAACACCACCTTACCAACACGCATGTGGGTGGCACCACCAACTAAAATGGATGCGCAGCAACTCACCAACGAAGGTTACTACAATATTTATGGCCGCGCTGGCGCACGCATCGAATCGCCGGGTTGTTCACTGTGTATGGGGAACCAAGCTCGCGTTGCGGAAAAATCAACGGTACTCTCAACTTCAACCCGCAACTTCCCGAATCGTTTAGGTACCGGCGCCAATGTCTACCTAACATCGGCAGAGCTCGCTGGTGTTGGCGCGATTTTAGGTAAGCTACCAAGTCCTGAAGAGTATATGGAATACGCCAAGCAAATCGATGCGACGGCAGCTGATACTTATCGCTATCTCAACTTCCATCAAATGGAGAGTTACACCAAGAAAGCAGAAGGCGTTATTTTACAGCAACCTGCGTAATTAAAGTTTCTACAACTTAATCTGAACGGCGTGATAGCAATATCACGCCGTTTTTCTTTGCCTTATTGAAGCTAAATATAAAGACAAAAAGTAGTCACAACTGTTATAACTGCTCATAAAATGGTATATACATTAGTCGCAATTCTCACTGTCCACATACAGACAGCACAGAACAATAATAAGGACTAACTATGACACAACCTTCTTTAACCCAAAGAATGCTCAATCGCGTCGAGCATTACGGGAATAAGCTGCCGGATCCGGCAGTTCTCTTCATTGCCCTCCTCGCTTTTGTTTGGGTGCTATCTTGGGCATTGTCAGGCATCGACTTTTCGGCAATCGATCCACGCACTGGTGAAAAAGTAATTATCCATAATCAGCTATCAGGCGAAGCGATCACCAACTTGTTCTCGACTATGGTGACCAACTTCTCTCACTTCCACCCAGTAGGCGTAGTGCTAGTTGCCATGCTAGGTATTGGCGTTGCTGAGTATTCTGGTTTTATTAACGCAGGACTTCGTTCGCTACTTGCTAAAACATCAACGGCACTATTAACGCCATTAGTAATCTTGATTGGTATAGTTTCACACACTGCAGTGGACGCGGGTTACGTGTTAGTTATTCCACTAGGTGGCGTTATGTTCTACGCCGCAGGTCGTCATCCTCTTGCTGGTATCGCAGCGGCATTTGCCGGTGTATCAGGTGGTTTCTCGGCGAACTTTGTACCATCGGCCATCGATCCTATGCTGCAAGGTATTTCACAAGCTGGTGCACAAATTCTCGATCCTAAAGTAGTGTTAAACCCATTAAATAACTACTACTTTACTGCAGCATCGTCATTACTTATCACGGGCTTGGGTTGGTTTATTACTGACAAAGTTGTTGAGCCCAAATTAGCGGACAACAAGCTCGATGGTGATCTAGAAGATTTGCCAAAGATGGAAGCGCTAACTGAAAAGGAAGGCAAAGCACTAAGTTACGCATTGTGGTCAATTGTTGCAGCTGTGGCAGTATTAATCGCAACTGCCGTTCCGGAATCTTCACCATGGCGTGGTGCAGACGGCACGTTAACTGCGTTTACCGCACCGCTAATGAAGTCTATTGTACCGCTTATCTTTTTGTTCTTCTTACTACCGGGATTGGTTTACGGTATCACCATAGGCAAAATTAACAGCTCTAAGAACTTTATCGAAGGCATGTCGACGGCGATGTCAGGCATGGGTTATTACCTTGTTATCATGTTCTTTATTGCCCAGTTTATTTACTCATTTGGTCAGTCAAACCTCGGTATTTTACTCGCAGTAAATGGCGCTGAATTCCTTAAAGCATTAGAACTACCAGGCGCTGTAACCATTGTCGGTATCATCGTTTTAACAGGCTTTATTAATCTGTTTGTTGGTTCAGCTTCGGCTAAATGGGCGCTGTTAGCACCTATTTTCCTACCAATGCTAATGCAACTTGGTATTTCACCAGATTTAGCCCAAGCGGCGTATCGCATCGGTGACTCGAGTACTAATATCATTACACCACTAATGCCTTACTTCCCACTAGTGGTAGTGTTCTGTCAGCGCTACGTAACCTCAGCAGGTATCGGCACGTTAACAGCAATGATGCTACCGTTCTCAATTGCCTTCATGGTGTGCTGGACTATTTTCCTACTTATCTATTGGTCAATTGGTATTCCATTAGGCCTACAAGCCACTTACCAATACATCGGTGGTTAATTAATAAAACTTAACCCCAATAAAAAGCCCCGTGATTTTTCAATCACGGGGCTTTGTTCGTTTTTGGGGTACAAGTTACTTATCGAACTTACTGCCACCTAAGCAGTTTGGCGAGTCTGGCACATTAGCGTTTTGCCACTGTGAATTATCGAAGGTGTGGAGCGCCAGCGCGTGAACTGGGCCAGCTAACTCTTCACTGAGCACTTTGTAAATCATTTGATGGCGCTTAACCTGACGAATGCCATCAAACGCATCACACACCAAGGTTACTTTAAAGTGAGTTTCTGAATTTGGCGGCACACTGTGCATGTGCGACTCGTTAAGAATCTCCAAAAAGCTCGGTGCAAATTCATCATTGAGCTTTTGCTCGATGGCGCGTTGAACAACTGTGTAATCACTCATGCTTATTCCTTACCTTTAGCGGCTAGACGCGCTTCGATTGCATTCATTAATGCGCCTGTAATATCAACATCAAAGGCAGCTTCAATTTCTTTAATACAAGTCGGACTAGTGACATTAATTTCGGTCACCTTGTCACCGATAACATCTAAACCGACGAAAATTAAGCCTTTTTCTTTTAGCGTTGGACCGATACGACGAGCAATTTCCCAATCAGTATCAGATAGCGGGCGAGCTTCACCACGACCACCAGCAGCTAGGTTACCACGCGTTTCTCCTTTAGCTGGAATACGCGCTAGACAATATGGTATCGGCTCACCATCGACAATCAAAATACGCTTATCGCCATTACTAATATCAGGGACGAAGGCTTGTGCCATCGCATAAACAGTATTTAACTGAGTTAGAGTCTCAATAATCACGCCAACGTTGGCATCGCCTTCTTTAACGCGGAAGATTGATGAGCCGCCCATGCCATCGAGTGGCTTTAAGATCATATCTTTGTGCTTGGCGTAAAACTCGCGAATTTTATCTTCACGGCGTGTCACTAAAGTTGGCGGGGTTAAATCTGCAAACCATGCGGTGTAGAGTTTTTCGTTACAATCGCGCAGGCTTTGTGGTTTATTCACGACGAGCAAACCTTCATCTTCGGCGCGCTCTAGCAGGTAAGTGGCGTAAACAAACTCGGTATCGAATGGCGGATCTTTACGCATCAGTAATACATCTAAATCACTTAAGCGAATTTCCTGCGGCTCACCAAGTTGATAGAAATCGTTGGCATCGTCTTTAACTGAAACAGGCATGACACGAGCATAACTATGGCCTTGATCGAGATAGATGTCGTTCATTTCCATGTAAAAGAGCTCGTAGCCGCGGGCTTGCGCTTCCATTAACATGGCAAAACTACTGTCTTTTTTGATATTGATGTCCTTGATTGGATCCATCAAGATCCCTAATTTTATACTCATGCTGTTTCCTCTGATCTCTTTCTATAATTCTTCATTGTGAGCGACTATTAACCCAAATCGCCAAAACGCGTTTGTAATGCACTAATGACCGTTAATCCTGCGGTTTCAGTTCGCAGTACACGTGGGCCTATTAAAATTTCCTCAAAACCGCGTTCGCTAGCGTATTCAATTTCGGTATCTGATAAACCGCCTTCTGGACCAATCACCAAGCGCACACCGTCACTAGGTTCAGCTAACCCATTGATGCCGTGGCTAGCCCGTGGATGTAAATTGAGCTTTAATTCGTTCGTTTCTTCACTCGCCCAAGTTTCAAAACTTTTCGGCTCATGAATAATCGGCAGTGTATTGCGAGCGCATTGCTCACAGGCACTAATGACGATTTTACGCCACTGATTGAGTTTCTTTTCCAATCGCTCGCCGCTAAGCTTTACGCCGCAACGTTCGGTAAACAATGGAGTAATTTCTGTCACGCCAAGCTCAACCGCTTTTTGAATAGTAAGCTCCATTTTATCGCCGCGAGAAATGCCTTGCCCTAAGTGAATTTTTAGCGGCGATTCGATGCACTTATCGTTAAATTCTCCCACCAGCGCCGAGACTTTCTTTTTGCCAGACTCAACCAGGGTAGCCTGATATTCACCGCCTTCGCCGTTAAATAAAATGATTGGCGCATCGGCGTTTAGCCGTAATACACGGCCAACGTGATTGGCAGCATCGCTTTCTAATTGAATGGTTTCGCCACATTTGAGTGGCAGTGGATGATATATGCGTGGGACTCTCATGAACTCAACCTTTAATTGTGAGCGACTAATATAACTCAAATGGTTCCATTATCGTTACTTTTCAAGCCCATTGAACAATTAAAACAACAACGAAAAGTTACAAAATAACACTGGAAAAAATCACATAATTGTATACCGTGTACAAGTTTTATTCCCGCTAATCACATTTAGGATCCCAAATGAACAAGAATCGTTTATTTAAACGCCTTGCATTGACGCTTGGCTTAGGGGTTGCTTTGGGAGGCTGTCAGGCAACAAATGACACGCCGACGACTCAAGCGACTGTTGCAAAACCACTAACTCTCGAACAAATCTATAAAGACGGCGAGTTCCGCTCTGAGTGGGTCGGCCGTATTCGTTGGTTAGCCGATGGTACCGGTTATACCGCTGTTGAAAAATCTAGCTATAAAATGAAAAACGATAAAGGCGAGATGAAAACAGTAGGTCGTGACATCGTTCAATACGATCCAAAAACCAACGAGCGAACTGTACTTATTTCTGCCGAACAACTCATTCCAACAGGCAGTGATAAACCACTATCAATCCACGATTACATTTGGTCGAAAGACCGCTCACAAGTACTTATTTACACCAACTCAAAGAAAGTATGGCGTTCAAATTCGCGTGGTGATTACTACGTTCTTAACTTAAAGAACTCTAAATTGACGAAAATCGGCGGTAAAGATTACCAAGATAGTCGTTTAATGTTCGCTAAGTTTTCACCAGATGCTAGCAAAGTTGCTTACGTATACTTTGATAACATCTACGTTCAAGACTTAACCACTAAGAAAATTACGCAACTTACTAAAGACGCTTCAAAGTCGATTATCAATGGCGTATTTGATTGGGTTTACGAAGAAGAATTTAGTATTCGCGACGGTTTCCGCTGGAGTCCAGATGGTCAAAAGATTGCGTACTGGCAGTTAGACACTAGCGGTTCACGTGATTTCCACATGATTAACAATACCGATGGCCTCTACCCAACAATTACTACTTTCCCTTATCCAAAAGTTGGCGAGAAGAATGCCGCGGCGAAAGTAGGCGTGGTTAACCTAGCCAATCAAAAAACAGTATGGGCGAAGTTTAAAGGCGATGCCCACAACATGTACATTCCACGAATGAGCTGGGCGGACAATAGCGATGAAATCATCGTTCAACGCATGAATCGCAAACAAGACACTAATAAAGTGTACTTGGTGTCGGCTAAAACAGGCGCGCTAAACCACATTTACACCGAAAAAGAGAAAACATTTATAGAGTGGGTTTACGACGTTACTTGGATTGACGATGGTAAATCATTCTTGTGGATCAGCGAACAAGACGATTGGCGTCACATCTACAAAATCTCTCGCGACGGTAAAACGGTAATCGATTTAACGCCAGGCAACTTTGATATCACATCAATTCAGTCTATCGATGAGAAAAATGGCTGGGTTTACTTTATTGCCTCGCCTGACGACGTTGCACAGCGTTACCTATTCCGCGCAGCCTTAAACGGCAGCGGCAAAAAAGAGCGCGTAACTCCAGCGCAGTTTAGCGGTACTAACAGCTACTACATGGATCCTAAAGCCAACTGGGCAATTCACACCCATTCTAGCTTTAACGTGCCATCAACCAAGCGCCTAGTATCACTTAAAACGCATAAAACTGAGCGCGTATTAACTGAAAATAAAGCACTTAAAGCTAAACTAGCCAAATTAGATTTAGGCGAAACTGAGTTCTTCCAAGTTGAAGCGCGCGACGGCGTGGTATTAGATGGTTACATCACGACACCAGCAGATTTTGATCCAAACAAGAAATACCCAATCATCTTATATGTTTACGGCGAACCTGCTGGCCAGACAGTAAAAGATAGCTGGCGTGGTAGCTCTTACCTATGGGATCAACTGCTAACTCAAAAAGGCTTTATCGTTGCCTCTATCGACAACCGCGGCACCAAAGCGCCAAAAGGTCGTGCATGGCGTAAATCGATTTATGCAAAAGCTGGCGTAATTCCATCACGCGATCAATACGATGCGCTAATGGCAATGCAACAAAAGTTCCCATTCATCGATAAAAATCGCGTCGGTATTTGGGGTCACTCTGGCGGCGGTACATCAACGCTAAACGCACTGTTCCGCTACCCAGATCACTACAAAGTAGGCATCGCCAACGCGCCTGTACCAGATATTCGTTTATACGATACTATCTATCAAGAGCGCTACTCAGGTCTGCTAGAAGACAATAAAGAAAACTACGAGCAAAGCGTTGCCATCAACTTCGCAAAAAACCTCAAAGGTAAATTGCTACTAGTTCACGGTACTGGTGATGACAACGTACATTATCAAGGTAGTGAGCGTTTGATTAACGAATTAATCAAGCACAACAAGCAGTTCGACTTTATGTCTTATCCAAACCGCAGCCACGGCCTGTGGGAAGGTGAAGGCACAACACTGCACCTTAAAACCATGATGACAGAATATTTCTTAGATAATCTGTAATGATTAAGTGATTTGACTGAACAAGCCTGCAACTCGCAGGCTTTTTTATTCAAAAGTTCATATTGGGCACGACAATTCCCCGCTATTTATCGCCTTAAATTAATGATTGCTCAATACAAAAATCAGGACGATTTTGATTCGTACAGTCCATGTACTCACCTCTACGAGGCCAGCTAAAGCAGTTAAAGTTTGTTCCAGACAAGCTTTTGAGTATTTACCGCAGGCGCCTGCATGGACGCAGAAGGTAGAGCAACGCAGGAGCAGTTGCCGAAACGCGGATCAAATACGGTATTGAATTAGCAATTAATAATTTAAGAGTAAGCGATAAATCTGCGGGCCGCTTTTTTGGTTACTTTTTTGGCGGTTTAAAAAAGTAACTAATGTGCTATCGCAATAGTTAAAGAGATTGACGTAATTCAAAAGCACATTACAAGGAAGTGACTTTCTAATTTAATTCATCTAGTTATCGTTGTGACAAAAACTCATCAATCACCACTTCATACCGCTGCCAGTCAAACTCTTCTTCTAAACTATCTGCCAATGCATTGATACTTTGCTCTCGCAGCGCTTCATAATCAACACTCTCAAATGAATCGCCATCGCTGGCCCAGTGTAGTATCGCATCTAATGCCGAAGGCTTATCCATCAAGCCGTGCCAATAGCTAGCGAATATTTGTTTGTCTTTCGATAAGAAACCAGCGCCAGTATTTGCTGCATTATCGTCATCGCTTACAACTGAAATAATTTCATTTTGCGCGTACTGTGTTTGCCCTGCGTGAATTTCATAACCGCTAATTTCACAAGGCTCTTGATTTGGTAGCGTGATAATCCCCTGCTTTAAGGTAAGCTCTTTCGCTGTTGTCATTTGCGTATTAAGTGGTAAATAACCTAAACCTTGTGACGCTTCACCTGTTGGTGATTCAATACATTGCGGATCTTCGATTAGCTGCCCAAGCATTTGCATACCACCGCAAATAGCTATTACCTTGCCGCCATAACGTAAATGTTTGGCAAGGGTTTTATCCCAGCCTTGCGCTTTAAACCACGCCAAGTCTGCTTGAGTGTTTTTCGAGCCCATTAACACAATGACATCACACGCTGGGTGATTTGGTGTCAGTTGCGGACCAACTAATTCGACATTAACCTGCGGATGCGCGCGCAGTGCATCGAGATCGTTATGATTGCTTATCCGAGGGTACACAGGCACGACAACGTTGAGCTTGGTGTTTTGCTTAACTTGCTCTGTGGCAACTGCATCTTCACTATCTAAATACAAACCTTGTAAATAGGGTAAAACAGCTAATACAGGCTTACCTGTTTTCTGCTCAAGCCATTCATTACCCGAGGTTAACAATGAGCGATCGCCGCGGAATTTGTTAATTACAAAACCGATTACGCGATCTTGTTCAGATTGACTCAAACACTCCAGCGTACCAGTGAGATGCGCAAAGACGCCCCCGCGATCAATGTCAGCCACTAAAATTACTGGGCAATCAACTTCTTCTGCAAAGCCCATATTGGCAATATCGCGATCCCGCAGATTGATTTCCGCGGGGCTGCCGGCCCCTTCGACAACCACCAGTTCAAACTCATCGCGTAGTCGCTGATGAGCTGCTAACACAGCTTTCATCGCTGTCGGTTTATAGTCGTGATAATTTTTTGCATCAAGCTGCGCCGCTACCTTGCCGTTAATAATCACCTGACAACCAATCTCTGAGCTCGGCTTGAGTAAGACAGGATTAAAATCACAGATAGGTTCAAGGTTACAGGCTTGTGCTTGTAGCGCTTGAGCACGACCGATTTCACCGCCATCAATAGTCACCGCACTATTAAGCGCCATATTTTGCGGCTTAAACGGAGCAACTTTAACGCCGCGTCTTTTAAATGCCCGCGCTAAGGCACACACCAAAGTCGATTTTCCGGCATCAGAGGTTGTGCCCTGAACCATCAAGGTTAACTGATTCATAGACTTGTGATGACCTCAAAAGCAATGAAACCAAGCCATGACAAGGCCAGTAACAGCCAAGGTAATTTAGTTGGTGTAGTGCTTTCACTACTAACAGGCTGGCTCACGGCAACAGTTTCTTGTGCCTTCTCCTTGCGCAGCTTCTTCTTAGCTTTATCGGCTTGTCGTTGTTTGGCTTTGTGCTGTTTTTTATATTCGCTAATGCCCTTTTCGATACCCGCCGCAATTAGTTTGGTTTGCTCTTTCGTTTGTCCTGGACGTTGCGTCGCTTTGGCAACAGATAACGCTTCGTCTTTTGTTTGCTGTGAACTACTCATCTAATTAACTCACATTTTTAACTGGTGGCAGAATATCGAGTAGTTGTTCAAAATGATCGAAAATAGCCGTTGGCTGATGTAACCCGATATTTTCGCCATAGTTATATCCGTAAGTAAGGCCGACACTGTCCATAGGTGCAGCATTAGCGGCAAGCACATCGTTATGAGAATCTCCCACCATCACACAGCTTTCCAAACTAACCTTTTGCTCGTTAGCAATGTGTAATAACGGCATTGGATGAGGTTTTTTCTCTGCTAATGAATCAGCACCCAATACATGCTTAAAATAAGAATCGATTCCAAGATTTTCGAGAATAGGCGCTACAAAAACCAAAGGCTTATTAGTGACTATATGTAGTTGATAACCGCCCTGTTTGAGCTCTGCTAAAGTTTTTTTAACATTGGGATAAAGCACCGTATCGACACAAGCATGTTGCTGATACGCATCGAGAAAAATAGCCAGCGCCTTAGCAGCATAATCAGCATCAAGATCAGAGGCTATATCTCGCTGACCACTCAGCGCTCGTTCAACCAAGGTCTTTGCGCCATTGCCAACCCAGCTGCGAATAATCTCCTCGCTAAAATGCTCTCGCTCTAGTTGCGTTAGCATCACATTAACTGCCGAAGCAAGATCGGGAACACTATCAACCAGAGTACCATCGAGATCAAAGAGAATATCGGATTTACCTTGAAAAACTACATTGCGTTGCGCCATTGAAACAAACCTACATCACAGATAAAAATAATTGAAAATGTGTTTTATCATGTATCGCTTTTTAGTGATATATATCTCTGATTAAATCAATCGAAATAGTGTATTATGCGCGCTGTTTGATAGGTTAATACAAATCCACGGTGCATTAGGTGAGTTCTAAAACAATAGCGATTGGCGATTTAAAAGTAGGCATGTTCTTACTGGCATTTCACGATGCCAAACAAAAGATTGCTGTTAAAAAACCGGGACGCGTGCCTAGTCAACAAGTTATCGACAAGCTAATTAACGACGGTATTATCGAAGTGACCGTCGATTTTGAACGTTCAACTTTTACTACCAAAATTGAGCCAGCCTCATGGAAACGTGATAAATCAAAGCTGGTCGCCTTTGATAACGAAATAACTCGTGCCCATCGCTTGCTTAAAGAATCAAAAGCCACCGTCAATAAAATGCTTGAAAATGTATTTGCTGAGCAAGCAGTAGATTTAGAGCCCATTAATAAAGCTGCCGACGATATCGTTGAGTCCTTATCAAATAACAGCGATGCCTTGCATTCATTGTCAGCACTGCGCACCAAAGACGCCTATTTGGCAGAGCACTCGTTGAATGTCGGCGTGTTACTGGCAACTTTTGGTAAATATTTAGGCTGGCCTCGCTCCGATTTAGCACAGCTAATTGTCGGTGGTATTGTGCACGATATAGGTAAAACACGCGTTAAACTTGAAATATTAAACAAACCGGGTCGCCTAGAGCCTGAAGAGTTCGAGCACATGAAATTGCATCAGGTTTATTCGAAAAGCTTACTCAATGAAATCGAAAATCTGACGCAAATGAGCCGTGAAGTAAGCACTATGCATCACGAAAAACTCGACGGTAATGGTTATCCGTTGGGTTTAAAAGGCGAACAAATTTCTGAAGTTGGCCGCATGTCATCCATTGTTGATATTTACGATGCGCTTACCGCCAGCCGCTGCTACAAAAAAGCCATGTCACCGGCAGCAGCCTTAAAGATTATGATGGGGCTCAGTGGCCATCACCTCGATAGTGAGTTACTAAAAGCCTTTATTCTGTGTATTGGCTTCTACCCAGTCGGCTCCTTAGTGGAGCTGTCAAACAACCTATTAGGCTTGGTGTGGGAGTCGAACGAAGACGATATGAAAAAGCCACTGGTTAAAACATTTTATAACACGCAGTACAACAAGTATTACGAAGTGAAGATGATAGATTTAGCCACCAGCAATCTAACCATTAAACGCGGCGTCAATCCATTTGAATACAACATTGATATCGACGCCTATCGCCATCAAGCGGCTAATTAGTCCTGATTGAATTAGTTAAAGATTAATTAAAAAATATAAACCAGCGATACAGAGGTTTCGGTATCGAGTTTTTCTTTGCCAACTTCAACGTCTGCATCGTATTTAGTGGCATAGGCAATTTTCATTTTTAGATTTTCAACTACACTCGCAGAAAGCGATGTTTCCGAACGGTAAACATCGTATTCGTTACCATCGGTATTAAAATCCGCCACTAACTTTTGTTCAAATTCTGTAGTTTCGCTAAGGCGATATTTAAACTGAGACCCCATGTGGACAATTTTTCGCGTCGCTTCACCAGTATCCATTGTTGTACGCACGACACCGGGACCAATATCAGCATTCCACAACATAGCTTGGTTGTCTAAAATGCGTTGAGTATAACCTGCCGCAAAGGTAATAGTCTGCGTTGCACTGGCAAACTTATCACGAGCATACTCGAAAATAGCAAATGAGCTACTGTGCTCATTGAAGTAGATATTGTGCTTTAAACCAGCTTTCCATTTATCGGCATTTTTCTCTTCATCAACAGATTTTTGATAAAACTGCGCCAAGTAGCTCAGACGACCACCCAAATAATCGAGTCCACCTTCTAGTTTGCCCTTAAAGGTTTGGGTATCTGTGTTGCCTGATGTCAGTGTTGCCCCAACTTCCATCGCCATATCCCATGTATTTTCACCGTCATCTTTTTTGACATCAAACGAAGATTCAGCAAATTCACTCTTTACGAGCTTAGAATCAGCAAAACAAGAAGTTGATACGATAAAAATTGACAAAAACAACACAGTAAATTTCATGGATTACTCTAATTAAGGATCTGATAAAACAAAAAAACGCCAGCAAAAGCTGACGTTTTTAGTATATCGCAAGAAAGTATTAACTAAAACGTGTATAACAAGGTAATTGTTGTCTCGGTATCAACACTTTTCTTATCGTCGGCAGCATTATTGTCATGGCGAACAATAAAACCTAATTTCATCGCTAGCTCACCCATGATATTTGCCGTAATAGCAGTTTCTGAGCGAGAAATTGTCGACTTTTCATCTTCAAATGCAATGTCACTCGTTAATACTTGAGTGAATTTAGAAGTTTCCGATAATGCATTTTCGTAGCTTAACCCTACATGAAGGATACCCGTCTTTTCTGAATCACCCTCTTTAACATCGAAAAATTTGATACCAGGACCAAGATCGGCGTCAAAAGTCGCTGTTTCAGACTTGAATAAATTCTTGCTGTAACCTGCCGCAAAGCTGCTTACTGAATCATAGGTACTGAATTCATCTTGCTCATGCTCACCTAAGATAAAGATGTTACTTGTCTCATCTAATACATAAGCGCCTTTAGCTCCGATTTTCCAACGTGATGCCGTTTTTTCGTCATCATCTTTACTGTACAGCGTGTCGAAGTAATACTCATTTTGCCATTCAGCAAGGGTATGAGTTGCATCAAGGCGTGCCTTTAACGTCGACGTATCTGTGTTACCCGTGGTCATTGTGCCACCAAGTTCCGCCGTTGCTGCCCACGTTTTATCATCTTCGGCCATTGCTGCCGTGCTAAATAGTGACGTGATAACGCCAGCAATAAGTAGTTTTTTCATGTTGCTCTCCATTACTATGATTCTTTGTGTACATGCACATCCATTTGCGGATATGGGATACCAATTTTTTCTTCGTCTAAACGAATCTTAATAGTTTCCATTAGGTCGAAATGCGTTGGCCAGTAATCAGCTGAATTAACCCACGGACGAACCACAAAGTTAACACTGCTATCAGCAAGTTCAGCTACTGCAACAACTGGCTCAGGATCTTTTAGAACACTTTCGTGACCGTTAACAATTTCTTCTAGTACTTTCTTGGCGTGTTTAATATCAGCGTCGTAGCTAACACCAATCACCAGATCAATACGACGGGTTGGTTTAGTTGAATAGTTAGTGATAGCACCACCGGTTACTGACGAGTTTGGCAGGATAATCTGCTTGTTGTCGCCACTGCGAATATAAGTAGAGAACAGTTTAATTTCTTCGACGATACCGCTTACACCACCAGCTTCAACGAAATCACCTGACTTAAACGGACGGAACACGATAATTAACACGCCTGAAGCAAAGTTTGACAATGAGCCTTGCAGCGCTAAACCGATAGCTAAACCAGCAGCCCCTAAAACAGCGATGAAAGACGCAGTTTGAATACCGACTTGACCTAATGCGGCGATAATCACACCAGTCATTAATACGCCATAAACAATATTCTTTAAAAAGTTAACCACGATTGAATCTAAATCGCGCTTTGCTAGTGTTTTACCAAAAGCATTACTGATCACACGAGCGATTTTACCACCCACCCAGTAAATGATAATTGCAGTAGCAAATGCGATAACATAATTAACAAGCATTGGTGAATACTCGTTATACCATTGTTGGATCATTTCCATGTTGTGTTCCCTGTAGTTTGTTAAAAGCGTCAATAAAATGACAATTGCGCATATGATACGCACTTCAAATAAAATCTCACAGTAATTTTTGCAAAAAAGGTGGCTTTTTCACAACTTTAATACCAGCTCTGTGCAGTTCAGCAAAGATTCATTTTAAAGTCCTGCTTTACCTGATTTATTGCCCGCTTAACTCTATATTTCAGTCATTTATATTAAGGCTACATACAGTTTTGCAAAGATAAGCAGGTAAACTAAACAAGCATAAAAAAAGCAGCCTTAGAGGCTGCTTCTATTAGCTCATACGATAAGGACTGCTTAAAGTACTTTCGCGTCTAACTCACCCGTTAGGTAACGCTGGTACATTTGCTCCATTGATAATGGCTTGATCTTACTTGCCATACCAACACAACCAAATGCTTCGTAACGATCGATACAGATTTGCTCCATCGCTTTTTGAGCTACAGCAAAGTATTTACGTGGATCAAATTCACTTGGATTTTGCGCTAAGAAACGGCGGATAGCACCGGTTGACGCTAGACGTAAATCAGTATCGATATTTACTTTACGCACACCAAATTTAATACCCTTCACGATTTCTTCAACTGGAACACCGTAAGTTTCAGGGATTTCACCGCCAAACTCGTTGATAACAGCTAACCAATCTTGTGGTACTGATGAAGAGCCGTGCATTACTAAGTGGGTGTTAGGAATGCGTGCCGCAATTTCTTTAATACGGTCAATAGCTAGAATGTCACCAGTAGGTTTACGAGTGAACTTGTAAGCACCGTGTGAGGTACCGATAGCAATAGCTAGTGCATCACAGTTGGTTGCTTTAACAAAGCTTGCAGCTTCATCTGGGCTTGTTAACATTTGATCGTGGCTTAAGATACCTTCAGCGCCAACGCCGTCTTCTTCACCCGCCATACCAGTTTCTAGTGAACCTAGACAACCAATTTCACCTTCAACTGATACACCACACGCATGTGAGAAATCAACCGTACGCTTGGTTACATCAACGTTGTACTCGTAGCTAGAAGGAGTTTTACCGTCAGCCATTAATGAACCATCCATCATTACTGATGAGAAACCAAGCTGGATAGAACGCTGACAAACGTCAGGATCTGTACCGTGATCTTGGTGAATACACACAGGAATATGTGGGAATTCTTCGATTGCAGCATTCATTAGCGCTTTAAGAAACGGAGCACCGGCGTATTTACGCGCACCAGCAGAAGCTTGCACGATAACTGGGCTGTCAGTTTTGTCAGCCGCTTCCATAATAGCGCGCATTTGCTCTAGGTTATTAACGTTAAACGCTGGAATACCATAGTTGTATTCAGCGGCATGATCCAAAAGTTGACGTAGTGAAATTAAAGCCATTGTTTTGTCCTATCACGATTTTAATGGGCGAAAAATACCCGAAAGAGCCAGCAAAATGCACTGGCTCAGAAAATTTAAAATTAGTTAGCAGCGCGTTCTTCTAAGATCGCTACTGCCGGAAGTTTTTTCCCTTCTAAAAACTCCAAAAATGCACCGCCACCAGTGGAGATGTACGATACCTTATCGGCGATATCATATTTATCTACTGCAGCTAGTGTGTCACCGCCACCAGCAATTGAGAATGCCGAACTGTTAGCGATAGCTTGAGCGATTGCTTTGGTGCCTTCACCAAACTGATCAAACTCAAATACGCCCACAGGACCATTCCAAACGATGGTGCCTGCATTGTCTAAAATATCACACAATGCCTTAGCTGAATCAGGGCCAATATCAAAAATCATGTCTTCATTGCTAACATCGCGAACTGATTTCAATGTTGCCTCTGCACTTGGTGAAAATTCGCCCGCAACAACCACATCAGTTGGTACAGGAATATCACCGCCGTTTGCTTGTGCGTTTGCAGTAAGCTGCTTAGCGTCATCGATTAAATCGGCTTCATACAGTGATTTGCCCACTTCATGACCAGCAGCTGCGATAAAGGTATTAGCGATACCACCACCAACAACAAGTTGATCGACCACTTTTGACAAGCTTTCAAGCACTGTTAACTTAGTCGATACTTTAGAGCCACCAACGATAGCCACCATTGGGCGCGCTGGATTATCTAGCGCCTTACCTAAGGCTTCTAACTCGCCCGCAAGTAGCGGACCAGCACAAGCAACAGGTGCGTATTTAGCCACGCCGTGAGTCGATGCTTGTGCACGATGCGCCGTGCCAAAAGCATCCATCACAAACACATCACATAATGCCGCTAGCTTTTGTGCTAGTTCGTCATCGTTTTTCTTTTCGCCTTGGTTAAAGCGCACGTTCTCGAAAATCACTAATTCGCCAGCGGCAACGTCAACACCGTCTAGGTAATCGCTAACTAAGCGAACATTAACGTCTAGTGCGTCGTTCAAATAATCAACCACAGGTTGCATTGAATATTGTGCGTCAAACTCGCCTTCAGTTGGGCGGCCAAGATGAGACATTACCATCACGCTAGCGTTTTGCTCTAACGCCAATTTAATGCTAGGTAGTGCCGCACGTAAACGCGCATCAGACGTTACTACGCCATCTTTTACTGGCACGTTTAAATCTTCACGAATTAACACGCGTTTGCCGCTTAGTGCTAAATCACTCATCTTAATTACAGACATCAATTTTCCTTTTACTAAACATGCGCCAACTGGCGTCTTTACATTTCATTTATATGGCTTTCGCCAAATCTAATCTTTTACGCCCATAGCGATGCTGGTATCCAGCATTCGGTTAGCAAAGCCCCATTCATTATCACACCACAAAAGTAGCTTCACTAAATGGCCGTCACTTACCCGCGTTTGCGTACCGTCGACAATGCTCGAATGAGGATCGTGGTTAAAATCACAGGATACTAACGGTGCTTCGGTGTAATCCAGAACCTCACCAAGCCCATTACTGGCTTCGGCTTTTAACATGCTGTTGATCGCGTCAATATCAACGCGTTTATCAACGGTGACACTTAAATCCATCGCGGTAACATTCACCGTTGGCACACGTACAGAAATAGCTTCCATCTTGCCTTTAAGCGCAGGCAAAATACGTTCAACACCAGCGGCGAGCTTGGTATCAACTGGAATAATCGATTGACTGGCTGCGCGAGTACGGCGCAAGTCACTGTGATAAGCATCGATAACCTGCTGATCGTTCATCGATGAATGAATAGTCGTTATGGTGCCGCCTTTGATCTTAAAGTGTTTATCTAAGGCATCGATAACTGGCACCACACAGTTGGTAGTACAAGAACCGTTAGAGACAATCACATCATCATGGGTTAACAGGTGATCGTTAATGCCAAAAATAACGGTTCTATCAACATCATTAGCGGCTGGCTGGCTAAAAAGTACTTTCTTGGCGCCAGCATCGAGATGCAGCTTGGCATCATTACGACTGCTAAACACACCGCTACATTCAAGTACGATGTCTACAGCTAATTCCTGCCACGGCAGATCACTTGGGTTTTCTTGATGAAATAAGCGGATGCGATCATCGCTAATCAAAAATTCGTTAGTCGACTCATCTAGTGACACTGGCAATATAAAACGGCCATGCGTACTGTCGTACTTAGTCAGATGTAGCATAGCTTCAGGCTCGGCTAACTCATTAATGGCAACCACTTCTATTTTTTCAGAATAATTACGCTCGTAAAACGCGCGCAATACACTGCGACCAATACGGCCGTAACCATTAATAGCAACTCGTAACTTAGCCATTCGACTCCTAAATACTTTCGGATTAATCTTTCTTTTATAGACTCTCAACCATTCCAACTTGACACTCATGCCAACTTTTAAGAGCCCATAAAAGAAAGGGTCGCTCTATGGCGACCCTAAACATCAATTACAAAATCGATTTTGCAGTGCTTACTACGTTGTCGACAGTGAAGCCGAAGTGTTTGAACAACTCGCCTGCTGGTGCTGACTCACCGAAGGTGCTCATGCCAACAATCTTGCCGTTTAAGCCAACGTACTTGTACCAGAAATCGGCACTTGCTGCTTCAACAGCTACGCGTGCTGTTACTGCACTTGGTAATACCGCTTCTTTATATGCCGCATCTTGCGCATCAAATACGTCTGTAGAAGGCATAGATACAACGCGAACTTTTACGCCATCTTGTGCAAGTACAGCTGCTGACTCAACCGCTAGTGCTACTTCTGAGCCTGTTGCGATTAAGATAAGCTGTGGCTGACCGTCGCAATCAACTAGTGTGTAACCACCACGTGCAGCGTCTTTAAGTTGCTGCTCGTCACGCGCTTGACCCGGAAGGTTTTGACGCGAGAAGATTAACGATGTTGGGCCATCAGTACGCTCTACCGCATGACGCCATGCGATTGCCGACTCAACCTCGTCACATGGACGCCATGT
Organism: Psychrobium sp. MM17-31; assembly: GCF_022347785.1. NCBI lineage: Bacteria > Pseudomonadati > Pseudomonadota > Gammaproteobacteria > Alteromonadales > Shewanellaceae > Psychrobium > Psychrobium sp. MM17-31. The sequence continues at coordinate 590,878 of NZ_JAKRGA010000002.1, forward strand.
TGACATATTTGGCGTTAAACGTAATGACGCCATTTGCTCAACAGGTTGATGCGTTGGGCCATCTTCACCTAGACCGATAGAATCGTGGGTGTAAACAAAGATTGCTGGTTGATGCATTAATGCCGCCATACGCAATGCGTTGCGTGCGTATTCCATAAACATTAGGAACGTTGCGCCGTAAGCTTTAAAGCCACCGTGCAGTACTAAACCATTCATGATGGCTGACATACCGAACTCACGTACACCGTAGTGCAGGTAGTTACCGCTTGCATCTTCCGCCGTAATAGCTTTCGAGTCTGACCACATAGTGAGGTTAGACGGTGCTAAGTCCGCACTACCGCCGATCATTTCTGGCAATAAAGGACCAAATTTGTTTAGGGTGTTTTGCGACGCTTTACGTGATGCGATGTTACCTTGATTAGCTTGTAAATCGCTAATGTAAGCATCGATAGTTTCGTTCCAGTTATCAGGTAACTCACCAGATAGACGACGTTGTAATTCCTTAGCAAGCTCAGGATAAGCCGCTTCGTACGCTGCAAACTTATCGTTCCAAGACGCTTCTTGTGCACTGCCTTGCTCGCGGTTGTTCCAAGCATCAGCAACATCCGCTGGAATTTCAAATGGCGCGTGTGGCCAGTTTAAGAATTCGCGTGCCGCAGCAATTTCATCGTTACCTAGTGGCGCGCCGTGACAATCGTGGCTGCCGCCTTTGTTTGGTGAACCGTAACCGATAGTTGTTTTACAACAAATCATCGTTGGACGTTTAGTTTCCGCTTTAGCCGCTTCGATAGCTGCGCTAATTTGCGCACTGTCGTGACCATCTACATCAGCGATTACGTGCCAGCCGTAAGACTCAAAACGCTTAACAGTATCGTCGGTGAACCAACCTTCTACTTCACCGTCGATTGAAATACCGTTGTCATCCCAGAATGCTACTAGTTTGCCAAGACCCAAAGTACCAGCAAGTGAACAAGCTTCATGAGAGATACCTTCCATCAAACAACCATCGCCTAAGAAAGCGTAGGTGAAGTGATCAACAACATCGTGACCTTCGCGGTTAAACTGTGCTGCTAATGTTTTCTCAGCAATCGCCATACCTACCGCGTTAGTGATACCTTGGCCTAGTGGACCAGTGGTTGTTTCAACGCCTGGTGCGTAACCGTATTCTGGGTGACCTGGTGTCTTAGAACCCATTTGACGGAAGTTCTTTAATTCTTCGATTGGTAAATCGTAACCAGCGAGGTGTAATAGAGAATAAAGCAGCATAGAACCGTGGCCGTTTGATAGCACAAAGCGGTCGCGATCAGCCCAGTTTGGGTTTGCTGGGTTGTGCTTTAAGAAATCACGCCATAGAACTTCGGCAATATCAGCCATTCCCATAGGTGCTCCCGGATGACCAGAATTGGCCTGCTGGACAGCATCCATACTTAAAGCGCGAATAGCATTTGCTAATTCCTTACGTGACGTCATATTGACTCCTGACAACTAAATAAATGAAATGTTTTTAGGCCGCACATTGTCCATGAAAACACCTACTTTTACAATGGTGAAGCTCAGGTATTATGCGGAAAGTTACAGCTTTTTTACATTTACCGTAATGTAGTAAATTACCAACAAAAATATCGATTGATTAGCGTTGTTTAAGCACAATATTTTTGACTTTTTTCCACTGGTTAAATACGTCATGGAAAAGTACACTTCATCCTTATACGTTATCAACGAACAAGTCTTTTATGACAGTAGAGCCATCAAGAAAACTCCTAGACACATTTATATCACTGCTTCGCAGTGCCTTTATCATTCTTGCTTTTTTACTGATTGGTAAATGGATTACGTATCTCATCGCTTGGTCAATTCCCGGCAGTGTCATTGGTTTGATTTTACTCTTTATTGCACTGTCGGTCCGCGTGATTCCGCTTAGTTGGGTTAAGCCCACCGGCGACTTATTACTCGGCTACATGACACTGTTTTTTGTCCCAGTCGGCGTCGCGTTATTAAATTACAGTGATTTGTTATCGCAATATTGGTTAGCCATTTTGTTGAGCAGTATTGTGAGCACTATGGTGGTGTTATTGATAGTAGGCCTTTGTTACCAAAAGCTAATCAAGGATTCATCACATGATTGAACTGGTTTTATATAGCTTGCTCACTGTTATTACTTTTCTATTCTTAAAAAGATTATTAGCGAGATTTTCACATCCCATAGCCAATCCATTGTTGTGGAGCATAGTGCTACTCATCCCAGTATTTTTATTTACACCGCTTGATGCTAAAGCCTATCAGAGCGCTAATCACTGGCTAATAAAACTGTTAGAGCCAGCCGTTGTTGCACTCGCTATCCCCTTGTTCGTACAACTACAGCATGTAAAAAAGCAGCTTTTACCGATAATAATATGTTGTCTAGGCGGCTCAATTTTAGCGTCGGCCTCAGGCTTGTTGCTAGCTAGGCTGATCAGCAATGATGAAATCTTGCTAATGTCGTTATTACCCAAATCAATCACCTCGCCAATTGCAATGGAAATTAGCCAGCAATTTGGTGGCCTACCGCCATTAGCTGCCGGCGTGGTCATTATCGTCGGGCTAATTGGCGCGGTATTTGGTCCTGTTTTAATGAAGCTTGTTGGTATAACTCACCCACAGGCCCAAGGATTAGCAATGGGGACCAGTGCGCATGCAATCGGTACAGCAGCGGCCCTTAACCTTGGTGAACAGCAAGGAGCCTTTAGCTCTATCGCCCTTGTACTGTGTGGTATCTTCACCGCTATCTTTGCACCACTATTGGCATGGTTAATAATGTTGATTTAAGAGGGCGTTACTCGCTACACTCTGGCGCAATAAAATAATAAATGAGAAACTCTTATGAACGAAAAGTTTATGAACAAAAAGCTTGTCGCCAGCACTATCGCTATCGCACTTGGTAGTATCACCTTAACCGCCTGTCAATCGCCAGCTGTTGAAACGGCAGCTCCAATCGCCAAAATAAATGCCGAACAACAAGCGAAAGTATTTTCAGCTCAATTTATCGATTCGCTATGGAAACTATCACCCACTTGGGCATTGTATAGCGGTTACACCAAATACGCTGGCGAGTTAGTTATTCCAAATGACGCGTCGCGTAAGCAATCATTAGATTTCGTAAACACGCAACGTAAAATGCTCGACGCAATTGATACTAAGAGCGTGTCACCTAGCATGCGCATCGATTTAGCGCTAATTGCCAACACATTAGATTCAATTGAGTGGGACATCACGACCTTTAAATCATGGCAATGGCAGCCGACACAATACAATGTCGCTGGCGGCTTCGCGCAAATTATTAATGGTAGTTACGCACCGTTAGATGAGCGTTTAGATTCAGTATTAGAACGCCTTACCTCAGTACCACAATATTACGCAGCAGCTCGCGCTAATATCGACAATCCGACCTTAGAGCACACTAAGTTAGCCATTATGCAAAACAAAGGCGCATTAGGAATTTTCTCTGATGATTTAATCGAAAAAGCCAATAACTCTTCAATGACTGATGATGAGAAAGCACTATTTGCAGCCCGCACACTAGAAGCACGCCAAGCGGTAATGAGCCACATTGATTGGCTAGAAAACCTTAAAACTGATTTAGAAAAGAATGGCGCTCGTAGCTTCCGCATTGGCAGCGAGTTATACGAGCAAAAATTTGCGTTAGATATTCAATCTGATTTGTCTGCTAAGCAGCTTTATAACAAAGCGCTAGCCGATAAGCAAACCGTGTTAGGTGAGATGGCTAAAATCGCCGATAAGCTTTGGCCTAAGTATTTCGCAAATACTGCCAAACCAAATAACAAGCAGGCGATGATTAGCCAGCTGATCGAAAAACTATCGGTTAAGCACGTCAAACGCGAGAACTTCGTTGAAGAAATCCGTCAGCAAATTCCAGCGCTTGAAGCCTTTGTAATGGAAAAGAACCTGATCACGCTGGATAAAGAAAAGCCTTTAGTAGTGCGTGAAACGCCAGAATATATGCGCGGTTTTGCCGGTGCATCAATTAGTGCCCCAGGCCCTTATGATAAGAAAGCCAATACTTACTACAACGTAACACCGCTCGATAACATGACTGATGAGCAAGCTGAAAGCTATCTGCGCGAATACAATCACTGGGTGTTACAGGTGCTTAATATTCACGAAGCTGTACCGGGACACTACACTCAGCTTGTGTATTCAAACATGGCACCAAGCTTGGTCAAAAGTCTGTTTGGCAATGGCGCAATGATCGAAGGTTGGGCGGTTTATACAGAGCGCATGATGCTTGAGGAAGGTTACGGTGATTTCGAACCTGAACTGTGGCTAATGTACTACAAGTGGAACCTACGCGTAATCACCAACACAATTCTAGATTACGAAATCCACAACAAAGGCATCAACAAAGAGCAAGGTTTGTCATTAATGATGGATGGCGCCTTCCAACAACGCGCCGAAGCAGAAGGCAAATGGCATCGCGCCACAGTATCGCAAGTACAGCTAACCAGCTACTACTCAGGCTACCGCGATATCTACGACTTCCGCGATGAATACAAACAAATGAAAGGCGACGGATACAACGTCAAAGCCTTTCACGACAAATTCCTAAGCTACGGCAGCGCACCAGTGAAATTTGTGCGTGAATTGATGATGGAGAAGTAATTACTTTTCCAAACGAAAAAAGGGGTTGTCATAGTGTTATGACAACCCCTTTTTATTTAAATCTACGCTTGAAAAGTATTTAGATTAGCTCTTTGTGTTTAGAGCTTTATATTTGGCTAAGAGTCCTTGAGTTGAAGCACTAAAATCAATCGAGCTAGCCTCACCATTCATACTCGCAATCACATCCTTACCAATCTGCTTGCCAAGCTCAACGCCCCATTGATCAAAAGGGTTAATATCCCACATCACACCCTGAACGAATATCTTGTGCTCATAGAGCGCCATTAAACTTCCCATTGCTTGTGGTGTTAATTTGTCCATGGTAACGGTGACACTCGGCGAGTTGCCCGGCATCACTTTATGCGGTGCTAAGCGCTTTACCTCTTCTTCGGGTAAACCTTGCGTTCGAAGCTGCTCAGCAACCTCTTCTAAACTAATGCCACGCATCAAAGCTTCACTTTGCGCCAAACAATTAGCTACCATAGTTTTATGATGCTCTTCATGACCGTGATGAGGCGTCAATGGCAAAATAAACTCACTAGGAATCGGTTCTTGTCCTTGGTGCATCATCTGCATAAAAGCATGCTGGCTATTTGTCCCCTCTTGACCAAACACCATAGGCGCCGTCGCCAGCTCCACCAACTCACCTTGATGATTAACGCGCTTGCCATTACTTTCCATATCCAATTGCTGAAGATAACCAGGAAAATCACGTAATGCGTGATCATAAGGTAATACCGCAAGACCTGAATAGCCTAAAAAGCTTCTATTCCAGACACCTAGGAGCCCAAGAATAACAGGCATATTATTTTCAAGTGGCGCTGTCTGGAAGTGCTTATCCATTTCATAAGCACCTTCTTTGAGCGCTAGATAATTATTCATACCAATGGCACAGGCTAGCGGAAAACCTACAGCCGACCATAGTGAAAAACGGCCTCCGACCCAATCCCACATTGGCAAGATATTTTCTTGCGAAACACCAAACTCAATCGCTTTGTCAGTCGCACTAGTCACAGCAATCAGATGCCTACTTAGTTGCGCTAAAGAGCAGCCACCATCAAGCAACCACTGCTTAAAGAAGTTAGCATTCAGTAATGTTTCTTGTGTGGTAAATGTTTTAGAGATCACAACAACTAAAGTCGTTGCAGGCTCAAGTAACGCTATTTTTTCTTCGATCGCGCCGCCGTCAACATTAGCCACATAATGAACTTTGACTGCACCACTAGAGTAAGGCTTAAGTGCTTGCGCACAAATTTTAGGACCGTAATAAGACCCACCAATACCGATAGCAACAATATCTTTGATTGGCTGCCGACTAAAACCAAGTCTTTTTCTACTGGTAATCTCCCCCACCAACGTAGACATTTTTTGCTCGGTAATAATGACCTCATCTGCTAATTCAGTGCCAAGCACTTCTTTCTTGCGTTCATCAGACGCACGTAAAACACTATGCAAAACGCTACGCTTTTCGGTGTGGTTAATTACTTCACCTAAAAACATCGCATCGCGCTTTTGCTCAAAGTTTAACTCTCGAGCCCAAGCAAATAATGTATCCAGTACCGCGTCAGAAACACTCTGCTTCGAATAATCTAATTCCAGTGATGAGCCAGCAACGGTTCTGGATATATTATTGTCAATGAAGTGCTGTTTTTGTTCTTGAGACAAATGATTAAGTTTTGTATTTAATTCCATTCTGTTTTCTACATCAGTTCTTTGCCACCCATGGCGCCACCGTATACCGTTCATCCTGAACATAAAAAAATAGCGGCTAGCGCCGCTATTAACAATTTTAGTTACTTTAATAATTCTTGAAGATGTTCCCTAAAATCTTGACCTAAAGTTTTATCTCGAAGACCATATTCGACAAAAGCAGTCATATAGCCAAGTTTACTCCCACAGTCATGAGACTTTCCAGTCATATGAAATGCTTCAACAGTCTCAGTTTTCATAAGTGTTGCAATTGCATCAGTTAATTGAATCTCATCACCTGCACCAGGAGGTGTAAACTCTAACAAATCCCATATAGCACTAGAGAGGACATAACGACCTACTACAGCAAGATTCGAAGGAGCTTCGTCTACAGGTGGTTTTTCAACGACAGCCGTCATGGCTTTCGACTCACTAGCTTTAAGTTCATGCCCTTCACAATCAGCGACACCATAGCTGCTTACTTGTTCCATGGGAACAGGTTCAACCATAATTTGACTATACCCAGACTCATCAAAGCGCGTAAGCATCGCAGCCATATTTTCAGTCTTTAAATTACTTGCGGCTTCATCCAATATTACATCTGGTAATACAACAGCAAATGGCTCTTCGCCTACAATAGGACGTGCTTTCAACACGGCGTGCCCAAGTCCTTTGGCTTCACCTTGACGAACATGCATAATTGTAACTCCTTTAGGGCAAATAGCTTGTACTTCATCTAAAAGCGAGCGCTTAACGCGTTTTTCGAGTGTTGTTTCAAGCTCAAATGACTTATCAAAATGATTTTCAATAGCATTTTTTGAAGAGTGAGTGACTAAAACTATCTCTTTAATGCCGGCAGCCACACACTCATCAACAATGTATTGGATTAGCGGCTTATCTACAATAGGAAGCATTTCTTTCGGAATTGCTTTTGTTGCAGGTAGCATTCTAGTTCCTAAACCAGCTACTGGAATCACTGCCTTTTTAATTTTTTTCATTTTATTTTTCAACTTTATTTGTAATAGGCAGCGACATTGACGAATCCAACATCGCTAATATTTCTTGCGTCTTATCTTTCATAAGCTCCACATTGCCTCTAGATTCAACATTTAGCCTAACTACAGGTTCAGTATTTGACGTACGTAAATTAAAGCGCCATTGCTCATGCTCAATACTAATACCGTCAGTATAATCGACAATCAGAGCATCCTCAGAATACTCATCAGTCACTTTTTTAATCGCCGCTTTAGGCTCGTTTAATTTACGATTAATTTCACCTGATGATGGGAATGCATTAATACGTTGCTCGACAAGAGTAGATAACGGTAACTTTTTAGCTGATAACATTTCAGCGACAAGCAGCCATGGAATCATTCCTGAATCACAATATGAAAAATCTCTAAAATAGTGATGCGCACTCATTTCACCACCATAAATCGCATCTTCGCTACGCATTCTCTCTTTAATAAAAGCATGGCCTGTCTTACATAAAATAGGCTCACCACCCGTTTGTTTGACTAAATCAATCGTATTCCACGTCATGCGAGGATCATGAATAATCTTAGCGCCCTTATTTTTTAGTAAAAACGCTTCAGCCAATAAACCAACAATGTAATAGCCCTCAATGAAATGACCTCTTTCATCGAACAAGAAACAACGATCAAAATCGCCATCCCAAGCAATTCCCATATCTGCGCCATGAGCAATTACAGCCTCACTAGTCGCGCTTCTGTTTTCTTGTAACAAAGGGTTAGGAATACCATTTGGGAAATTTCCATCTGGTTCATGGTGAACTTTAATAAATTCAATTGGTATATTTAACTGCTTAAATTTACTCTCAATGGCATCAATCACATGGCCAGCAGCGCCATTTCCTGAATTAACCACTAACTTTAACGGCGCAATATTACTCGGAACTATATATGTCATTAAATGTTCAATATAAGGTTTCAGATTTGACGCTTTGGTTAAATTTCCACGCTGAACAACTTCACCAAAACTATTCTCCTCCGCTAAACGTTTAATATCCAATAGCCCTGTATCGCCACTTATCGGCTTAGAACCTTCTCGAACTAACTTCATACCGTTATAATCCATAGGGTTGTGACTAGCAGTTACTTGAATACCGCCGCAACTCCCCATAGAAGTCGTAGCATAATAAATTTCTTCAGTGCCGGTCATGCCAAGATCTATAACATCTACACCTGCATCTAATAATCCATCAGACACAGCCTCTTTTAATGCTTCAGAAGTAAGACGAATATCGCCACCAATAACAACTGATTTAGGCGTAAGGTATTCTCCGTAGGCACGACCTATTCGATAAGCGATTGATTCATCTAGTTCTACGCCTAACTGACCACGTATATCATATGCCTTAAAGCAGGTTAATAAACTACTCATACCTACTCCTTAATTAGTTTTTTTTCTGCTCTACCGTAAATGTCTTCAAATCTCACTATATCATCTTCCCCAAGGTAGCCTCCAGATTGGATTTCAATAAGCTCTAAAGGTACTTTTCCAGGGTTTTCTAATGCATGAATTTCCCCAATAGGAATATAAGTAGACTGATTCTCAGTTAATAGAAACGTTTTGTCGCCATTTGTAACCTTTGCACAACCACTCACAACAATCCAATGTTCAGCTCTGTGGTGATGCATTTGCACCGATAATTTTGCCCCTGGTTTCACTGTAATACGCTTAACTTGATAACGTTTACCATTATCAATAGAGTCATACTTTCCCCAGGGGCGATAAACTTCACGGTGTACTGTAGCTTCCGAACGAGCTTTATTCTTTAACTTATTAACGACGTCTTTAACATCTTGACTCGCTTCAACGCTAGATACAAGCAATGCATCAGGAGTATCCACAATAACAAGATCTCTTATACCTAAAGTCGTTACCAAGCGACTATCAGCATGTATATAAGTATTCTCTGTGTTGTGAGAAACAACATCACCTTTGAAACAGTTTCCTTGTTCGTCTTTAGTGGCTATATCATATAAAGATGCCCAACTACCTACGTCATTCCAACCAGCGTCAAGGGGCACAACGGCTACAGAGTTATTATTCTCTGCACACAGGGGCTCCATAACAGCATAATCAATAGATTGATCAATGCATTTTTCAAATTCTTGAGGGTCAACACGAATAAAATCTAAATCGCTCTCTAATTCGTTTATAGCTGCACGGCAAGAAGATAAGATTTGAGGATTAAATTGCTCCAGCACCTCCAAGTAACGGCTTGCTTTAAACATAAACATACCGCTATTCCATAAGTACTGTTTTGAATCTACATATCCTTGTGCTGTAGTAGCATCAGGTTTTTCAACAAAACTATCAACACTAAATGCTCTTTCGCCTAACGCTTGTCCCTGCTTAATATAACCATAACCAGTATGAGGACTTTGAGGTACAACACCAAAAGTAACTAATCTTCCTTGCTCAACTGCTTTTTGCCCTTCAACAATTGCACATTGAAATTCAGCTTCATTTTGAATCACGTGATCCGCAGCTAAAACCAACAGGGTAGGATCATCGCCTTTTTCGGTTGCTACTAACGCACTCAGCGCAACTGCTGGAGCAGTATTTTTACCTATTGGTTCTAAAATAATTTTTCCAAGCTCACCTATTTGACGCAATTGCTCAGCCACAATAAATCTGTGCTCTTCATTACAAATAGTAATAGATGGTGCCAACTCCAGCCCTTCAAGGCGTTCTAAAGTTATCTGCAACATAGTTTGACGACCATTTAACGGTAAAAATTGCTTCGGAAATAGTCTTCGAGAAAGGGGCCATAAGCGCGTACCTGACCCTCCGGCCATCAGTACAGGGATTAACATGTAATATCCTTGTAATTTTTAATTCTTAATAAAATAAATTGCTAGTTTGCCATTGGTAAAAATAAGCAATAGCATAAAAACAGTTTATGAGTGCTGTTAACCACTCATACATTGATGACTAAAGAATGTCATGCTTATATTAATCATTACTTAGTGAGATTATAAAACTCTGAATACCACTCAACAAACTTTGATACACCATGCTCAACATTCACTTTAGCCTTATGGCCTGTAACCGAAAAGAGATCTTCTACCTCAGCATATGTTTGATATACATCACCAGCCTGCATCGGCATAAAATTCTTATTAACCTTCATTCCTAACGATCTTTCTAAAGAGTTAATAAACTCCATCAATTTGACAGGGTTTCCATTGCCAATGTTAAATATACGATACGGTGCAGAACTTTTCGCTGGAGAATTCAATTCCACTTTCCAAGATTCATCAAAAACAGGTACTTTATCTTGCACTTTAATGATGCCCTCTACAATATCATCGATATAAGTAAAGTCACGACTCATATCTCCATTGTTATATACGTCAATTTTTTTGCCTTTGACAATTGCATCGGTAAACTTGAACAATGCCATATCAGGTCTTCCCCATGGACCATATACAGTAAAAAAACGTAAACCAGTTGTTGGAATACCATAAAGATGGGAATATGTGTGAGACATTAATTCATTTGCTTTTTTTGTTGCAGCATATAATGAAATCGGATGGTCTACACTATCCGCTGTAGAAAAAGGTGTTTTATTATTAAGCCCATAAACAGAACTAGACGAAGCATAAATCAAATGTTCAACTTTATTATGACGACAACCTTCTAAAATAGTTAAATGACCAACTAAATTTGAATCTGAATACGCCATAGGGTTATCAATAGAATATCGAACTCCTGCCTGTGCAGCTAAATGAATTACTCGATTAAACTGCTCTTTTTCGAATAAAGCTGCAATCCCTTCTCTATCAGCTAAATCTAACTTCACAAACCTGAATAGACCTTTTGAAGCCTCCGCTGAATTAGAAAGTTCCTTTAATCTGGCAAGCTTTAAATTAACATCATAGTAATCATTAAGATTATCGAGTCCAACAACTTCATAGCCCATATCACAAAGCTTTCTCGCGACATGAAATCCGATAAATCCAGCTACACCTGTAACTAAAAACTTCATTATTATTCCTTTTAAATTATTTTAAATTATTGACAACTAATCTGAGCCAAATAAGTCTCTGGTATATACTTTGTCACTAACATCATCTAGTACTTTATCCATACGATTTGAAATAATAACATCTGATATGTTCTTAAATTCATTTATGTCAGTAATTACACGGGAATTAAAAAACTTTGATTCCTTTAATTCGGGCTCATAAACAATAACATCAATTCCCTTTGCTTTAATACGCTTCATGATTCCCTGAATAGAAGACGCCCTAAAATTATCTGATCCAGTTTTCATTATTAAACGATAAACACCAACTACCTTAGGATTATGTTTAATAATAGAATCTGCCACATAGTCTTTTCGGGTGCTGTTAGCTTCGACAATCGCGCTAATTAGTGAGTTAGGAATATCTTTATAATTAGCGCGAAGCTGTTTAGTATCTTTAGGTAAACAATAACCACCATAACCAAAAGATGGATTATTATAATGGGAGCCAATTCTAGGATCTAATCCAACCCCTTCTATAATATGTTTAGTATCTAAACCATGTGTTTCAGCATAAGTATCAAGCTCATTAAAATACGCTACACGCATAGCTAAATAAGTATTAGAAAACAGTTTAACAGCTTCAGCTTCAGTTGAATCCGTTAACAAAACGGGGATATTTTCTTTTATTGCTCCTTGGACCAATAATTCAGAAAAAACTTGAGCACGTTGAGAGTTTTCACCAACAATAATGCGTGATGGGTGTAAGTTATCATATAACGCTCTCCCTTCACGTAAAAACTCAGGTGAAAATATGATATTATTTGAAGAAAACAGCTCCCTTATATGCTTTGTATATCCAACTGGAACAGTTGACTTTATAACCATTACTGCATTCTTATTTATTTCTAAAACTTCTCGTATAACTGATTCAACCGTAGATGTGTCAAAATAATTAGTATCAGGGTCATAGTCTGTAGGTGTTGCTATTATAATAAAATCCGCACTCCCATAGGCTTGTTTCCTATCTAAAGTTGCAGTAAATTTAAGGTTAGGCTTTAAAAGAAATGCCTCTATTTCTGCATCGACAATAGGCGACACTCGCTTATTTAATAAATTTACCCTAACTTCATCTATATCTACTGCAACAACCTCATTATGTTGCGCCAGTAACATCGCATTAGATAAACCAACATAACCAGTTCCTACAATCGTAATTTTCATTCATTTTCTCTTTAACTAATCTAAACAATTTTTTATCGCATTGAGATACTTATTAATCACAATACGTTCATCAAATTCGCGCTCTACTTTAATACGACTCTTTTCTCCCATTTTGAGGCGCTCTTCGTGCGACATTTGAATTATCACATCTAATTTGTTAATCAAGCTTTCTGTAGAACGTACCTCACATAAAAAACCATTACTTCCATCTTCAACAGTTTCACGACACCCTACATTATCCGTAGTTACAATAGGCTTTCCCATCGCAGCAGCTTCTAAAAGAGATTTTGGAACACCTTCTCGATAAAACGAAGGAAGAACCATGCAGTCAACTTTTGCTATTTCCTGCTCAACATTATTGGAAATACCTATATATCGAACAATTCCTTCAGCGACCCAATCATCCATCTGTTTTTTTGACACAGAAGAAGGGTTATCCACATCTAGAAAACCCAATAATTGAAATTCAACACTCTCTCCATAACGAGCTCTCAATTCACGCGCGGCTTCGACATAGTGTCCAATACCTTTATCAAATAACATTCTAGCAATTAGCAAAAAGCGAATTTTTTTATCATTTGGAGCAGGAGTCAATTGAAAGCGAGCCAAATCAACGCCAGAACCAGGTAATCGCTCAGTGACTGAAGAGCGGGCTAATTTATATGAGAGAAACAACTCTCTATCATCTTCATTTTGAAAAAAAATTTTATCAGCTTTGCGCTGACTATACCTATACAGAACGCGAGCTATTTTTGATGTTAAATTCTCTCTTATGAATAAAACACCCAATCCTGCTATATTATTGATTACCCTTGCATCGGCAACTTTTGCTGCTAAAGTGCTATAGATATTATTCTTAGGGGTGAAATTTAATACAACATTCACCCTATGCCGTTTATAAAGAATAAAAAAACTAAATAAGGTTTTTAAATCTCGAAAAGGATTCGTCCCTCCCTGATCAATATCAACGTGAAAATAGTTACAACCAAGCTCAACAAGCTTTTCAGAATACTCATCTTGAGGAGCTATAGCTAACACTGTATATCCCTTATCCAGTAGAGCAGTAATCGTGTTCTTTCGAAAGTTATATAAATACCAGCTAGTATTAGCAGAAATTACTATTGATGCCATTCTATTTTTCTACTGTAATAATTATCAAAATATTTTTATTCATAATTTAATCTAAATGCTCTTCACACCATTGAAAAAAAGTAATTAAAGTCCAAATTTGCGTCTGGTAATTTTGCCCTCCTGTCTGATGCTGCTCCCACATATTTTCTAATAATGAAGGTTCAATCACATCTTCAACTCGATGCTTATGTTTTTCTAGCATCGCAAAGCTCCAATCTTTTAAAGAGCCTCTCAGCCAACTTCCCATAGGGACTGCAAATCCCATTTTGGGTCTTTCAAAAAGCTCCCTTGGAATATACTTTTCTAAAAGCTGACGTAATATCCACTTAGATTGATTATTTCTTATTTTTAAACCACTAGGTAAATTAACCCCAAACTCTATAACCCTCTTATCCAGAAAAGGAGCACGTGTCTCTAAGCTATTTGCCATCGCTGCGCGATCAACTTTACAAAGTACTCCATCTGCCATGTAGTTCATAAAATCAAGCACCATAAATTGCTCTGGCGATGATAACGCCTCAAAAGCATGTTTCTGAGTGCTGGATACTTGATTAAAGCCTGAATGACGAGCAATCATTCCTAATGAAGAAAACTGATTCAATATCAATTCATACATCGCCAGATTATTTGGGGCAGAAAACGAACGAAGTGCTTTATGGGCTTTAATTCCTAATTCATTTACACGGTACTTGTAAGGAAGCATTTTCCCTAAAAGTTCATAAGTGGCAGGACTAACAGATGACAATAACTTAGCGAGAAACAACCTTACTCCAGTGGGAAAAGCTCTAGTTGCCTTATTCACTTTATTTGCCCATAAATACCGATTATATCCACCAAAAATCTCATCACCAGCATCCCCAGTTAATGCAACTTTAACCTTCTCACTAGAAAATTGAGATACTAAATAAGTTGGTAACTGACTCATATCAGCCATAGGCTCATCGTAAACACTTGGAAGTTTAGGAATTACATCCATAATAGCTTTATCATCAACATAAAGCGTGTGATGGCGAGTTCCAATAAAATTGGCGACTGCTTTAGCATGTTCGGCTTCATTGTACTCCTTATCCTCAAAGCCAATTGAAAAAGTATCAACATTGCTGTCAGTTGTTTTATTCATCATCGCAACAATTAATGATGAATCTATTCCACCAGATAAAAAAGCTCCTACAGGCACATCAGAAGCTAGCTGCTCATGAACAGCGCTATTTAAGATATTATCTAATTCATTAATATACTCGTAATCTGTACACATAGACTGACTACTAAGATTATCTTGCTCGTTACCTAATATTTCCCAGTAAGAAAACTCTTTACTTAACTGCCAGCCCCCTTGTGACAAAGTAAATTGAATCATAGTTCCAGGTCTTTGTTTTACTACGTCTTTAAAGATAGAATGACCAGAAGTAATAAAGCCGTGCAATAAGAATTGCTTCAATGCTTCTTTGTTAAGAGCTTTATCAAAATTAGGCCACTTTAATAATGGCTTCAACTCAGAACCAAATATTAACTCACCATTCTTATAAGAATAATACAGGGGTTTCTCACCCGCACGATCTCGAACAAGGCTTAGCTGATTTTTATGAGTATCAAATAAAGCAAAAGCAAACATTCCTCGAATATTATTTAGAGTCGTGACTAAGCCAAACTGCTCAATATACTGAATCAACACTTCAGTATCGCTACTGCCGACAAAACGAGTCCCTATAGAGCATAGCTCTTCTCTCAGTTCCTTATAATTGTAAATTTCCCCATTGTAACTAATGATATATCTACCATTTTGGCTATGCATTGGCTGAATACCAGCATTGCTTAAATCTAAAATAGAGAGCCTTGTATGCACCATTCCAAGCCCAAGTTTAGAATGATTAAATAATTCAATATGATCTGGCCCCCTGTGATATAGACTTTCTCCCATGTTTTTCAACACAGTAGAACCATCAAACCCCAAATCTTTTACTAAAAAGCCTGCAAAACCACACATAGCTATGCCCCTTTACTATCGCTAAAAATACCTTTTGCAGTTTTTGACCAGGAAAAACTAGAAATAAATGAGCTATTATCTATAGTTTTATTTGACGCAAGGTACATCGAAATATCCTCTGCCAATACCTCTACCTCAAGTGTTGGCTCTAATAGTAGCCCAGTATCTGGTGTCACTTCTGGTAGAGATGATATATTGGAAGTAATAATCTTTTTATTAAAAGAAGCAGCCTCTAATATGGGTAATCCAAATCCCTCATATTTCGACAAAAAAAACAAAGACTCCATCCCACGATAATAACTATTCAACTCTTTATCTGAAACAATTCCAATTAATTCTATATAAGGCTTATCGGAAATATAATTCTCAAGTTCTAAATCAAAATTTTTTGTCGAGCCTGCAATCAAAAATTTACCTCTGTAAGCGTGCCTGTCCTTAAGAACTTTAAATATATCAATCATTTTCTTTAAGTTCTTATGGGGGCGTCTATCTCCGATATAAAACAAATATGGAGGTACTTCGGCTACTGAAATATCGCTATTATCTTCAATAGCCAAGCAGCTAGAAGAATGTACTGTTCGTATTTTATTATGACTAACAAATGGGAAGTACTTTCTAATATCTTTATTCGTTGACTCCGAAATAGCCACACACTTTACTCTTTTCCCCAGCAAAGAGTGCAAGCACAACCCATAAAATATCACTTTTTTTAATAATGCTTGACGGACAATGTACCCTTTAACAATTAAAGGAAAAAGATCATGAATTACGAACTGTGTTCTATTTATTATGCCAAACGGTAAATCGAAATGAGGATAAAAGTATTCATGTTCTGGATATTTCTTCAAATACTTTCGCATTCCAAAATAATGCTTCATCGAAAAAACTTTTATTGGTACTAAATCAATCTCGATCGCCTGATGAGCAGAACTCAAACTTTTCAACTTTCGATATAAGCTATTACTTTCGTCGATTGAAGACTCCACAAGAACTATTAACGATGAGACTTCATCTATATGTGCCAGCAAACCTTCAAGTAAGTTGATACTGTAGCGGCCTAAGCCGCTAAATTCATTGCTAATATGCCGTGCATCAAATATTATTTTTTTAATAAACATCTTTTAAAATCTTTCTAACCTTAACCTTGAAATCCTGATAACTTCTTGCGACTAAAGGTTCTTCATAATTTACTGCTTCAGGCAAGCCACCAATATTGTTAACAACACATGGAATCCCTAAAGCGAGAGACTCAGCTGCAACTCTTCCATAAGCCTCCTGACATATTGAGGGCATTACAACAAGCTTAGCGTACTTAAATGCGTGTTCAGGAGAACGAACCCAAGGCATATAGCAGATATTTTTAGCTCGTAATGGCTCTTCAACTGCACGACTAAAAATATAAAACTTTTCCAGTGGCAAATCATCAGCTAACTTCTTAACAATGTCTACTCCCTTTATCTTCGAATCACCAAGCAAAACAATTCCTTTTTGTTCAGGAGGAATATTATCGACAACGTCAGCGAAAGCCTTTTTTAATCTATCAGGGTCAATAAATGGATATTGGACCTTAGCCACTCTTCCAAATCGATCTTTAATCTCCTTTGCCATAAATTTAGAGTTAGCGATAACTTCGTCAGCTGACTCAATAGCTAAACGATTATCTTTACAATAAGTTATGAAACCAGGACTATCTAAACAGTCATAAAATTTTTTAGCATATCTCTTAATACCACTAAAATAATTAGGTCTTACATTAAGAAAGTTCTCATCTCTTGCAAAATATACAGTCCGCTTACTAAAACTATTGATTGCAACTGGTGCCCATAAATTTTGAGCCCAAAGCTCATCAAAATCAGAACATTCAGAGGTTATAAAAGCTCGTATTGTATCTCGATTTAATAAATACTCATTAAAAAAGAAACGGTTTATTAAAATTCGAGGCTGAAAAGCCGCTATGTTAAAGTTAGCCGGTAACTCTAATTTAAGTTTATGGGCATTAAAAGACTTTACACCCTGCACTGATGCCAACGTAACATTATCTGTAGGTCCTACTTTTTTTAACTCTTCGACAAGGCTGCGTTCAGCCCCCCCGACTCCGTAAACTAAATTTTTTGAAAATGCAATAATATTCGACACTAATTTAAGCCTGCAATATAACTAAAGATAATCGAGCGAATTCCTAAAAGCTCTGCGGAATAAGTCAACCTTTAGAAGATTAGTTTTTATACTGTGATTCAATTATTTACTCTACATAACTCCGTACCTAAGAGTAAAATTATAAATTAAATAATTAAATGCTCTAAATTTCGTTGCATAGCAATAAACGCTAGAAATATAGACAATAAAGAAAAAGCATAAATAACATTTCTGCTGCAATACTTGATCAACATGATATAAGTTATTGGTAGTAATATAACCGGAAAACGATCAGAACTTGGAAATACTTCAACTAGCAAGAGATAATAAACAGTAGTTACTAAGGCTAATTTAATAAGTTTTTTATCCTGATGAGCCACATTTTTTTTAAATGCCCATTTTTCAATCGTCGCTATAAGTAGATAACCAATTGGAAGGATAATCAGAAGAATCACTTGGAACTTACGCCCCCATGTAAACTTCATTTCATCAGCTAATATTCGACTATTATATATATTTTTTAGCACTTCGATATTTTGTGTCACTTGTTCGACAATAAATTTTGCAAAAAAACCAGTTGGAAAGCTAAGCAGCGATAATAAAAAACCAAAGAGGATGATCCGCAGTGGAACTAAGTAAACAGTTAATAGACATATGAAAAATAAGATAAATTGAAACTTATGGACTAATAAAACTAGAGGTATGAAAAAGCACCATATGTATTTCCTGTCAAGAACCTTTAAATAACAATAAATCAAAAGAGATGAACAAATAAAAGAACGAATCACATTCGAATAATGGCTAAGAGCAAGCCTGTTCAAGAGAATCATACTTAACATAAAAAAGAAAAATAACAGTAAGCTCTGTGCGGGTGCTCCTTTAGAAGAAAATTTAGCAAGTGACCAAATAAAGACAACTACATAAATGCTTATTAATAAAACAAATGTACCTGGAGAATCAAATACACGAGTGAATACAAACAGAAGATAAGAAAAACCAGGATCTTTTCCCCAAAGATCTATATCAGTGTAACTGTCTAATCTTGCGACACCTTCGAACCACTTTATATACTCTAAAAAGTCGTCACTATAAGAGTAATGTAAAACGTTAAAATAAAGTAAGAAATGCGTTATAAATAAGCAAACACCGAAAGCCAAAAATAAATCTACTATTTTCTTATTCTCACTAAACCTAACGCAATGTAATATTATTAACTCTAAAATTGTAAAAAGCGTAAAGATAATAGAAGAAAAGCTTAGCATTCAAAGATAAACCTACATATATTCTGCCCTCGTTGCTCCCAAGTATAAAGTTCAGCAACCTCCTTTAAGCATTTATTTCCAAACATACGACCCAATTCAGGACTATTAATAAACCCCTGAATAGAAGTCACTATACTTTCTTCGCTTTGAGGATCGAATTGGAAGGAGTTATCTGTATTTAAGACCTCAGTCAATGAACCTAATTTACTAGTGCATATCGGATTTCCAGTAGCCATATACTCAAATAGTTTCATTGGCGATGTGCACCACCAAATAGAAGACGCTTTTGTCATAGGTAAAAACATTAAATCTGCTGCCATTTGAAACTTTACCAATGTAGAATTATCCTGATGACCAAAAAACTCTATATTGGAAAATTCACGATATTGACTCTTCCAATATTCAATATCCTTCTCTTTCCCTCCAACTTGAACAAAATATAATTCTGGAAAGTTACGAATTACCGTATCAAACAATTCAGCCCCACGCCCTGAAAACAAACTACCAGTGTGCATGACAATAGTTTTATTTATCGGAAGGCCCAGTTCTTCACGTAGTAATGATTTTTCTACATTACGTAACGCATCGTATTTATCAAGAAATACGCCATCATGAGCAACAAGCACTTGTTTTTCAATAATATTAAACTCAGCTAATAAATATTTTTTTAAAGCTTCAGAAATAGCAACAACTTTTAATTTATGCCGTAAACGATTAAATATTCGTTTATTAGTACCTGAAATTGAATCATGAATTTCCCATACAATTTTTTTTCCAAGTAGGCTAGCAAGCCATAATACAGATAAATTTCTTGAATAAACAACATCAGATTTTAATATATCTACAACTACCTGGGAGTGAAACATAAGTTTACGTATACTGGAGCTTTCTTGCTCAATATTGCAAACCCAAATATTTTTATAGTTATCTGAACGCTCACCAACAGCGACACACTGAAAGTCACCTCTTAGAGATTCAGAAAAAACCCGAGTATTCGCATTAATCTGAACAGAACGAGCAAAGTTACCATTTAAATTGGCATTAACTATATATTTTAATTTCAAGACAAATACTCACTATATATTTTATCGACATTTTGGGCATATCGTTCCCAAGAAAAAAGCCTAGAATAATTTTGAGCTGACGAGCCCATCTTCTTTATTAAATCAGGATTATCTAAAAAGAGATTTAACTTTTCAGCAATTGCAGCGGGGTTATTAATAGGAACAATAAAGCCATCAATCTCATCCCTTACTATGCTACCAGCATTAAAAGTAGTAATAACAGGTAAACCGCAACTCATTGCTTCAAATACAGTTTTAGAAGAACCTTCAAAATATGTTGGATATACATAGATATCAGCATTCTGATATTGCTTTATAATATCGTCATTAAATCCCATTATGCAGATATTATCATTACCAGACATCAACTCTTCTAGTTCACTAGCTATACTATTATGTAAACGTCCAAATATTTTTAACTCAATCGTTTCTTTAGGAAAATAGGTAACAGCCTCTACAAGTTCTAAGACTCCCTTTGTTCGCTTCAATCCCCCTGCAAATACTATTTTTAATGGTTTACCAACACAATAATTTCTATCTTTCTGCTTGTGGACACCATAAGGAATAAACTCAACATTATCTTTATGTATTCCCGCAAACTCCAGATTGTCATTAACCCATTCAGAAGGAGAGACAATCAAATCACTTTTTAAATAACAAGGGATGCTATGGTCATCAGATGTTTCATTATTCGAGTCAAACTTTATGCCTTCTCTTCGCATTCTTTTTAGATAATCAGGGTGAGAGAATGCTTCTATAATAACTTTTTTATTCAACCCTTTCGCATAATCGATCAATTTTTCATCGTGATAAAAAAAATGTACAACATCTGCAGACTCTATATATTTCTTAGCTCGAAAAGAAAAGGCATTAATCTCAATATTTTTAAAAAAGCTGTAAAAACAGCCATCTCCCAAGGTTTTAAGTACATACTGAGTCATTCTACTATAGAGCCTAGAACCGGGGTATGGCGTTGCAATACTTCCTCCAGTAATTCTACTTAAATTTGCCCTACAAAATACTTTAATATCCCTAGAAGAGTTTTTAACAATTTGATAAGAGCGATAGCCCATTGTCGAAGCGAGCCCAAAATCAGAATTTAGAACATGTAATATTTTCAAAATTGGTTTCCTCAGCTACGGTGCAATGATGATTTACCCTTGCACTGCTTAGTTTCACGCCAAGCAATAAATACCTTCGCTATTTTTACAAATTTTAATTCTATGAATTTCTCCGTGAGTAAGCTCACAAGACATGTAAGAAAAACAACAATAGCCAAAAATAACATTAATGAAATAATTCCATATCCTCTAAAGACATCTAAATAATCAGATTTTACAACATATGTAATGACGAAAAAGTGAAGTAAATACATTGAAAATGATAATTGTCCAATTCTCTGCAACCACTTCTTATTAAGAAGCACTACAGATTCAAAAATAAAAAACAAATGATAAAAAGACCAGGCAGACATTAAAGGAACAAAAGACACGTAAAATAGCGGTTTCAGTTGCCATATAATCAATGTACATAATGTTGTGCAAACAAACAGTATAAAATGGCTAATAATTGGCAATTGATTTTTTCGTTCTTTAATCGCACGATAAAGTATAATTCCGACAATAAAAACAGGTAATTGGTTTAACGGAGACCAGTATCCATATTTCCACAGGCTAGAATAAGATGGCAATTCTAGCTGAAAATAAAGATTTTGCAGTAAACTAACTACAATAAAAAATGCAAAAATTCCCCATAAGTGCATTCTTTTATTATATTTCCTTAATAAGAAAAATAATGCAGGAAATATGAGATAAAAAATAAACTCAACGCCGATTGACCAGCCACCAGGAACAACAGCTCTAAACGCATCGACTGAAAAACCATGCAATAAAGTCACATGTAATAAGTAAAAAGAAAGAGTACTCTCAGCATTAGGAAAATGGTCAAAAACTAAAGGAGAATAAATAAAAACTCCTAAGATATACATAGGTGCAATTCTAAAGTAACGACGAATAAAAAAATTACCGACAGGATAGCGCTCTGCGCTTCGACTTTCCATTGACAGACATAACGTTAAGGCAGAAATAACAAAAAAAAGCTGAACCCCCATTCGACCATAAACAGTAAGGAACGTTGCAGTTTCCTGCAATGCTGGTCCAACATGAGTGGCAATAACCATTAAAATTGCCACTCCTCTAAGAGAATCAATATGTTGATATTTACGCATGCAAAGAGCCTCACAAAAAACAACCAAAAGTAAATAGGAACAGTTATCAACTACTCTTATTTATATATATTTTACCTAATAAAAACCAAACAGTAGCCAATATTAACTGCAATATAAATAATGCGAAAATGACACCATTGAGCCCCCAAACGTAAGCGCATAATGCAACTACTAATAACTGATAAAATGATGAAAAAAGATTAATATTAACAGAGTACATCGGATTAACTGTATTCGAAAATGGACGAGCCCACCACTGCATTGAAGCAAAGACCATAGTGAAAGATATTATTAAAAAATATAAAAAATAGTTTGATACAACATTAAGCGACATAAAGCCTAATAAGGCATCAAAGAAACCACCTGCTAGAACAATATAAGCCATTGAAAATAAAAGCACATACTTACAGACTTTAAGAATCATCATTTGTGATTGCTGCATGTTATTTTCTTCAAAGGACTTAATCATTTTAGGATAAGTGAGCATTGCAAGCGGTTGTACAATTATTGCTATTGGACTTACTAACTTCTTAACAGTTTGATAAACACCTACAGCCTGCGCATCAACAAAATACCCTATAATCAAACTCTCAATATTTTGATTCCCAGCTTTTAAACTACTGGAAGTAAATGTCTTTAAATTAAACCTCCAGTATTCAGCCCAAATTTCTCGATTATAAGTAGTTGCATAGCCTTTATAATAACGCTGAAAATCTGCATAGAATTTCATAGACATAATTAACCACGAAAGCGCATTAGCAAACACTATAGAAATAATTAAAAACTCAAGAGTAGGAGAGAAAAAATATACAAATATACTAATAAATAAAATATTTAAAACCGCAGTCAGAGAACTAAATATATTAATAACAATAAAGTTTTCTTTCGCCTGATAAAAGCCCGTAAGAGTTCCCTTAAGAAAACCAAAAAACACCACAAAAGCATATAAAAAAAGTTCTAATGCATATTTAGCGTCTTTAAGAAAAAAACTAGAAAACCAGCCAGCTACAATATACGACAAAAGCAACAATAAAAAGGCAGTTAGAAGATCTACAAGTAGACCAGTCACAATAACAAACTTAGCACTTTCCCAATTTTCACTTAGTTCTTCTCTTTTTAAAAACCGAGTGACAGCTTCGGAACTGCGTGCAGTGACTACTGATGAAAAAATCCCTATAGTCGCTAATATAATTGAGAATTGTCCAAATATCTCAACCCCATAAAATCGATTAATTAAAAATAGCTGTATGAAGCCAGCTAAAATAGTTATCGCTTGCGTGCCATAACTAGATAGTAAATCGATAGAAAATTTGCTACTAGTTAATTTTTGTATTGAGCTCACTATTTATTCCCAATAAATCTGGTAATCCCAAGTAGGCTTAGTATCTTTAATAGAAACGATTTAAATAATACAAATGGTAATGAAGCAGATTTGAATGGAACCGTACGTACAAGTGAATCTTTAACTATATATTGAGAAATACGCTTAACAAGCTCTTTATTCTCATAACTTTCATTTACTACCACTTTACTTACTTTTTTACTAAATTTATCTACCTCTTTTTGCGCATCAAAGAATACATCCTTTCCCTGCCATTCCTGCATGTATGCTTTAATATACCAATCAAACTTTAACTTAAAATCTTCGAGCGTCTCGATACCAAAAACATCAATGATATAAAATGGAAAATCTCGTTGTAAACCACCTTTCCATCCATAACGAGCACCTTTATACTCCATCACATCTACGTCAATTTTTATATCATCAACAAAGTCAAGATTTGCAATCAATGGCAGTAACGAATTGGGATAACAAACCTTGTCATATAGCTGAAAAGCTTTTGCAAAATACCCAAAAGGCCTGCCTTCAGCTTTAATTCTCTCTAAATAAACTCGCATATTATGACTATTTTCATCATCAATATAACAATTTATTGCTGAGCAAAACAAAAAGTCCATATGCTCATTTTTAGCGACATGGAGCGAGTGATTATATGCATTATATATTTTATAAATACTAAAACACTCTACCCCTGTCTCATCCAGTTCAAAAAGAACATCATCAATGACAACTAATTCGACATTAGGAATGTTTATTTCTAAACCAATGTTTTGTCGCGTGGTACTATATAAATATACTTTATCGAAAGCTTGCGCTTGAATAGCTAAAGCATCTCTCCATATATATTGATATCCATACCGGTCTAAAGCCCCAATTGGAATACATGCAGCAACTTTTACTTCAGAACTACTCACTACTAGATTTCCTTTCATAAAGCACAAATATGCTCAATTTAACCTTCATAAGAATTTATAACCGAGATAATCTTGGATATATCGGATTCTTCCAAATGAGCACCGATTGGCAATGATAAAATAGATCCATGAATAGCTTCAGTAGTAGGAAAATGTAAGTCACTTAAAGATTTGTAAGCTTGTTGCTTATGCGGAGGAATAGGATAATGAATTAGTGTTTGTATTCCATTTTCGTCTAAAAATTTAGCCAAATCATCTCGCTTATCTGACTGAATAACGAACAGGTGCCATACATGCCCCGTCTTGCTAACAACATGAGGCATTGTAAGTGAAGAGTTCGTTATCTCAGCTAAATAACGCTCAGAAATTTTATTGCGCAACTCAATCTCTCTATCTAAATACTTTAACTTAACTCGAAGCATTGCAGCTTGAATTTCATCAAGCCGACTATTTACTCCTTGGTATATATTTTGATATTTTTTCTCACTGCCGTAATTTCCAAGCACTCGAATTGTTCGAGCTAACTCATCGTCATTCGTAGTCACAGCACCAGCATCTCCCAGTGCCCCTAAATTTTTTCCCGGGTAAAAGCTAAAACCACTGGCATGTCCCCAGTTCCCCGCCTTTATGCCATTGACTTCAGCACCGTGTGCTTGTGCAGAATCTTCTAAAACCAATAAGTTGTACTTTTCTGCCACTCTCATAATAGCAGGCATATCACTTAGCTGCCCATATAAGTGTACAGGCAGTATTACTCTCGTTTTATCGGTAATAGCAGCTTCTGTGTTTAAGGGACACAAATTAAAAGTATTAGGCTCAGGCTCTACTAAAACTGGTTTTAAGTTGTTTTCTGTTATTGCTAGAATACTGGCGATATATGTGTTCGCAGGAACTATAACCTCGTCACCGTCTTGAATCCGGCCAAGCTCCCTCCATGCCCGTAAAGTTAGAGTTAAGGCATCTAAACCGTTAGCAACACCTATGCAATACTTGGTACCACACCAAGAAGCAAACTCTTGTTCGAATGCCTGAGTTTCAGTTCCTTGAACATACCAACCAGACTCTATAACGCTAGCACAAGCGTTTTTTAATTCAGATTGGTATTGTTCGTTAATTTTTTTTAAATCCAGAAAGTTAATCATTTTATTTAGTTACTTTTCATTAAACCAAGATTGAATATCACTCTCGCTATAGCCACGATGAAATCTCTCTCGCCACGGGTAAGCTTTGATTTTGGGATTATCGTGCATTCGTAATACCTTTGCATCGCACATGATTTTAGAAGGATTCCCGTTAACAAGTTTTCCTTCTGGAATATCGTCCTTAACAAGCGTTCCTGCAGCAACGACAGCATCTTTTCCTATAGCTACACCTGGTAACACTAATACTTTAGCAGCCAAAACAGCAAAGTCTTCAATCGAAACTCCTAACAATGTATCACTCGGAGGCATGGGATCATTAGTTAGTAACACTTCAGGGAACAGCCAGACATAATTGCCTATCTTAGATTGCTTCCCAATGTGAACGTCTGCATGCATTTTGGTATAATTACCAATTTCACAATCCCCTTGTATATCTCCTCTAGAGCCGATTTGGCAATGTTCTCCAATCAAACTATTCTCTCTAATTGACACATAATGACCGGAATGAAAATTAGCACCAATATCAGACCCAATATAGATAACAGAATGACTACGAATAACTGAATTATCACCTATTTTAAGTGATTGCTTCTTAGCCAGTGCACTTGGTAACCCAATCTCACAATAATTACCGATAGTTGTATTGTCGGATATTACAACGTGATCATGCACAATCGAAAAAGCACCGATAGTAACATTTGAACCTAATGTTGCATTTGGTGAAATAATAGCTGTTGAATGAATCATCAATTGTCTCTCTACGCGGTGCTACCGGCATCTACAGTTAAAGTTGTACCAGTTATTGATTCGGCACTGTCAGATAATAAAAACGTGATTGCCTTTGCAGCATCATCTACTTTAGCTAACTTCCCTAAAGGACTTCTGCGCTTGATACTCGCTAACTTATCGCCTTGTAGTCCCTCTGTCATTGCTGTTTCCATATAACCGGGTGCGATGGTATTCACCGTAATATTGGCCTTACCAACTTCCCTAGACAGGGATTTTGTGAACCCCCCAAGTGCAGATTTAGTCGCTCCATATACACTCAACCCATTAAAGCCAGTAGAACCAATTATCGATCCAACATTAACAATTCTCCCTTTCCTATTAAGTAACATAGAACGAGAAACGTATTTTGTTAAGAGTATTGGCGCTTCAATATTGACTGCTATTAACGATTTGATATCAATTTCATGCATGGTTCCTAAAACACCATCATGCCCTAATGCAGCATTATTCACTAATGCATATGGTCTTCCATGCTCTTTCACAATAATTTTGACCAATGATGATATTTCACTAGTATTATGAAAATCAAAAGCATAGAAGAAAACACTATTTCGATTAGCTTCCATCAAGTCTGAAAATTCGACCGTTATAGAACGGCTTATCCCTACGACAATGTATCCTAACCTGATTAATTCGGCGCTAGTTGCTAGGCCAAGCCCTTTTGTTGCTCCTGTAATAATAACTACTGGCTTCATTCTAATTTCTCGCAATTTTTCCTGACTCATTTGTATTAATCACATCAACATTTTTTATTAATGCAGGTACTTTATATGCCTCTAGGTGTTCCCTACAATGTCTCAATATTTGAGACTTCAACTCTTTGTTATCTAGAGACTTTGCAGTTTCATTGACTACGATTTCAGCGCAAACTAAAGTCCCTAAGACCGCACTCTTCTTACCAAATACTCTAGACAACGAAATATGCTCAAATAAATTTAATACGGCCTCGATTTCTTCTGGTATTACTTTGCTACCACCAACATTGATTGAGCCATTTTTACGGCCACAAAAAATAACTCTATTATCTTTAATTTTAACGACATCACCAGTATCTATATAACCGAGTTCATCAACTTCTAGCTCACCTACTAATAATGTTTTCGAGCCTCTTGCAGTCTTAATCCACAAATTATCTCCCTTAACCTTCAAGCTTAGCGAAAGGTGATTATCATTACTCAAATATGCAATGGGAAAACCTGCTTTGCCATCCTTAACAGAAAAGCCGACACCAGCCTCCGTTGACGCATAAATATGAACAATAGTTGCGTGCTGATATTGTCTTTTGAGTGCATTTAAAATTGTTTGATCAGAGATCTCTCCGCCTAGTGTTATTCTCTTAAGAGGAAGGAGTGAGCAAGCAGGAGACATGAGTAGTTTACGCCAAAACGAAGGAGTACCTGACATTGCATTTACTGAATTAGATGAAAATAATTCAATATACGAATTTGGAGAGTCAATACCATCAGGGATTACTAAACAAGAACCAGAGCTTATACCTTGTAAATACACTTGCAGACCAGCAAATCGATTAATGTCATAACATACCCCCCAAACATATTCTTTTCCTACCTTCAGGTCTGCTTTACATGTCGATAGTAAAGATGCCAACTTATACGATGCTAACTTGGGGCTCCCTGTAGTACCTGAAGTTGCTAACAGCCAACCTTCATGTTCTTTGTGTATAGTTTCTTTATGCTCAATCGAAGTGACGACGATGTTGTCATCAGAGATATCAACTAAGTATTCGATGCTAGCAGCTAAATAAAAATTATCGATAGCCTCTTGTGATAAATTAGCTGGTTGTAAAAATATGGCTGATGCCAGACTATCAACACAAGGAAGGTAAAGTGCCAACGAAGAATTCACATCAGCTCTTATCGCACAACGAGCATTTTCCAAAAAAGAATATAGAGATGAAAACCTATTAATGAGCTCTTTTAACTGCCCATAATTTACGTTTTTTTTATGAGAAACAATAAAACTTCTATCAGACGGAATTAAATCAATAAGTTCAATAAGTTTATGAGGCATTGCAAGACTCATAAATACTTACAAACTCACCAAATGTTCTTGGGTAAACAGGCGTGTCCATAATCTGAAATGGATCTATATCTAATTCTTCTTCCAACAATGCAACTAAAATTGCAAACCCAAGAGAATCTAATCCGGTCTCTAAAAGCACAGCGTCATCATTGATTTCTTCATATTGCATCGGTTTATCAGTTTGCTGCAATGCTTCATTAAATGTTTTTAAAATCACTTCTTTCATTTGTTCTCTCCTGACATAAGTTGCTTAAATACGTCGTAACCTCTAATGTAATCAGATTCATCATACCACGCGTTTGCTAGCACCATTAACACACAATCACCACTAAAGTCATGCATTTCCCGCCATATCATCTTATCGATGAATAGCCCTACACTAGAATCAGACAATTCGACAGTTTCTTGTTGCTTACCATCATCCATCAAAATTTTGCAACTGCCGCTAACACAAACTAATACTTGCTGAAGGTCTTTATGCGCATGAAAACCTCTTGGTTTGTCGCTTTCCATGCCATGCATGTAATATACACGCTTAATGTCAAATGGTATGTTTTTATTGCTTTCAAGCGAAATAAGTTGCCCTCGTTCATCGCCAAGAGATTCAAATTTTATTAATTTTATTAAGCTCACGTATTTTCCTTAGCAAGTTTCTTCAAATAGTCGCCATAACCGTTTTTCTTAAACTTATCGGCGCGATTTAAAAGCTCCTGATGAGAAAGCCAACCTTGACTCCACGCAATCTCCTCTAAGCAAGCTACTTTTAAGCCTTGTCTATGCTCTATAGTTTGAACAAAATGACTCGCCTCTAACAAACTTTCATGAGTCCCAGTATCTAACCAGGCAAATCCACGCCCCAGTAGTTCGACATGTAAATCACCGCGTTCTAAATAAACATTATTAATGCAAGTAATTTCTAATTCACCGCGCTCTGATGGTTTTATAGATTTCGCAATTTCTACTACATCATTGTCGTAGAAATATAGACCTGTAACAGCATAATTTGACTTCGGTTTTTCAGGCTTTTCTTCGATAGAAAGCGCCTTCATGTTGTCATTAAATTCGACAACGCCAAAGCGTTCTGGATCTTTGACTTGATAACCAAAAACAGTTGCACCGTGATTTTTGCTAGCGGCGTTAGTTAACTTTGGAGTAAAGCCCTGTCCATAGAAAATATTATCACCCAATACTAAACAAACACTGTCATTACCGATAAATTCTTCTCCGATAATAAAAGCCTGCGCTAAACCATCTGGTGAAGGTTGAATAGCATACGAGACATTGATCCCAAATTGCTTACCATCCGCCAGAAGGCGTTGGTAACCACTAATATCCTCAGGTGTCGAAATAATTAATACATCACGAATACCGGCTAACATAAGCACAGATAACGGATAAAATATCATTGGCTTATCATAAATTGGTAAAAGCTGCTTCGAAACTCCTTGAGTTATAGGATGTAGACGCGTACCTGAACCGCCTGCTAAAATAATTCCCTTCATCAATCTACCCTTTTATACCTAAACGCTCTCTCGTATACGAGCCATCTAATACTCTTTTCCACCAACTTTCATTAGACAGGTACCACTGGACAGTTTTTCGAATACCACTATCAAAAGTTTCCATAGGAGACCATCCTAAATCACGCTCTATTTTTGCAGCATCGATTGCATAACGAACGTCATGACCAGGACGATCTGCGACAAAACAAATTAAATCTTCGTATTTTTCCACGTTATTAGGCTTGTTCGGCACTAACTTTTCCATTATTGAGCAAATAGCTCTAACAACATCAATATTCGCCTTTTCATTATGACCGCCAATATTATAGGTTTCGCCAACCTTTCCTTTAGTTGCAACTAAATACAGCGCTTGCGCATGGTCATCAACATATAACCAGTCTCTAATTTGCTGACCATCACCGTATACTGGTAATGCTTTCCCTTCTAACGCATTTAATATTATCAATGGAATTAGTTTTTCTGGAAAATGAAACGGTCCATAATTATTGGAGCAATTGGTGACCACCACCGGCAAACCGTAAGTTCTGCCCCATGCTCTTACAAGATGGTCGCTAGATGCTTTTGATGCAGAATATGGACTACTTGGAGAATAACTAGTATTCTCGGTAAATAAGTCATCTGTACCCTCTAAATCACCATATACTTCATCTGTTGAGATATGATGAAATCTGAATTTTTTTTTGTTTTCTTGAGATAGTGAAAGCCAATACTTCCTTGCCGTTTCTAGGAGTGTATATGTCCCAATTATATTAGTTTGAATAAACTCTGACGGCCCATCAATTGAGCGGTCAACATGGCTTTCTGCGGCTAAATGCATTACGACATCAGGCCTATATAAAGAGAATATCCTTTCTAACTCTTCTCCGTGACAAATATCTACTTGTTCAAAATAATATCTCGGAGATGACGATACATTAATTAAAGATTCTAAATTACCTGCATAGGTCAATTTATCTACATTAACTACTGAATCATTCGTATGCTCAATTATATGTCTAATTACTGCAGAACCAATAAAGCCCGCACCACCTGTTATTAATATTTTCATTTTTTTGCCAAAAAATTAACATACCATGGCATCGATTTTTCGATCCCGCTCGCGACATTAAACTCCGGTAAATAACCAAGTAATTCAGATGCCCTAGATATATCAGCCTGAGAATGTCGAACATCTCCAGCCCTAAAGTCTCTATATATTGGCTCTCTATCAACTTTAGTACCTATAACGTTTAACGTATCCTTGAGGAGCTGGAATAGTTCATTCAACGACGTCCTATCACCAACAGCCACATTATATATTTTATCTTTTGCTTCATCTTTCGCAGTAGCAGCAAGAATATTCATTTGGACAGTATTCTCAATGAAACAGAAATCTCTACTTGTATTACCATCACCATTAATAAAGATTTCGTCATCATTAAGTAGTGATGCGGTCCACTTTGGAATTACTGCTGCATATGAGCCATCAGGGTCTTGCCTCTTACCAAATACATTAAAGTAGCGTAAACCTATTGATTTAAAACCGTATACTCGAGCGAATACGTTCGCATATAATTCATTAACATATTTAGTAACAGCATATGGCGACAATGGGTTTCCTATATTATCTTCCATTTTAGGTAGTACAGGGTGATCACCATAAGTAGAACTACTAGCGGCATATGTAAAACTCTTCACCTTTAACTCTTTCGATGCCTGTAACATATTTAGAAAGCCAGTTATGTTAGATTCATTGGAAGATATTGGGTCTGCTACAGAACGAGGGACAGAACCGAGTGCAGCCTGATGCAATACATAATCGACTCCCCTAAGTGCCTCTAAACAATTGTCATATTCTCTGATATCACCTTCAATAAAAGTAAATCTCTCCCACTGTTCATCAGAAACTAATTCTCTTACTTCACTTAAATTATGCCTATATCCCGTAGAAAAATTATCTAAACCGATGACTTCTTGATTTAATTTAAGCAGTTCTTCTAGTAAATTAGAGCCAATAAAGCCTGCTACACCAGTAATTAGCCAAACTTTAGGTTTCGCTATAAGCTGTTGCTTTACATGTTTATATTTTGACATATGTATATACTAACAATTTCTTACAAATAGACTTTTTTAAAAATATACAGCTATATTTATAAACGCATATCTACACTTTCACTTGGGAATAAATACTTCAAATCATAAATGACGCTATTCTTTTTACTCAGGCTTCGAATATACTCAACTCCGAGTTCTTTAAATGTATTATGTGCAACAGCTACAATAACCGCATCATAGTGATTTGTTGATAAATCAGACTTAAGCGTCAGACCGTATTCTGTTTTAGCTTCTTCACTCGAGCACCAAGGATCTGTTACATCAACATTGATATTGTATTCCTTCAATTCTGATATAATATCAACAACTTTCGTGTTTCTTAAATCAGGACAATTTTCCTTAAATGTTAGTCCCATAATCAATACGTTAGCACCTTCAATGTGAATCCTTTTCTTCAACATTTCTTTGACTAGTTGCGATACTACATATGCTCCCATTCCATCATTAAGTCTTCGACCCGCAAGAATCATCTCAGGATGATACCCTACCGTCTGCGCTTTGTGCGTTAAATAATATGGGTCTACACCTATACAGTGCCCCCCTACAAGGCCAGGTCGAAACGGTAAAAAATTCCACTTAGTACCAGCAGCTTCTAGCACTTCTAACGTATCAACGTCTAATTTATTAAAAATAATGGAAAGTTCATTAATCAAAGCTATATTTACATCGCGTTGAGTATTTTCAATTACCTTAGCAGCTTCAGCAACTTTTATTGAACTAGCCTTATGAGTTCCAGCGTGAATTATAGAATTATATAATTCATCGATCACTGTTGCGATAGTTTGCGTAGAACCTGACGTTACTTTCTTAATATTCGTTAAAGTATTTACTTTATCACCTGGATTAATTCGCTCTGGTGAATACCCAGCAAAAAAATCTACATTAAACTTCAGCCCGGAAATCCGTTCTATAATAGGAATACATACTTCTTCAGTCGCACCTGGGTAAACTGTTGACTCAAAAATAACAATATCGCCTACAGAAAGAACCTGAGCTACAGTAGCTGATGCAGATTCTAAAGGCGTAAGATCTGGAGTCTTATTATTATCGATAGGAGTAGGTACTGTTACAATATAAATATTTGAATCTGAAATTTCATTTAATTCTGAAGTGAATTCAAGCCTTTTTACCTTTTTTAGCTCGTCTGAGCTGATCTCTAAAGTACTATCTTTTCCATCTTTTAGCTCACTGATTCGTCCTTTATTAATATCAAAGCCAATAGTTTGATATTTTTTACCAAACTCAACAGCAAGAGGTAGACCTACATAACCCAAGCCCAAAATACAAATTTTCTGGTTTTCTAACAATAACTTACTTTCCATCTTTAAACCTTGTAATAAATTTATCTATATCTCTTTAAAAATCTTAATAATCGCCATATGTGATTTATTGCATAAACGTAAATAAAGAATACGAAACCAAAAAGGGCCAACATTATCCACTCTGGCATAGCGATTGAATCAAGAAAAATACCTATAATTGACAGTGCTAGTGCAATACCACTAATGAAAAATAGTGTCTGGCGTGCTGAAAAGCCTGCGCGCATAAAAATATGATGCAAATGATCTCTATCAGGTTTAAATGCTGATTGTCCTTTACGTATTCGTCTCACCATTATGGCAGCCATATCCATCAAAGGCACAGCGATTAGCCACAAGGCTGTCACGGGCTTAAAAGCTTGCACTTCTGACTGACTGCCAACTGTTAATAACCAAACAACAGTTAAGCCAATCAGCATGCTTCCAGCATCCCCCATAAAAACTTTTTTAAATTTCGAGCTTGGCCACTCAAGATTAAACATTAAATATGCACTAATAGCAGATATAAATAATACTGGCAGTAAAAACCATTCATTTTGAACTCTACTAAGCAAAAAAGCTAATGCAAGAAATGTAATCAAAGACAGCATCCCAACTAAGCCATCGATCCCGTCCATCATATTAAAAGCGTTAATCGCTGCAACTACTGCAACAACGGTAAAAGCAATGCCGATGGCGCCAAGATTTATGTCCGAATATCCAAATAGGTTCCCTAAGTTTTCAAGGTATAAATCGGCTCCAAAAATCATTAGACTAGCAACAATTACTTGTGCAATAATTCTTGGTTTTACAGGCAAATCATAGAAGTCATCTAAAGCTCCTATGAATACTATTAGTGCCGCTGCAATTAGGTATATATTCAATTCCAAACTTATTGGTAAAAAAACTATAGCTCCTATTAAAACACCTACATAAACAGCGATTCCTCCCACTAACGGCACTGAACCTACATGCAACTTTCTCGTATTAGGGTTATCAACTAAGCCTAGTTTAACTGCTATCGGTTTCCCAAAACCTATACAAATGAAAGAAGTCAGAAATGTAAAAATAAGTAATAAGATAAGTTGCATAATCAACCTTACTAAACCTGCTTTAAGTTAAACGAACTAAGCATCTGCGAATAGTTATTTTTTCTTTCTAACATAACGAATAAGTACAATCATTACAGACAGCATTCCACCTAAAAACGTTCCTGCAATACAAATAATGGCACGTTTAGGACCACTCTTTAATTCTGGAACTAAAGCGGGATCTATAGTTTTAAAAGCAAATTGTTCTCTGATTTCAGCAAACATAATAGTCTTAGTTTGCTCTTCAATAATTTGATAGAGTACATTTTTAATTTCTTTCAAATTAGTTTGTTTCAATTGGAGCTTTAAATAACTAATACTTTTCTCTGATTCACTCAAAGCTCTATTTTTCATCTCAAGATTTATCGAGTAAAGCAACTCATCAACCCACTCTTTGGCTAAATAAGGAGAATAATGTTTAACAGATAAGTGTATCAATGAACTTTTTTCATCTAGTGAAATATCAACTAAGGCCCTAAAAGCAATATATGCCTCTTGTGCACTAGGCTTACCCTTGCCATTTCTCAACCACTTTCCAGTCTTTGTATTATACGCATCTGAGTCGTAAATTAACTTATTTAATTGTGGGTCCCAACCTTTAGTAGCCATTAGAGGTATCAAGAGATCATTTTGCTCTATAAATCTAGTAATAAAGATACGGGATTTTATGATCTCAATTGCCAAATTTGTTTTATCAATACCTCCTGCGCCGCCAAGGTTAACACCAGCTAGACTAGCTAACCCTCCAAATTGTGAAGCAAGTCCTCCTAAACTATTCTGTTCTTCAGTTGCTGGAACCAACAACGCTTCAGACTTATATACATTTGGTAGGGACAGCGCGTAAATTACGGAAGAAATGGCAAAGATAAAAGTTATGGTACAAACTAACCATTTCTCTGACCAAATGACCTGCCATAAGGCAATCAAATCGACCTCATTTTCTCTCTTTTCTGATTGACTAGTTTGCATAGCTAACCATTGTTGATAGAGTTCATTTCCTTTATCACCATAATTCATAGTTATAACCCTTGAACTGCTCTGACAGCTACTGCAACATTATAAATAATGCTGGTGACTTGAGACCATAATTCTAGATTGTCTTTATACTCTGTATCCAAAGGAACAACGATAGTATCACCTGGCTTAATTTGTGCCTTAGCACTAAACCATAAATTACTCTCAGGTATCACTACAGAACCATTTGCACGAATAATATATGCACGAGAATCATCAGCACGTTTTTTAATGCCACCAGCCTTTGTTATATACTCATGAAAAGAAATACCATCCTCAAAGAAGTGAGTAGAAGCGTGTTGAACTTCTCCCACGACGGTGACAGTTTGCTTTTGAGATGGAACATGTAACATATCTCCATCTTCGACCAATAAATCATTGTGCTTACTATTATTTTCCTTTGACAATGATACAACCATTCGACCAACAGCTTGAAGACTTTCTAGTTCTTTTAACATTAAAGATGCTTCTGAAAATGCAACGCTATTATCGCCACTCAAACCTTTAGCCGCAATGTCTAACCTAAGCTGGTCAGCAAATTTAATAATTTGTGTTAATTCCTGTTCCTTTACAGATTCTCGTGTAAACACTGCACCTTCAAGAAAAGCCTGTTCAGTATACCCGCCAGCACGCTTTATCACGCTATCAAGCGTTTCCCCTTCGCGTACTGAATAAGTACCAGGAAACTTAACCTCTCCTTTTAAGGTAACGGTCATATTTTCCTGCCACGCCGGGATTTTTAGTATGGTTAGATGGTCTCGACTTTCAACTAGCAAATTATCCAACTCAATACCATTGAGTGCATTATTTAGTGCAATACTTTGATGATGAACACTAGCCCCCTCATCAGCATCAATGTGAAACTTGGTTAATTCAGCTTGTTTAATAAATGCACTTTCTTTGATACCACCTGCTGCAGCAACCAGATCACTAACTCGAGCGTTTTTTGAAACCGGATACTCGCCTGGGAAGCGAACTTCTCCTGAGATACTTGCGACATTTGTTACACCATTAACTAAATCTTGCGATTTCAGCTGGTCTATTATCGGTCTTAATAAGGTTTGCCTAGTAAATTCACTGCTACGTTTAATGAGTGATTTATCTTTATAGAGTTTAGAAAGGTCTTCTTTCTCTGAAAGCTCTTCTAGTTCATCTTCATCAACTTCGTATATTTCAGCGTTAATTTCATTAAAGCTTTCTCGATTATTTGAAGTGACATTGCGTTTTTTATTTCGTTTCTCTGTAACCAAAGCTTCTGCAATAGTTCCTGTTTGACTGAAAATAATCAGCGTATCGCGAGGTTTTAAATACAAATTATCTGACGAGTTTTTGTCTTCAAAAATTTTTGCAAGGCTAAATTGTCTCGTTTCAATATCTGCCTGCAAATTTACCTCTCGGGTTAATAGCGCATATTTTAAATCCACAACGCCCTTTAAATCACTCCATTGGGATGAAATCAAATCGCTGATTCGCATACCAGAACGCCATTGATAAAAACCTGGGCGACTCACAGAGCCAGCAACTAACACTTGATTCTTAATTTTGTTAGTCGTTGATTGAACAGTTAAAATATCACCATCTCGAATTTTTGTTTTCTGTTGCAACTTATTAGTTAGGTCTATATTTAATAACGTTGGCAAAAACTGCTCTGAATAACGTTCAATTACACTTGCTTTGGGGTAAGCGTTTGCTTTAAGGCCAGCTGCAAGCATGATTAAATCTTTAGCAGTTTCGTTGCCTTTCAGCTCATAAATAGCAGGGCGTCTTACATCGCCTTTCACAGTGGCAGTATTACCAACAGGGGGAATGAATATAACGTCGCCAGATTGCAACCTCACGTCATCCTTCGCATCGCCCTTCATTAGCAAGTCATATAAATCGAATGTAACAATTTTCTTGCCAGCTCTCTTTAATTGAATATTACGTAAAGATGCTATGTCACTAACCCCACCTGAAACGAAAAGCGCTTGTGTAATGGTAGACAATGAACTCACTGTGTAAGATCCTGGCTTGTATGCTTCGCCAGTAATAATAATACGAATCGAACGGAGCTCACCTAAACTGATGTTTGCCTTTACGCCCGTAAATTGCTCTTCAATCTTTTGACCTAATTGTTCCTGCAGACTTTCAAATGACAAGCCATTTACACTAACAGGTCCAGAATTTGGCAAGTCGAGCATACCGGAACGTGAAACGGTTAATGAATAAGTTTGATTTTCTTTACCATAGATCTGAACGTTTACCACATCGCCTGGGCCCATTAAATATTCTGCTGGAACAGGGATGTCACTGACAGGTGCAAAAGTTGAAGGCTCGCCTTCAAAAATGTCATAGCCATACTTCTTAATAACAAGCGAGGAGTTTACCTTGACTTCTTTGACAGTTTTATTTTCTTGGAAAGGCTCTATTCGAGGCTGAACAACCGATGGGTTCTCTAATACTGTTGGTGGTATTGAAACATTAGAATTAAGCATTCCCGGAGAAATACCATACTGCTTCATTAATCTCTGCTGCTCAGCTTTAGGGAGCTTTTGAAACTGTGCAATCATTGCAGGAGAAGGAGTAACAGCATCGACATTGCTTGAATATGATGCAAGTGCAACACTACAAAATGCAGCGATTAATAGACTTTTAAGATGAACTACAGTGTTTTTCAAAACAAACTGTCTCCAAATAGTAAGAATCAAAAGAAAAAGAGAGTATCAAACTACAAATCGTTTGTAGAGAGTAAAACGATATTTTCTACCGTTTAGGTACGCTACCGCCCTAAGGTCGTAGCTCCTCATTCGCCAGAATTGAAAAAACTAATCGCGGTAATCGTCTTACGAACGAATGCAGTAGTTTACTTATTTCAATCTAAAATTTTTGTTTTCAATTGTTAATTCAGCCTGTTGCTCAATTAACTTAATAAGTAGTACTGAGCGCTCTAGCCCATCACTAACTTTAAATATTGCTTCAAGGCCTTGATATACGCCGTAATTAATCACAACACTATCGCCAGCTTTTGGCATCGCAGAGATATCCACACCAGTGCTATTCACAGCGACTTTCTCGCGCAGACGCTGGATAATATCATCACTAATTTGTGTATAAACTTTGCCGAAACGCACAAACGAAGACACGCCACGCGTTGAACGAACGGCATTAAAATTTGCTGTATCAGGATCTAAACTAACAAAGAGGTAATTTGGAAAGAGGGGTTCATGCTTGACGCTTTTGACACCTTTTCTGATCTTTTCAACGTTTTTAACAGGATAAAAAGACTCAATTCCCTGGTTTTGCAGATGTTGGACAGCGCGTTCTTCTTCGCGCGGTTTACAATATAGTAAATACCAACGATTATTTCCTTGTAGCATGATAAAAATGGCCTATGCTAAATTCGGCGGCAATTCTATCACCATCCTCAAACCAACTACAACGCGAATCTGTTAAATAATCGTTAATTTACGCCAAGTGTTGTTTATATCAACTTTTGGCGAATAAAACGGTCATAAATCCATCACTTTAGTTATTTCCATTTATTACAAATGGGGCAATTCTTCGCGAAACAATTCATCTTCGACGAAAGTTTGCTATAGTGTCGCGCAGGCTACGCTGGCCTCCGCTTAAAAATGCAATAAAAGCCAGCATGCGTATATTACAACAACAGCCTCATAATAAATTTAAGTAATTGATCAACTTGGCATTTGCTAATAGTCAATCGAGACAGGTTAATTACTTACTCTTAAATAGGAAACTTTATGAACAATCCAACTTCATTTGGTGCGAGTACTGACGTATTTGGCCATCCGCGTGGTTTGCCTACGCTATTCTTCACAGAGATGTGGGAGCGCATGAGTTACTACGGTATGCGTGCACTTCTTGTACTCTTCATGACGACAGCAATGCAAGACGGTGGCTTAGGGATTACCGCTGCTAACGCTGCAGCTATCTATGGTTTATATACAGGTGCAGTATACTTTATGGGCCTTTCAGGTGGCTGGGTTGCCGACCGTTTGATTGGTAGCCAGAAAGCGATTTGGTACGGTGCTATCATTATTATGTGTGGCCACATCGTGCTTGCGGTGCCAACAGATGAAAGCTTCTTTGTAGGTTTAGTTCTAGTTGTTTTGGGTACTGGTTTGTTAAAACCAAATATCTCTGCATTAGTAGGCTTATTATACAAAGCAGGCGATCCACGCCGCGATGCAGGTTATTCAATTTACTACATGGGCATTAACCTAGGCTCCGTGATCGGTAACCTTGTGTGTGGTTACTTAGCCGTATCTATGGGGTATCACTGGGCATTCGGCGCCGCTGCAGTAGGCATGGCTTTAGGTCTTCTATACTTCCGCACTAAGCTAGACAGCTTAGAAGGCCACGGTAGCGAAGCATCTGAGCCAATGACTCAATCTGCTGAAAAGAAAAGCTGGGGCGTTATCGCATTTATCATGGCAGGTATTGCAACTGTAACAGTTCTAGGTATTGCCGGCGTGATAACTTTTGATCCAGTAACTATTGCTGGTTACACAGCTGTTATCTTTACAATTATTTTCTTCCTTTACTTCGGTTACATATTTTTCTTAGGTCAATTAGATGAAACTGAGAAAAAAGGGATGCTTGCGTTATTCTTGATCTGTGTTGCTTCAACACTGTTCTGGTCAGGATTTGAGCAAGCTGGTTCTTCAATGAACTTATTTGCTCAAGATCACACCAACCGAATGATTGGTAGCTTTGAAATTCCAACAGCTTGGTTCCAAGGTCTAAACTCTGTTTACATCATCGTATTATCACCGTTTATTGCAGCGCTTTGGATCAATTTAGGTAAGAAAGTTTACAATCCAACTTCTGGCATTAAGTGTGCAATTGGTCTGCTAATTATGGCATCTGGTTTCTTGGTGATGTTCTCAGCAGCGACTTATGCAGCTCAAGGCATGAAGGTAGCACCGTACTGGTTAGTAGTTACCTATTTCCTACACAGTGTTGGTGAATTATGTCTAAGTCCTATCGCTTTAAGTGCGGTAAGTAAACTTTCGCCGAAGCGTTTCGCTGGTCAAATGATGGGCGTATTCGTACTAACCTACTCTATCGGTAACATCGTTGCTGGTTTATTGGCAACTGGCTACGATCCTAAGAACGTAAGTACGCTACCTGGTCTTTACTACGACATCGCAACAATTAGCTTAATTGCCGGTGCTGTTATTTTAGTATTAATGATTTTTGTAACTCAGAAATGGGAAAAAGCAGTTGAGACTGCAACAAACGATCAAAGTGAGCAAGAAGCTAAAGCAGCAACAGCTAGCTAACTTCTGAAACTCTCCAAAATAAAAGCCCCGTCAACATTGTTGGCGGGGCTTTTTAAATTTACAGTATTACAATGAGCTAATTAATCATCTAAATCGTCATCAAAATCTTCGTCTAACTCTTCTTCGACTGGCTTTGGTACTTCGCCATCATAAATATCGTGCAAGCGACTCTGGAAATAAGCCTCTTTTACAAATGCATACTGGTCAAGCGATGAATTTAACACGCCTTCTTGCTCTATTAGCTGAGCGCGAACGTGAATTCCTTTAACTAATGTTAAGCCAAGGCTCTGCATCGTCGACATATCAGCTAGTGGAAAGTACAAATTATCCACTTGATCGCCAATTTCATTTCGCAATGTCGTTGGACCTAAGCCCGGTAGCATTAAGTATGGGCCAGCGTCGACACCATATACCGCCAATACTTCACCAAACTCATCTTCTTTCTTTGCTAAACCAATTTTTTCAGCAACATCGAATAGCCCGAACACCCCTGCGGTAGAATTTACTAAAAACCGCGCAAAAGCATTACCACTGTCTTCAACATTGCCTTGCAACGCGTTATTTACCATAGTAGATGGCTCTTCGAAGTTATTGGCAAAATTATAAATGCTCGTTTGCGCAGGCACTGGAATGTAATCGCGATAAGCAATTGCCACAGGCCTTGCGATATATTTATCTAGATAGTTTTGATTAAAATCCCACATCGCGCGGTTAAACCCTTCCCAAGGATCAGAGCGCTCCGCATCAATCAACGTCACCGCTTCTTTTTCCTGCTCCGATGCTTCCTCGGCATTTACTGACGAAACAGTAAATAACGAAGCACAAAGAGCTCCCACAATGGATAAGTGCCACCGTTTAAGCGGGCTGCGTTTTTTTTCCATCAATTATTCCTCAAAAACTATTCTTTAAAACTTAATCGCTCAAGTATACCAGCACCTGCGCCGATACTTTACATATCATAATAACAGTAAGTGCTAAAACACATACGATCGATTACTATGGTAATTTCGATTATCGAACGACTTCAATTAATTACGGGCAATAATGGCAGATATTCTCCCAAGTTCAACTCCCTCAAATTCTACGGCCGTTTCGGCGAGTAAAGAAGGACAAGTTGTATCTAATGTATCTGTCACTAAGCAGTCTGTAACTACAAG